>CAZRMH010000201.1:0-14574 GCA_964600935.1 uncultured Candidatus Obscuribacterales bacterium
CAGAGCCTGCTATCAAGGGCGACAAAATTTACTACGTTCACCAAAAGAAACCCATAAGCGGATTAAGAATCTTGGCTGAACCACAAAAGGGAAACGAACTTTTTGTTTTCGACTCGGCCACCGGCGACAAGAAGTTGATTGTAGATCCTCCATCCGGCTACATCGGTAATCCAATAGCCAGCCCAGACGGCAAGCGCATCGCCTACACGATTGACGACGCGACGAATGGCGAATGGGGTGGAACCGTCGGCGTTGGAATATACGATCCCGCAACAGGAAAAGCGGAAACAATCCTTCCGCCGACTAAACATTTTGAACTCTTCGATTTAATCGGACCGGTGTTCTGGCAGGGATCAGCACTGGTTACGAGTCGCATGACGGCTCTAGAAAAGGGACTTTTTCTTGCCGACAAATATTCTTGGGAGGCGCTCAAGCTAAATGACGGCGGGCCGACGACCATGTATAGAAGAGAGACGCCAACCTCCTACACCGATGACACCAGACCCCGACTAAAAAACAATCAAGAGAATGCCTTGCAGGTTGTTGACGGAGAGTCGGTAATAATTTTGGACGCTGCAAACGGCAAGAAATTGAGCGAGAGTAAGAAAAAGAGTGATACTGCTGACAGTGGCGTTCGCAGCCCTGACGGGAAATTCGAAGTTTTACCGAACGGCAAATTGGTGGAAATCAAAAACACTAAAACTGGCAAGAAATTCACTGCAAAACTTTCGGGTGAACTACAGACCTTGAAGTGGTCACCGGATTCAAATCGACTGATTGCAGTCGTCACCAAGAACAAATCTCACGAAGGAATGGACGTATTCGACCATGATTGCTTGATTCAAATCGCGATGCCCACCGAGTAGTCTTAGAGAAAAACATCTCTTGTCGGTTTGAAACCTAATAATCCTGGTCACCAAAATCGCCCTTATTGTGAGGTGGCATTATTCGAGCATTCGGTGTGACAACCGGCCTTGGTGTCGCATTTCCATGAGGTTTAACAGCCCCATGCGGACCCTCAACCAGAGTCTTCTTTAGAGCTTGCGAAGCGGCAGGTTGTCCCGCGGCATCCAGCTCGTTGACGCGGCGCATAACAGCCCGTCGATAATCACTGGATTGAACTCCCCCGAAGTTTTTCGAAATCCCTTCGAGTCCCTCTTTGAATACTCTATTTGACTCCTCATACAGCTGCACTCGCTGCGCCGGCACCTTTACCGAACTGACAAGCAATAAACTGGCGAGTTCATCTTGAAATTTAGCAAGCGCACCTGCACCAGCACCGGTGGCAGATGCCGATTTAAACTTGTCGATTCTATACCGCAATAGCGAAACGGCTTTCGGGTACTGCTTCTGATTCCGATACTGCTGCACGATTCGAATAATCGATTTGTCGATTATTCTGGAGCCAAAAGGGTTGGCGCCTTTGTTGGTCCTCTCCTCTATTTCAATAGCTTTTCGAACAGCACTGTCTGCGGTATCAGCAAGATTTGTAAGCGCCAGTCGCGAAGCAAAGTTAGCGAAATCAGTAACTAGACGTCCTTGAGAAGCAGCATCTAACGAATCGAGCGTTTTGACCGCTGCGTCATAACACTTTTGAACATTGGTTTGCTGGTCAGACTTTAAATTCGGTGCCATCGTGGCAAAGCTCACGTCATATCCTCCGGCGACCGCCTGCCTTGCCAGTCGAAGGTTCGCGCGAACGTTCTCTTCTTTTTCCTGAGGCGTTGACGGTTTCTGCGCATCAAGAGCTTTTCTTTGTGCATCAAACGAGCCACTGCCACCGCCGACTATCAGTCCACCACCAGAGATACGGGTGCCACCGCCGCCAGAGATTTGAATGCTATTGCGTCGATAAGGTGGCGTTTTAAGTTCAGCAAAGGTAAACGTGAGAGTGAGCTTCGGATCACCCTCCAGCCCGGGAATTACACCGAATGTCTGATTCATCGCCTTATCAATAAAAGCCTTTGCGACGGCATCATCAGCAGTGGTGGAAACAAATGAGGCGCTTTGAGCCTTTCCATCCAGACCCAGCACGATTTCGAACTTGCTGTCAGATGGGATGTTCAGCCCTTTGGCGGCTTCAGCCAAACCACTCAGCACAGTAGCCTCATACTCCTGAATGCGATTATCGAGATTCACCCCGGTGGTAGATCTGAGTGACATACCATAAGCAAACGCCGCTTCCGGAGCCATACTCAGCAAAACAATCAGGCACACGAACGTTCTAATTCGAAACATTTGAATCTCCACTGCGTGGGCTTTCGAGACCCTGGACTGATATTTTAGACGATGTCAGCGGCAAAAGTGAGAATTGCAGTAATGTCCAATGCAATCTACGCGGGATTCCATCTCAGTTTCACGAGCCAGCAACTAGAGAACCAGGCGGACTCATCGAAACCACTGTTTATACATGACGAAAAAACACGCTCATAAGATGATCACAGCGGCACGATGCAGCCAATGACGTTGAACCCGAGAGTTTGAGCCTTGTATTTCGCCGGGCAATCTTAAACATCGCTAACTATTGAAAAGCTCGGGTCTCGACATCTATTGCACCGCTGGGACAGCGATACCACTGATAGTATCAACACGAGATTTGAATTCAATACGCTGTTCGTTTTGTCCCATGTAATAGGCTAGATCTGCGTTTCTCTGCAGATACGGCAACAGCGAAACAGAATTTGGACCGTAATATTCCTCTGCTAATCGTAGCGCGGTTTGAAGGACGGGAACAGCCTCTTCGTATTTCTTCTCCAGTACATATAGATTGCCTAGAGCGAAGTTCGCCCGAGCTTCACTGCCATTGCGCGATGGTTTGGTCCAGAGACTCAAACCCTTAAGGTAAATGGCCTCCGCTTCTTCGTATTTTTTCTCTTTGACTAAACACTTCGCCAGTTTATCCATGCGACTGAATACTTGCGAACGCTCATCAGGGATAATTCTCTCTGTGTGTTCAAGCGCGTAGCGAAAGAAATTTTCGGCTTCGCGATCGTCATTTTTCTCCAGGCAAATCGCTCCGATACTATCGAAGCTATTGGCCAGTGAAAGATGTTCTTTTCCAAGAACCGTCTCCTTCACGTCGAGAGCCGCTTTGAATAGGCGATCTGCCATATCGAAGTTACCGTGAGATTTGAACGAATTTCCTACGGCATCACAGGTGATCGCCCATTCAATGACCGGATTAACCATGGTGGTATCAGCTCGTCCGGCCCAGCCGGTCAGGGGTTGCCCCTTCTTGAGCGTTACTGGACCTTGAGTTCCCATTCGGTAATCGTCTAATTTTCCTGTGACGAACGCCAGAAGCTTCTCCGCAACCGGCGCAGCCTTCGACTCTGTGCCGTGATCCAAGTAGAAGGTAGCCATCGAACCGTAAGCCGGAATAATTTGCCCTGTTTCACGGTCGAGCGTCAGTTCCTTCGCATGGAGCGCTTCTTCGAGTAGCGGCTCTGCTTCACCGAATCGGGCACGTATAGTCAACAATCGCCCCAATTCATCCAAACTTTTCGCGTATCGCAAATCGCCTTCGCCGAATACTACTGATTTAATCACTGCTTGCTTGAGCGTCCGTTCAGCCACACCATATTGACCGCTATCGATGGCTTCGGAACCAACCTTCTGAAGCTTTGCCCATTCAGCATCGGCGGCATCGTGCCCCGGCGGGGCAATCTTACTTTTAGCGGTCGACAGGGCATTGCCAGCCTGAGAAACGGACACTCTTGCGGTATTTGACGGTGCAAGACTGTTTGTTATCGGCGTCGTCCCTGTGGTTTTTAAACTTGCCGAAGTCGCCTGTCCCCCGAAGTTGCTCGCTGTAGCAGACTGATTAGCACCAGGTAGCGTTTTGAGCGAAGAGGGCGGTGCACTAATAACTCCATTCGTCGTCGCGTATCGAGGCATAGTGCCTGCCGGTGCCTGCATCGGTACCGCCTGCCTGACTTGCACTGGCGCCGTGACCGGGAGGCTCGCCGGTTGGACCGTACGAATCATGCCGTTCGAGACCGGGTAATTCGAAGTTTGCCCCAAGGGCAGTGGTGCCCGATCTGAGACATTCGCCAGCGCCCCGCTCGCGGTCACCATTGAAGCGACCGACAGCTGAAAATAAGCCGATAGCAATAGTTTTGTAGGTCTTTTGGACATAGAAGTTTTTCAAACACCGGTCTCGGGGACAGGCTAATTCTAAACGATTGAGAAATTGGCCGCCAGTTTAGATAGATTCATGCACCACGCGCAGTGCCGGTCGATCAATTGCAGAATTGCCGAACACCTAACAGATGCCGAATACTCGGGACCGAAAGAAAGTTGAAACACTGATTGATGTATGCGTTCAGACGGCGAATTCGTTTAAGCATTGCTTATCTGATCTAGTGCCGTGACTAGAGCATGATTGATTCCCACCTGTGAAACAGATCACTGCGCTTTAAAAATGACAGATGCATGTCAATCAAAATTCCAATTTCCTCCGGAGAAAAACTTGGGAAATCGGCAATCGTACTTGTAAGCGCATTATCCGCCCGTGGCGGAAGCAATCTGTATTCTTCCAGAAACAACGTATGCATAAATGTCTGAAGCGTTTGTGAATGTTCAACTCCGCGTTGCTGACCAAGAACGAGCGTCAGGCCTTTCAGGCTGTCCAGCTTGGTTTGAATGGTCAAACGAATCTCTGCACTGCCTTTGGTGAACGTAAGATGCTCGAGGACTTCGCGAAACATCTGTGCCTTTTCAAAATCAAGCTGGTACATGCGCTCGACGAGAGGCAACGGTGAAAGCTGTGCACTGTTAGCCGCAATGCATTGCAAAATGATTGAACGAATCGCGCGAAACCTTGGATTGGCGAGTACTTCTATGAGCGCCTCGTTCGCCTGCCGGTCGTTCGATAACGGCAAACTCTTCAACTTATTCAAGCTCTCGCAATCATTAGACTCAAACAATTCGATCGCGATAGCTCTAATTCGCCGTCTAAACACAGACGAATAACCCTGCAGCTCCGCAAAGTCCTCATCAACGCGCATGGCGTTTTGAGCAAATTCTTTTATTCTGAAATCCTGATGGTCGGTGGACTTTAACATTATTGGTTTAAACCATGGAAAGTTTGAGTCGAAACAAATTCGCAAGGCAGATAGACGAAGATCAGCTCTCTTGGAGGCCAGCATTTGTCTATGCAAAAGAGTCGCATCTCTCAAATCGGATTTATCGAGGGACAGTGCATAAGTGCTTAGAATGGGGTCAGCAATGAGTTTTGCACTATCTTCATCGGGCTCGAGTTCAGCGGTCTGGTCGATTTCAAACGAAGTTAGATTCTCGTTTTGTGAATCTTCTTGCCAGCGTCCCGATCTGGTCTCTTGGAAAAAACTCCATAGGTTTCGAATGTAGAACGAATCCAAACTGGTAATCATGAACAAAATTGCCGCGCCTAAAACAAGCAAGATTACGAGAAAGTCTTCCATCTGCAAAGAGTTTTTCAATGCAGCCATGACACCACTGGTAATAATGGTGGCAACTGAGATGACAATCGAAATTAGGGCGACAATAGTAGCTCGCCTGCGGCGCGGCACTGGTACCAAACATTGCCTGGACATCGGCAAGTGGACGCTGCGATGAATCACATTGTATGACACCATAAGCAGTACCAGTGGCAAAAATGGTGGCACCAGCAGAGCGATACCAGCGAACACTAGAACATTTACAGGCTGAAGACTCAAAAGCGTGCGGAGCTGCAAACGAGAATTTAGTTTACTGTTTAAGAGCCCATGCAAACCAAGCGACAAAGTATAAATTACTATAGTTAAACCGCTGACGAACGAGGCCAATTGGCGAGCGGAACCGAAGTTGGCATCAGCCCCCTGGTAGAAAAGGTTTTCAATTACAAATTTTGTAATTGTCGCCCATACCATCGCGCACATGGCGATCCGCGCAAGCGGATTGGCGAACATGAATTTGAAAGAGCTGCCAACGTTTTCCATTACCCGAGGACGATCGCCGACAGCAACGCGAGCCTTCACTTCAGCAACACGCATCTGCCATATTGTGATACCAAATAAAACAAAATGCAGAATAAGCAACGACCAGGCAATCGGATAAATCCAAAGCAGTTGATGAGCCAGGCTCAGCAGCCAAACAACGACCGCAGCGGTTATGCGGGCAGCTAATTCAGCAGTGATTATGTTCTGGTAGACCTGTCGAAAAATCGCCGGGTTCACCGAAGACTGAAGAACGATCGGTCCAAGAGTGGTGCCAACCAGATCGACTGTCATGACTGAGACTACGAAACAGTAAAGCAATAAGTCGTACCGCTCATGCAATAGCGCAACATGCGGCTCGAAGAAGCACATGACAGAAGCTAGAAGCGCCAATACCAACACGAAACGATAAACCTGATACGGTTCGTTCGGCTTGTGTCCACGAAAGGCGAAATACAAATAGTAAATCAACGAGCACAAACTCGCAAAGAAAAATAATTGCGAATAGCCCTTACTGCCAACCACTTTTACGAAGAGACTGGTCGCATAGATCCAGCACGCGTTCGTAAACAGACTACGACAAAACGTGCTGAATATGTGAGTTTTATGGGTTATCGATCTTTTCTTCCAGAGTTTCATCAGGATGCGCCGACCGGAAGTCACAAGTATATCGCGACCAGCGCAATCCCCTCCGGACTATTTTCGGAAGAGCTCGAGTACATCGGGAATAAGCTCCGGCGGACCAGGCATCGGATTTGGCCGCTTGCGGAAAAGCATGTTCATGTCCACGGCATTCAGATTGGGAATCTGCGACGGCTTAAGTTCATTGTTCATCAAACCATCAATCTGACTCTGACTCATCGTCATGGTTGTTGGAAGAATTCGACCTGTTGAGAGAATCAGACGGTTAGTGCCGTCCGGATAGGTGACATAGCCTTTGTAATCGTTGCGCGGCGTACCAAGCAACGTGATTTTTTGGTACTCCTTAGTATCCGCTAAGTAGTAGCTTGTTTCTCCTGTGTTCTTAGTTTCCAAACCCTTAATCGCGCCATATGCAGTTGGCTGTGGACTGGCGAAGTGTTCTCTAACCGAACTCTCCTTCATGATTTGAGCAGCACCGTCTTTAGTGGTTTTGACTAAAGGTTCATTGACCTTCAACTTCATCTCGACCTTGCCACCATCCGCGAGGAGATAAACGTTCTTAGCTTTGGAACGCTGCACTTCCACAACTTTACCATCAAGCGATGTGGCAAGCCCATCAACATATTTTTCTGTTCGATCACCGTTGGAAAACTTCGTTGTCGAATCTCCATTTTTATAAAAGACACGTTGGGTCTGATCCGCCATAGATTCGACTTTAACGACATCTCGGTCTTTTGTGCCTGGCTGTTCATAAACTATACTGCCGTCGCTCAAATACGATTTCGTGCTGCCATCCTTGGAATCTCGAATGACACTATGGGTGGTTCTAGTTCCATCATATTTCTTCGGTTGCAAAAAGATTTTACATTCGCCCCGCTGCCCTAAGTCCAGTACGACAGCGTCTGGAGTTCTGGTTCTACTTAAAACAGCACCATAGTATGGATGGTTTAACGGTGGATTGAATTTTTCGGCGAACGAATCAACCTTAGTTTGCTGTCCAGGCTTGCCATCAACAAAGTCAGTGACAACCAGCTTGCCTCCTTGCTCTTCGACCGAAAATGCTTTTAAGTCTTGGGTTAAATAGTTTAGTTTCCCATCTTTCCACTCAATACGCTCGACCGTGCCTTTTGACGTGGTCAAACTATCCTTTGCTAGTTTTTCGATTGAGGAACCACCAGTGGTGCGCCACATTTGCGTTCCATTGGGCAATTCTTCCAGAACTTTTCCTTCGAAAGTGCCACCGCGGTCCTCAACCTTGAGAGGCGTGGCCAGCTCGTATAAGACGTTGCCGTTCACCTTGGTGAAGACTTTAGTGCCCCTTGGGTGTTCAGCAACTGAGGTTACATTGCCATGCGGAGTTCTTTTCCCCTGTGGAAAAATTTCTTTATCGTAAAACGTGATTTTTGAATTGGCTGGATGGACTCCATACTCTTCGCCGAGAACAACAACTCGAGAACGATCAGGCCCAAAATCAACAGACTTAACTTTCACCGGAGTGCCGTTGATATTCATCGACTCGATCTTCGGTGTCTGCCGCTTACCTTCAATGACATCAGCCAGTGAAGCTCCCCCCGGAGGTTGAGCTGCTGGTGGCACATCTGTAGCAGGTCGCTGGGCGCCCGGCGGTGGCGGTTCCTTTTTGTCTTCGGCGGCATCTGCGAAACGGTTTTGTCCCGCCCCTGGTGGCGCTGGTTCCCGCGCATCTTGTCCAGGTTCTCTAACATCGGCTCCGCCAACAGCAGAGGCGAAACTTGGTGCCACCTCAGTATTAGAGGCGAGCAACACGTCTGAACCGGACCTCTGAAGTTTAGCCGGCGCCGTCTGCAAGAACTCAGATAACAGGGACTGACTCAAGTCGTTCTTCTCTTTCTGCGTCTCGTCAACAATGTTTGCATCAGACGAAGAATCAGTGCGCGCGTCTTCAGCGGAGCGACTCCGCAAGAAATTAGATAATGTTTCAAACATGCCTTAGTACCAAGTTAGGGTTTTCAACCGCCGCGCGTACTCAATATATCTATACAAGCAAACGAATGGAATGTTGTTATTCCCAAACAGCGCAGGCACGAGGTTCTTCCAAGTTTCAATATCAGAAGATTGATTTCGAACAGATTTTATGACGAAAACATCCGTGCATCAAAATGCTCCACGGGAGTCGGTACGATCAGAATGTTCGTATTCAATCAGGAACGTCAAATGGAACACTCTAACGCCAGAGTTTCCACCTGACGCTAATCTGGCAGCCCTACTAGTCGATCGCGATTTCTGGATTCAATCCCCAAGAGGTGAGAATCTGTTTTTCTTCGTCACGAGATTTGGCTTTTTTGAATTTGGCGTTGCGCCCTTTTACAACTCGTTCGCATTCAGCCCATGTCGAATGCCTTGCCACCACGCCATTGAAATAACTCAAATACGTTACGGGACCGCCGCCGCCTTTGCTAGAACCTTTCGAAGAACCACTGGCAGACTTCGATTTCATATCGGGCAGTGAATCTTCTTCAGGCAACTCATTGAGGTCAACAAAATATCCATCACGAGGACCTACGTAGAGTGGATCAGGTTTTCCCTTAGCGTACGAAACCGCAATCTGATCGCAACGTTCATTTCCTGGATATCCGGAATGCCCTCTGACATATTTCCAATTCACGGTGGCAGGCTTCAGCCGCCCAACTTGCCGCAGTAATTCTTCCCACAAATCTTTATTGGCAACGTCTTTTCCTTCAGCGCTTTTCCATCCGCGCGATCGCCATCCAAAAACCCATTGGGTGATACCACGAATCAAATATGTTGAGTCGGTGTACAAAACGATATCGCCTGATAGCGGTGGTTCCAGAGTCGCCAAAGCACGAAGCGCTGACACCATCTCCATTCGGTTGTTGGTGGTCTGCGGATTGTTACCACCGAGTTCATGAATGTTTCCGTCAGGCATCGCGACGATGGATCCCCATCCACCCGGTCCCGGATTTCCAGAACAGGCACCATCAGTGAATATAACGATGTTGGAACTATCTACTTTCATACATACCAGGCGCGATGTGATAACGATTTCCTGTCTCAGAGCCTATTATAGTGCATCAATCAACCCACATATGTTCTTCATCTAAGGTGTCAAATACCTGTTCTCCAAAATTTTCCATCCCCACCCTGCGCGCTCGAATTACCTCAATCGGCGGCAATCCCATCGATTGGCGGTAGGTATGGAAATTTTGTTCATCTGTTTTTGTAATCCGAGAACATTCACGGATATCTAATAGCTTGAGCGTTTTAATTTCGGCAAGTCGATTTAGATCCTTGCTGTTGATTGTCGCACCACGTAATGAGAGATTTCTCAGAGGTAGAGCCAGAATCGCATTTAAACATTCAGAATCAAACGGCAATTTCGCAAAGCTGACAGTGTGGAGACGCTTCATTTTTGCCACGCGCAATATACCTTGTTTACTAAGGTTCGTAGCTGTCAGACTCAGCCTTCGCAAACCCGTCAGGTTTTCGATCACATCGAGACTTTTGTCAGTAACCTTTGAGCATCGATCAAGCGAAAGAATTTCTAGATTGTTCATTCCACTCAAAAATTTGATACCACGGTCGGTGACATGGGGGTTACGGATCATCAACTCCGTCAAGTTACTCATTGGCTGAATATGTCTCACACTCTCGTCATAGAATCCAGGGTTCTCAAATAGTCTCAAAAGTTTGAGTGTCTTCAACTGCGCCAAAGCGTCCAAATGCGCGTCCGTTAGTGGCATGCTGATCAAGGCAAGCGAGACAACATGAGCCGGTTTCAGTCGAAGAATTCCAGCCGGCGAAAGACTGCCAGTGTCCAACTCACTTCGGTCCAACCAAAGTCGATTTCCGTGTTTTGACTTTAAGATTTCGTCAACAGACTGATCATTGACTTCGCCCATATTGAAAAGCCAACGATTGCCGTTGAACTCGTTGACGTTGAACTTTGTCTCTAACAATGCGTTGTTTAAATCACCCGGCTTCAGCTTCTGCTCAGGAGTGCTGGCGGATGGTGGAGCATAGATTTCACTCTTGTTTCTCCTCGGATTTAATACTAAAAACGCAGTGCCGGCAATAACCAATAGAACAACAGTGGTAACGGCGGCTATGAGTAATTTCGATTTTCGCGGTGATTCGGATCTGCGCTCCGTGATAGTTCTATAATCGATTTGATTCTCAGGATAGTCAGTTGAAGGCGAGCTCGAAGGGCTGCTATGCTCAGATTCCAAAACCTGCGCCAAATCCGCTTTTAACGCATGCACGTTCTGATAGCGATGTTCAGGTTCTTTAGCTAAACAGCGCGAAAGAATTCTATCCAACTCTTCTGGATACTGATTGCCACCATCGTTTAATCGTGGAATCGGAGCGTTTGCATGAAGCGCTACTAGTTCCAAAACTGTTTCCGCAGTATAGAGTTGTTTGCCCGAGAGTAATTCGAACAAGATACAACCAACCGAATACAGCTCCGATCGCTGATCGTAACTAATTCCACGCATCTGGTCCGGCGACATATAGGCAGGAGTTCCAATGACAGTGGTACCCTGACAAATATTTGGTTCCAGTGTTTCGAACTTGATTCTTGCAACGCCAAAGTCAACCAACTTAGCATTGAGTTTACCGTCGGTCTGCTCGATTAAAATGTTACTTGGTTTCAGGTCTCGGTGGTAAATCTCTTTGAGATGTGAGTATGAAAGTGCATCGCAGACAGAAAGCATTACTTCAAGAATATCATTCAGACTGAGATTACTAGACGAAGTGACTAGAGATTCCAGGTCGACACCATCAATATACTCCAGCACCATATATGGTGTGCCGGCATCCGTAGCTCCAAAGTCCAAAATTTTGACGATGTTTGGATGGTTGAGCTTGCTTATCGCCCGAGCCTCTTGTTGAAAACCAAGAAGCTGATCGGCAGCCAGATAATGTAAGGTTTTCACAGCAACTTTGTTACCCAATAGTCGATCGATGCACAAGTAGACGGCGCCGGAGGCACCTCTGCCAATCTCGCGAATGGGTTTAAATCTATTGGTTGGAAATGCGTTTGGTGATAATTCGATTCCTTCAATATGGTCAAGCGTCTCAATCAAAGACTTGGAATCGCCATCGGCCGACAAAGCTCCGTCCACATCGGCATTGCGAGTTACTGCAACGTCTACTAGTTCAGGGAAGTCACAACGGCAGCTATCAGAGCGAAATACGAATTGCGTGAGCGATCCATCGCGCCCGGTGTTGATCCTTTTTCTGCACTTTCTGCAGATTTGAAATTTGTATGCATCAGAATCGCTCCCGCTTTCTTCAGTCTTCAGAGAATCGCAATGACAAATAAAAATCCACTGCGTTAGCGAACCGGACTTACCGCCGGCTTTTGGCTGTTTGCAATTCGGGCACAGATCAACCATAGCTCGACCGTTTTGGCGTCTTCCAATCCTACAACATCGGAGACTATGCAGAAAGCTCTAGGAAGCCATACAGGTGCGCTCAATTTCCTGAATTACCTGGTCTTCGTTCTGGACATGCGGTGCGTGTTCGCAGTCGTCAATTGATACAAGACGCGAGCCAGCTATCTTCGCCGCTAGATTCTCGGAGTTTCCGAACGGCATCAGCCGATCAGATTGCCCCGCAAGAATTGTGGTGGGCATCTTTAATAATGAGAGGTAAGAGCTACCATCGAATCCTCTAAACGCATGAGAATGGCCCATCAACGCAAGTGGTCGGGTCGGCAGGTCTTTGGACGCTTCATAAATCTGTTTGAACGCGGGCTGGCAACGCTCGAAATGCTCCGGAGAGTACATAAGTTGCCACGTATACATATAGATGTCCCATAGCGTCTTACCTTGCGGATTAGCGAGCGCGGTTGAAACTTCTTTATCAGGTTTTACATACTCGACACCACCAGCAGTACCGCTCATAAGGAACAGTGATTGGACCATCTCGGCGTGGTCATGAGCGTATTGAAGCGCAATGCAACTACCCATGCTGTATCCCAGAAGATGATGTTTATCAAGCTGAAGACTTTTGATTACTTCGTATAAATCATCCGCCATCGCTTTGATCGAGTAATCGTCGGTCTGCTGTGGAATGATACTAAGTCCGGTGCCGCGATTGTCGTATGTGATGACGTTAAACTTCTCGGCGAGCCTGTCGACAAACGTTGACGGCCAGATCCGCAAGCTTCCCCCATAACCCATCACTAATACCAAGTTGCCTTGCGAAGTGGTGGAATATGTCTTCCGATAGAAGATTCCAGTTTCGGTTTCGCCTTCTATTTGAGTTAGGGTCGCTTTCTCCACAATGGAACTCCTTCAGGTGTCTATGGCTCGAACCATTGAATTATAGACCATGACTTGAAAGCAACGCGACAGGTCAAAAAAGAAAAGAAATAAATAGCACGAAGGAACAGTTACGGTGCCGAATCGTCTGCTAGTCTTAATTGAAGTTGCGCTTTGTTTGTGGAGGAAACGCAATTGTTATCTATACGCGTATGTTCTTTTTTACTTGCCGTAATGCTCGCTGGCAGTTGCTCAGTGCTCCCGGCATCAGCCCAACAAGCTGGTTTCGCCAATGAAGAAATCCTTCGTACAACAGTCCCAAACTTCGGTGTAGTTTCGCCAACGCTTATAAGAGGCGGATTGCCTGGTCAACACGGCATTCAGGCGTTGAAAAATTCCGGAGTCAAAACCGTTATCAATTTGATGAATCCCGGCAAACTAAGTGATGACGAAAAGGAGCTTGTCGAGCGGAACAACATGAAATATGTAACCATTCCGATGAGTCACTTTAAAGCAGCAACGAAGGATCAAATGGACAAGTTTCTATCAGTCGTGAACAATCCGGAAAGTCAGCCGGTATTTGTGCACTGCCATCAGGGACAAGACAGAACCGGAACTATGGTCGCGGTTTATCGAATCAACCACGAGGGCTGGACCGCATCGAAAGCTTACAATGAGATGGTTAACTACGGATTTCATCCGTTTTTCGTGAATTTGACTTCCTCAGTGTTCGCTCTTGCTTCCGCTGCTGGACGACCTGAGCAAGCCCCCGGATTCTCCTTTATATACGGCGATTTGAAGTCTAGATTCAAGCGAGCAGTAAGCCTCCAATAATCAATTTCGCTTGAATCCATGAGGAGCTACCGCCTGTACGCGGTGGCTCTTCACTTTTTAGCAACTTTCACCGTTCGACTGGAACGGACGCCCCACGGAGCCGGAAATCCCCGTAACTTGAGGTTTCGGCGACATTTGTGTTTTAATTTAACCCCCAAACCTTGTGTAGGCAATTTAGTCCCGATGACTTCGCGATGAAGCTCTCAAAACATCAACCAGCCAGCGCTAAGGGCTTCGTGCAAGTTCGCGGCGCACAGCAAAACAATTTGCGAAACGTCGACGTTGACATTCCCCGCGACGCTTTTGTTGTATTCACGGGCGTTTCAGGCTCGGGAAAGTCTTCACTGGCATTTGGAACGATCTATGCGGAGGCTCAGAGACGGTATTTCGAGTCAGTGGCGCCCTACGCCAGACGGCTTATTTCACAATTACCAGCGCCAAAAGTCACTGAAATCGGCGGTCTCCCACCCGCGGTAGCATTGCAACAGCGCCGCGGGGAACCGACGGCGCGCTCGTCGGTTGGCACGATCACCACGCTTTCGAACTCTCTACGTATGCTTTTCTCACGCGCCGGCGTTTATCCGAAAGGCGCAGCAAAAGTTGACTCCGATGCATTCTCACCTAATACTCTCGCGGGCGCATGTGAATCATGTCATGGTATGGGCGTCGTGCACACGGTTAGCGAAGCTTCCCTCGTCCCCGATCCATCACTAACAATCAGAGAAAAGGCGATCGCCGCATGGCCAGGAGCATGGCAAGGGAAAAACTATCGCGACATTCTCTCAGTGTTAGGTTATGACGTAGACAAACCCTGGAAAGACTTGCCGAAAAAAGATCGAGACTGGATTCTCTTTACCGATGAGCAACCTGTCTTC
>CAZRMH010000202.1:0-14440 GCA_964600935.1 uncultured Candidatus Obscuribacterales bacterium
AAGTGTGGCATGTCCCGGTCCTGTTTCAGTGTCAGCATGCAAATAGTTAGCATTGACGTAAAAAACTCCTCGATCCATCAGGTAGCGAAATCCGCCTTTACCGAAGCGATTTTTAAATAATCGAGGTAAGTCGCCGCGCAATTGATCGACAGTAATTTGTAGAACCAATTTTACTGGACCTGCAAGCGGCGCGACCTGGCCGGCACCGTCCCCCTTTTGGATACTGGATTGACCGACCGGATTTATTGGTTTCGACTTCGGATTTTCCGCGCGGCTCGAGTGCATTGACGTCAGTGACAGTCCGCAAATCGTTCCTAGTACGAGAATGTTTTTCAAACAAACTGGCTTCTCTCGTCGAATGGAGCGCGTGGATTTCATGCCTATTTCCTTTGAGGGAGATTGCGAAACTTTATCACGATTGAGTGGGCGCGCCATTAAATGCATCGGAATTTTGTCAGCTCGATTGCAACGTTACTGCAACTTTCAAGCGCAATAATGACTGGGCGAGGAGAGAGTTATCCCCAAACCAGCACTCTTCGCGAACAACATCATCGGAGATGGTTGAAAGAGGCAGTCGATCCCCCAGATCGACTAACACAAGAGCAGTGAAACCCGTCGTAAACACGATGGGTTTCATTGCGTTCTAAAGCTGTTTTTTCAGCCTTATGTCAGTACTGCTGGGACTATATGTCCACCTAAATGTGGTATTTTATAAGCCGCCTGAATTCATATCCGAGACCGCAAGGGAGCGCCATGAGACGAGTCGCCTTATTCTTTTTGCTTTTGTTCTTTGCAGCTTCTTACGGAGCGTTTCTTACTCCTGCTTACTCATTGGACCTTTCCGGTATGGCGTCAATCGGTGACGTTCAGAAAGTTGCAAAGACAAATAACGGCATTTTGATTGATTGTGTGGATGAAAGCCAGGTATCGTTGCAAGTTTTGGCACCGGATTTGGTGCGGGTGCGAAGCGGGTTTAAAAAGCCAATTCCAGCAAAGGATCAATCTTGGGCGATCGCTCGAACCAGTTGGAATGAAGTTCCTATTAAGGTTTCCGAGAGTAGTCAGTCGGTTTCAATTGAAACAGCTGAGCTGCGTGTCGTAGTCAATCGGACCCCTTTGCGAATTCAGTTTTTCGATGTGAAAACCGGACGTTTAGTTAATAGCGATAGTCAGCCCATGATGTATAACTCTGCGAATCAGTCAGTAGCAGCCGTAAAATCGCTGGGCTTTGAAGAACACTTTTATGGTCTGGGCGAAAAGGCCGCACGTTTGGATAAACGGCGAGAAGCCTTTCAAATGTGGAGTTCTGATACGCCAGGATATACATCGTCCACGGATCCAATCTATCAAAGCATTCCGTTCTACATCGGTCATTTGATGGATCGTAATAAGTCGAATGAATGGCACGGTTCCGCTTACGGAATATTTTTCGATAACAGTTATCGCACGCGTTTTGATCTAGGTTCGACAGATCCTGAGAATGTAGTTTTTCAAGCTGATGGCGGCGAGATGAATTACTACTTTTTCTATGGACCGCAAATGAAGAAAGTGGTCAGTCGTTTTACCGAACTCACCGGTCGCATGCCGATGCCTCCTAAATGGGCTCTTGGGCATCAACAAAGCAGATACAGTTACGGTAACGAAAAACAGATAAGAGACGTTGTTGAGCGCTATCAGGCAGAGAAAATTCCACTTGATGTGATTCATTTTGATATTCACTACATGGATGGATATAGAGATTTCACCTGGAACCACGATCGTTTTCCTGATCCGAAAGGTTTGATGACCTGGTTAGCTGAGCGGGGCGTCAAGCCGGTAACCATAATCGATCCAGGTGTGAAGTATGAACCGGGTGGAAAGTACAGCGTCTATAATGAAGGCACTGAACGAAACTTTTTTTTGAAGAAAACCAACGGTGAGACTTACGTTGGTAAAGTCTGGCCGGGTGATTCTGTTTTCGTGGATTACACTCTGCCGGATGCGGCTAAGTGGTGGGGTGATTTGCACAAGCCACTTCTGGACGCAGGCGTCGCAGGGATTTGGAATGACATGAACGAGCCTGCCGACTTCGAAAGTCGCGACGGCGAGAAATGGAAAGACGTCGTCAACTTCGATAACGGAGAAAATTCGAAACACAATAAAATGCGTAACTTGTTTGCGCTTCTCGAATGCAAGGCGACTTACGAGGGCTTGAGCCGTCTGCGTCCGAAGCAGCGTCCATATATAATTACTCGCAGTGGCTACGCCGGAATTCAACGCTATGCCACCATGTGGACTGGTGACAGTCCAAGCACCTGGAGTGCGATGGAGCTGAGCATTCCGATGTTCCAAACCCTCGGACTTTGCGGACAACCATTCGTCGGTTCCGACTGTGGTGGTTATCAGGGCAGATGCAATGGGGAACTTTTGACAAGATGGTATCAAATCGGTTTTCTCTCACCATTCTTTCGCAACCACCATGCTGTGGACTTCTACGATCAAGAGCCCTGGCGGTTCGGAAAAAGATACGAAGACATCATTCGCAAGTACGTTAAATTGCGTTATCGTTTATTGCCATATCTCTATACTGTCCTGGCAGAAGCTCATGCAACCGGAATTCCGTGGATCAGACCTTTGATTTTGGAGTATCAAGACGACTATAACGTTTTGAATGTCGATGATGAATTTCTGGTGGGCGAGAACCTATTGGTAGCGCCTGTGGTATCGCAAGGTGCCACCGCACGTGAGGTCTATCTTCCATCTGGTGAATGGTATGAGTTCGGGACATCGAAGAAGTATCCGGGCAGTCAGTGGATAACAGTTCAGGCGCCTCTGGAAAGAGTGCCGATGTTCATTAAAGCCGGCAGTATTTTACCGTACGGTCCCGAAGTTGATTACATCGGTCAACTGACCACCGCCAGCCCGGTATCATACGAAGTCTATCCTGATAAAACCGGTGCGGCTTCAGGAAGACTGTATGAAGATGATGGCAGCACGCAGGCTTATTTGAGCGGCGCGAGTAAAAACTCATCGTTGAAATTTAGCGGTGGAAAGCTCATCCAGACTGCTGGCAGCAAGAGCGAAGATGTTTCTGCTGATTTAGTCAAAAATTTCGGGAACTGAGCGCCTGTCCGCCTGTTTTGGAACAGGCTCCATGCTTATTTGGCTTTTGCAGGTTTCCTGCGGCGAAATATTTCAACTCCAGTTTCCTTGATAACTTTATCCGCATCTTCCGTGCGTCCGACTGAATCGAGCATGGAAACCAGATTCTCCGCAATGATGTCTATTTTGTCGCGATCTCCGGTCTCTTTGTTTTCCATTGCAATTTTTAAAGCTTTTTGCTGCAGTGGAATTGCCAGTTCTTTTCCGCCTGCAGCGGCCAACTTTTCAGCCTGGAATGAGTAGATATTGGCGAAATCTCTGGAGTTCTCTTTCAATGGATCTTTGGGGTCGTCGATGATGGACTTGATTGTGTCTTGCACTATCTCGTTCAATGCAACCGGATTTTTTGTTATCTGATAATAAGATGAAAGCGTGCGTCTCATCTCCTTCGATGCTTCACTGGTAATATCGCCTTTGTCTTTTAACTTTTGATAGCTCTCTTGAGTTTCACTGGCGATTGTCGCCTTCATCTCCTTGAAATGATCGCGGTCTCCCAGGTACATGAGCGCTTGTTTTGCGTGAGCGACGGTTTCGTTCTCTGAGCCATGCGTTTTTTCGTACGCGCGAACATTGGTGAGCAAGTGGCTCGCTATGCGGTGAGCCTCCTCAGGAACTTCATGCTGGAGGGCGACATCCGCAAAGGAGTCTAAAGCCTGAATCGCTGTTCTATTGCTGATGTCCTCTGGTTTGCCATGCATCTCTAACACGTTAGAGATGATCATTCTTGTAAGGTCTCTTGCACCTGTCTTGTCACCATTCTTGTTGTGAAGCTTTAGCAGGTTATCCAGTTCTTGTCGGTACTTGTAATTGTCAGTGATGTCGATTTTCTTAAACCGTTCATCCATAAATTTTAGAGTACTCACTGCAATCTCTTTTTCTCCGGAGCCTTCGAGTTGAGCCAAAAACGAAGTCGCGTTCTCACTTAAACTAAGGTCTGAGTGGTTGTTAGATCTAAATCGTTCGTCGAGACTGTCTTTGATAATTTTTGCCTGCTCGTGAGCCGCGTCTTTGTGCCCCCAGTGATCAAGATAGTGGTGAAGAGTCAGTCTTTCATTGAAGAGAATCGCTGGATCGACGTCCGCATCGCTGGCTAACTCGTTGACAAATTTTTGCTGATCTTTGATGTATTCGTCAGGGGTCGGTTGCTTCGCCTTATCTTCAACTGTTTCCTTTGGCGCAGCATCAGCTGATTTGTTGAATACAGTATCGAATAATTCCTGAACTCCAATTTTAGGCTTCTGACCAACTTCTCCTGTGTGATCGACTGCATTACCCCATTGATTTTGAATCGTGGTTAAATCCTTCTCGTCTGTATGAGTGGCTACCAGAGCGTGATGCGCGTGCATTGTCCTTGACTTTTCAATCTCTTCTGCAGTCAGCGGTTTGTTCGTATCTGAATCAATCAGGTCGGAAAGGAATGGACCTCGATTGGCATGAACACCTAGAACAACAGGTTTCTTTCTATCCGCTGCATCCTTCAGAATTTGCTTCAAGTGTTCGGCCGACTGAGGTTTAATTACTCCGGGAGCTTCCGTATCGCTGACGATCGTCAAATCGCCCTTGTTGCCGCGTAATTGACTGTAAATTTTGGGGAGGTCATCCATGTGCATGTCTGGTCCTTCGTCTGGGACCTCTTTTTGCATGAAGAGACCCGATTCTCTATTGGTCGGATCTATGTAACCGACACTGGATTTGAATGGCTGTGGCGGCACAGTTGAATAGTCCATCATCCTCGTGTGCGAATCGCCTTTCATCGCAGTTGGATGACCTTCTTCGTATCTAATTTTTCCAAGCTTTCCAGTTTGGTCAGCAAAGGCATCTTGTCGGTTCCACTTGATGTTAATCAAGGCTGGCTGAGCGATATGACTTGCTAGACTGCGAGCTTTTTCTGGCGGCGTGTCAGCCTTATATTTATCTGGGCGCAGGTTTTTCTCCGGCACAGTTTCAGTGCCACCATCGACGGTTTCATACTTACCGGTCAAAGCAATATCCGATACCAGTCTCGCTATCGTGGATGGTTCCTGCATGTAGAGAGCTGTTTCTAGTGCCGCTGTTGAACAGGTGGACATCTTACCTTGATTGATGTCACCGGGTTTTGCTGCCTGACCGACCATATCGGATGCTATTGTTTGTAGTTCAATGACTGAATAGAAGTCGTTGCCAGTCTTACTCTCCTGCAATACACGACCGACTTGCCCGTAAAATTCCTCACGATCTCGTTGCGATAGCTTATCGGTTACTGCTCGTTTTTCGAACTCGTCGAGGTCTTTGTTAAACTTGATCAACACCTCAGGTTCGACAGTTGTTTTAGCCAGAGCAGAAAGATCGTCACGTGACATTGCTGGTTCGGTTTTAGCTGATGATAAAACTCGCTCAGCATCTTTCTCTTGGTCAGAAACTACCGCTTTAGTCTCGACTGTTTCAGTTTTCCCGTTTGCTGTCCCTTTTTCTTCAGACTGCTGTCCTTCAGGTTTTTCTTCGTCTTCGCCAAAAATAATTTCACACTCCGGTAAGTATTTTTCACCGGGTTGTTTGTTTGAATCGGGCTGCGGACCACCGTCAAATCCGGTCGTCTCGGCAGTTGAGTTAACAGGCTTGAAAAATTTCTCCATGTCCTCATTCGTCACACTCACAGGAGTGGTATCTGAATGAGGATCGTAGTTTTCCGAGGAGTCAGTCGGCGTTGAACCGACCCCGGGTTCAAACCGAGGTTTAGAATTATTGTCTACCATTGAACGGCAATTACCTGCTTTAGAAAGAGGCTGGTGGACGAGTTAAATTAGTAATTTGATCGCAGGCGTATAATCTGGCATAAATATGTGCCCAAAATGTAGCCAATTTCTTGGAGGAAGATTAATTTGTCTTGGTCCGGATATCGATTGCCTGAGTTGAATGATCTAGCGGCGAAACCGTTTTTTATAGTCTTCTGCCGCGATAACATCGTTCTCGAGCAGAGGCTTATGGTGAATAAGCGCTGGGTGCGGTTTTGACACCACAACTAGTGTCAGTTTGCAGTAAGCTGAGATTGATTTCTAGAGCTTGAATTTGTTTCTTGCCCAGGCCCGATAGCGCGGGAAGTTGTTTCTAACAACTTCGGTGTCCTTGCCATTGGCGCCCATCAGACCGGCGAAGCATTCGGCGAATGCTTCTCTGGCGCCTGTATAGCCTGGCTTTGTGTAATACCACAAGCGAGCTTTGACATCGTCGGACATCTGGTCCACATCACTCTGGTAGATATCGAGAACTTCCTTTGTTTTGGTGAAGGTCCCAGAGCTTTCGTCGACGGCGTGACCGAGCTCATGGTAGAGAACGTTTGTTACCGAGCCGGCGTCGAAAACTTCGTCACCAAGTCTGGTGGTATCAGGTATAAGTTTGCGCTCGTAAATGTAGACATCACGTCCGTAGCATCTAGCCGCATCCTGAGCCAGGTGCAGACCTTCCGCGTCGAGTTTACCCTTGAGCATATCCGGCCATTTGTCAGTGATGTTTGGTGAGATGTTAACGGTTGCGCCGCCGGCATCGAGGATCTCATAAATATTCGGAGGCAATGTGTCGACAATATTGGTGACGGTTGCAATCGTGCTTGCGCTGACCGCAGGGTGGTTGAACAGTGGTGGAACGATGTTGATACGATGTTTGAACTCAACGCGAGCGCTTGCCGTTTCCGGACTTCTTACTGCCACGGCGGAGGTCTGGGTGGCGTTTTCATATGGTTTCTCGCCAGAAATGTGGTCGATATATGCGATCATCTGTCCGCATATTTTGGCAATTTTTCCGTCAGAGTTATTATTCAAGCATGCGGTGTACTCTTGCTTGGCAAGCGCTAGTTCATTCATTCGCATGTGCGTATTTGCTAATTCGTAATGAGCTTGCCAGTTGGTCGGCTCTTTCTTGACGATATATTCAAAAAACTGTTTTGCTTTTGAATACTGCCCAGCCTTGTAGAAATCGATTCCTTCCGCGAGCAAGGTCTCGGCGATCGCTGGCGACGCAGTGAGCAGAAGCATCGTTAGAAGTGCAAAGAATCGCGGTTTAGCCGTCATATTTATCTCCCGGTTTCTAACACCGAAAAATCTTTCCACCCTGGCTTCAGATTTTCGATGGGAGCGATTATACAACGTCTGCGTGTGCGGTTTAGAGCGAACCTCCGGCTGCCGAGCAATCAATTGGAAGAATCCACGATGACCAACTGCGAGCGAGGTGGTCTTGCAATCACGATGGGCGTGGAAACCATAAGTCTAGATTTAAAACTCTGGTTGGGCTTCTTATTGAGATGGGAATAAAGGCCACGGAGGTTCAGCTATATATGGCGCGACTAACTAACTGTCCCGAGGCTGGTAGGCTTTTACTGGTTCTGTGTTCACTTCTCGTGTTTCTCGCTTCTGCGACCGGTCCGGTGATTGCTGCTGATAACCCGGACGAGGAGATTGAACTCAAGCGTTCTGACATAGGGACATCGAATGCGGTCGGACCCGAAGGACCCGCTCCAAGTCACAATGATTCAACGGATGACCGGGATGCAGGAACAGCTGAAAGTGCGCATGGCATCGGTAGCACTGGAAATCCTGACAATAAAAATTCCACGGACAGCGAGATGCCTATGCCTGCGCCTAGCCTTTTGCGGCAGGGCAACAATCCGCAAGATGATCCTGATTCGAGCTCAAACTCCGGCGGTCGAGCGCCTTTTAATCTAGGCGTTCGGCAAACTGTCATGGATGGCGGCATCGATGATGAGGGCACTACGCTCCAACGTGGCACTGGCACTATCGACAATCAGTTTCCGACACTGGGTGGTAACGCCTCTAAAAATCCTCCATTGAAGGGCGGCGCTACTGGTACCACGCTGAAAGGCGGTTTAACTCAAGCGCAGTTGCAAAAGCTGGCTAATCACGATCTGGTTCTGATAATCGATCAGTCGGGCTCGATGCATACGCCGGACTGCCCAATTTCTGGCATGGGTAGAGTCGGCGGCACGGTGATGACCATGCTACTTGGACAGGTAGCCTGTGTCAGTCGCTGGCAGTGGTGCCGCGAACAGACGACACACCTGGCTGAACAAACCAGATATGTTTCAGCCAAAGGTTTGAGTGTCGTTCTCTTCTCGAGCGGATTTAAAGTTTTCCCGCATGTTACGCTCGATCAAATTCCCAGAATTTTTGCGCAAGCCGCTCCGGAAGGCGGGACCAATCTAACGGATCCGCTTCTTACCACCATCAACGATTATTTACAGCGTCGCGAAATCACGCGGGGGAATGTAAAACCGCTGGGAATCGCAATCATCACGGACGGTCGTCCGAACAACGAAGAAACCGTTCGCCAGGTAATCGTTGAAGCTACTCGTCGCATGCGTAATCCGACTGAAATTTCGATCACCATATTTCTGATTGGAAACAGTGGCTACCTTGGAAATGCCTTTGTGAATGACTTACAGAGAAACCTTGGTCGTTATGGTGCGAAATATAACATAGTGCATGCGGTTTCATTTTGGGACCTTATGAAGGTCGGCTTACCAAGAGCACTGGCAGACGCGTTGGAGTAAAAGAATCGCCCCCCAAATCATGAAAAATGATGTTCTACTATCAACAGGATTTGTTCTTCCACTGATTGTGCCGGCGATCATTGAGGTGATTCTGATCTTATTAATCTGTGCCACTATTGGTGGTGTCCGGGACAGTGAGAGCGAGATTTCGCGAATTGCCCGCGCGGTCAGCAAGCTTGATGCGGTTTACCATAATGCCACAACCTCAGCTTTGAGCGTTTTGACAGAGAGTGATGCGCAAATTCTCAGGTCATTAGCGCCGATCCGGCAGTCCTTGAAATCTGACATTAACGAACTCAAGAAGTCGACCGAAATTAGTTCGTTGAAATCAAAAAGCGCAGATGCTTTTTCAGGTGCACTTCTTGATTTGAGCGAAACGATCGAAACTGTCGAAGGTGTTCGGAAAGACCATCATCCGGTCGAGCAGGGAGTTCTTTTCGGCAAAGCTTCCGATACCATCAAAGAATTGAGAATTCACGCCGACGTATTGCGCGATCAGCTAAATGCCAAACAAAATGGACTAATCGCGAATCAAGAAGGCGCGCGGTCGAAACTAATACTACTTTTAATAGCTGCACTGGTCACTCCTGTGGTGGCAGTAATCAATACTTTTTTGTTTGCGCGAAGACTGACGCAGCGGATGGAATCGCTACACGAGAGTATCGTGAGAATCTCGATGGGCGGAAGACTCGAAGAAATTATTCCGGGCAACGACAAGCTCAGTATTCTTCACTCTGATATCCAACAACTTTCGGTAGCAATGGATAGCGCTCGGCAGAGAGAGCGAGCGATGATCGACAGTGCGGCTGAAATCATCTGTTCTCTCGATGAATCCTTGAAATTGTCTGGGGTTAATCCGGCTGTTCACGAAGTTCTTGGATATTCCGAAGATCAATTGCTGGGTACGAATATTCAGTCGCTAGTTCATCCGGACGATCGCGACATGACCTACAACGAGCTTGAGTCGATAAAAACCAAGTCGTTCTCTCAGACTTTTGATGCGCGTCTCAAGCACTTTGATGGCGAGTACTTATTCACTCAGTGGTCGGTTAACTGGTCGCCTGACGATCGTTCGATTCTATGCGTCATCCACGACATCTCCGACAGAAAAGCTGCAGAGCAGCTGAAACAGGATGTGATTGCAATGGTGAGCCACGACCTGCGCGCGCCTTTGACTTCCATCGGTGTTGTTCTCGACATGTGTATGGAAGGTGCGGCCGGCACTCTTAACGATCGCGGCAAGCGTCTTGTCAGTCGAGCGCAGATGTCTGTCGCGTCGCTGATCTCGATGATTAAGGACTTGCTTGACATTGAACGATTCGAAGCCGGTGGATTAACTCTGCATTACGAGAATTGCAATGCCACTGAGTTGGTTCAACGTGCAGTGGATATGGTCAAACCGGAAGCCGAGCGGAAGAAACTCATTGTTGATATCAGTTGCGATGAAGTTCCGTTTATTTGTGACGGCGAAAGGGTGAACAGAATTTTGATCAATCTGATCAATAACGCCGTCAAATTTTCCAAGGAAGGAAAAACTATTTACATTACGGGCAAACTACTTAAGCATCGGTCAGAAGATGCAGAGGTCGAATTTCAGATCATCGACGAAGGTCCCGGCATTCCGGCGGCAAAGGTAGAAACGATCTTCAATAAGTTTACGCAAGTCGGTACCGGAAGCGAGGGTGAGCGAGCAGGCAGCGGACTGGGTTTAGCAATTTGCAAGGCCTTAGTACAAGCGCACCAGGGCAAAATTGGTGTTAAAAGCACTGAGGGAGAGGGCACCACCTTCTGGTTGAGATTGCCTCAATCTGCGAAAGTTTCGAGCGATGAATAATGGATTTTTCAAGATTCTCATCTGCTGCGCGGCGCTTGTGGCGCTGATAAGCACTTCGGCTCTTCCTGCAAAGGCTGACGATGACAAACTCTTTGAACTCTTAGTGAAGTTCGCGACCGCTCAGGATCGATATCATAATTACAAATATCCTGAAGCAGAACAGCTCGCAGTCAAGGTATACGAAGAAGTAAAACAGAATGGATTTGATCGGGCTGATGCTACTGCACGATTCAAATGCTCTTCAGGTCTCGACTCCGTGACACCAATTCTTACGGTGCCAAAGAAGTACGGCAACGTTTATCAGAGACTGTTTATCGAGTGTCTCAAGTTGAGAGGAATGGCGCGATCCGCAAACGGTAAAACTGTTGATGGATTCAAGGACATCAAAAATATTGTTCTTTTGTACCCCGAATACGCTGAGGCTCACGTGGCGCTGGCGATGCATTACAAATCTACGAAAGAATTCGAAAAAGCGCTGCGGGAGTTGGAACTCGCGATCGACTTGAAACCGAAATTAATTCAAAGTTACGTTATGCGTGCACTAATCTATCGTGACCTAGGAATGAAACCTCAAGAACAGATCGCTTCTGACGAGTACTCTCGATTGAGAACAGCGCAAGAGAAAGAAATCGCAGAGTTTGTGCGAGATGTCAATTCAATGACTAAAACGCAAGGATTTGAAGCCCGGGCTGAGCAATTGATAAAGGATTATCCTACCCAACCGAAACCTATTTCCATGTATGCAGAAATCATCAGCGTGAATCGTATTGATGATGCTAAAAAATATGCCACGATCGCAATCGCCTCCAGTTCTGCGCATCCATTTGGCTTTGCAACTCGTGCCGATTTAAATCTGGAGCAAGGTTTATTTTCTGAGGCAATCAGGGATGCAAATTGTGCGATTGCAATTGAGCCTTCCAATTTAGACATGCGAATCACTCTTGGTTTGGCGTATTTGAACATGAGCCGATTAGACGATGCCGCTCGCGAATTGGCTTATGCCATTAGTCGGGCGCCTCGCTGGGCTGTTCCTTATTCCTGTCGCGCGGCCGTCTACATGACTCGCGGAGATTTCAAACATGCCCTGGCTGATGCTAGAACCTCTGTATCACTCGATTCAGAAGATCCGCTTGCATACAATACACTTGGCGTTTGTTATTCGCAATTGAAAATGTTTCCAGAAGCGCAGAACGCTTTTGCTCGTATGATTTTACTAGAGAGAAAAACTCAGGGTTACGCAGGAGCGTTGGCAAGATTCAATTTGGGACGATGTTTTCAACGTCAAAACAAATTTGATCTGGCCAGAAAGGAATACGATCAAACTCTAATTGTTGATCCGGATTTCCCTCGACGTATTCTTGAGAAATGCGCCAGACCAGCTCAATCGGGATTTCGGGATCAGGATATTCGGGCAACCTTGTCGTCCGGCAAATTACCGAGTGTGCCCTTTGTGCAGATCGATTGTTTTGAAGATGCAGCGTCGCTCCTAACCAGAAAAATAGAACTGGTACCGCGAAATTCTACGAGCATTATGATGCGTGGATATTCGTATGCTTGTCTTGATAAAATTCGAGAAGCTTGTATTGACTTCGATCGATATGTTCGCGACGAAAAGACCAATTTGGATAGAGCAATTCTCTTGTCATTTTTGTGTCACGAGCGTTCCAACAAAAAAGATGTATCTAAATCCCTATTGCGTGCCAATCTCGATAAGATCGAAAATCATTCTGTCTCGACGTTGGCGCATTTCTTTCTGGGGGATGTGGGCGAGGCGGAGGTGGCTAAACCCACCGGTAGTATTGCCAGCGATACCATAATTCACTGCGATCTAGCTTACCACTACCTCACGTTGGGCGAGCGCTCAAGGGCGAAACTGCATATTGAATGGGTTCTTCTTCACGGCGATCGTAAAACAGAGGAGTATCTACTTGCGCTCACCGAATTGGAGCGAATCTGCGGTCGCCATTCAATTTAGAGCGCGCCAGTTTTGCGCGAGGACGTTCTTTATAGAATGACCTTTGTTTTGAACCTTATAGAGGTGTGATTGCGAAGTGGAATCTTTTCGTTTACAGCCGGTGCAGGCATAGGTTTAACGTTTACTTCTGGCTGGGCAGATCGATAAAGAGTCAATTCATTTTCACGGATGGACGAGCATTTGAAAAATATTCGAAACATCATGGGTTTCCTGGCGGTCTCGACGTGTTGCTTTGGGATGCTTAATATGGCAACGTTTGCGGCACTGGCCGATGAGAGCGCTGTGACTGGAAAAGCACCTGGCGACTCGGATTCTCTGATGACGGTGTTCGCTCAACAAGCGCGTACTTACGAAAAGCTGTTTAAGGCTGGTGATGCTGAAGGATTGTCGAATCTTTGGACTGCCGATGGCATGCTTGAGACTGCAAGCGGGCAAATTTTGAGGGGGAAGGCAGAGCTCAAGGATTACTTTGCCAGGGACTTCTCCAAATTCGGTTCACAGACCTTGACTGTCAACATAACCGGAGTTCAAAGTCCTGCACCAGATGTCGCGATCGAGAAGGGCACTACTGCAATTGGTGGAAGATCACCCTCCGGCAGATACACCGCCCTTCACATCAAAAAGGATGGCGAATGGAAAATGTCATGGGTTATGGAATCAGCCATCAATGACCGTGAAATAAGCAGTATAAAGGCGCTCGGATGGCTGGCGGGCAAGTGGAAATCCACAGTTGTGAATGGCGATGCTGTCGAGATGCAGGCTAAATGGATTGAAAATGGAACCTTTCTGGAATGCACCACTCTTGATACTCAGTTGAAAGCGGAAGTTCGACAAATCATCGGATATAGCCCGTTGAACGGAACTCTGGTTTCATGGCATTTTGCGCCCAACGGGGGCTTCGGACAAGGTGAATGGACGCGAATTCCTGATGGGTGGAAACAAGTAACTGCTGGTGTGTCTCAAGAGGGTATCCGGACCTATGCCACCTATACTTTGAAGCAGAGAAACAAAGACACTTTCACATGGCAGTCCACACAACGCTCAATTAATGGAGTCAGTGTTCCTGACTCTGCAATTCTGGTGCTTAGTCGAGTCAGCGAGTAAAAGAGGTTTTTATGAAATATTCGAACGGCTTGATAGCATCTGCGGTACTTCTGTCAATTTCTTTATCACTTACGCAATTTTATCTGGAGTCAGCTCCTGCTCACGCTCGTGGTGGTGGGGGTGGTGGCGGGCGCGGTTTTGGTGGCGGCGGTTTCGGCGGCGGTTTCGGCGGCGCGCGCGGAGGTGATTTCGGTCGTGGCTTTGGCGATGGAGATCGCGGTGCCTGGTCAGGAGATCGCGGTGGCAATTTCCGTGGCGATTTAAACAGAGATGCGGGAATTGACGATAGACCGCGGGCTTCTGAGTCAGATCTTCGTGCCGGTGCAAATCAAGATTATCATTGGTCGAATCTACCTACCGATGGTGGTATGGCGCGGGGCGCCATGTCGACGGCTTCTCGAATTACGAGCAATGTGTCGCGTGCGGGGATGGCTTCCAGAGGCGCAGCAGTCAGGAATGCATTTCATCATGACGATTTGTTCAATCGCGACTTTTGGAATCGTTATAACAGAGCCTGGTGGTACCCCGGTTGGGGCGACTACTGGCCTTGGGGATACACCGGATGGGGAGACCTTTGCTCATTTTGGGGTGACCCTGTCAGTGATGAACCCGTGGAATATGATTATGGAAATAACATAACCTATCAGGACGATCAGGTTTACTATGGCAATCAGCCTTTTGAATCTGCCAGTGATTATTACACTCAAGCGCAAACCTTAGCCCTGTCGGCACCGCCATCAGTACCGCCAGCAACACCGGCTAAAGGTACTAAAGGCAATACTAAATCTGGTGCCGCAGTTAAAGCGACCGAGAAGGAGTCAGATTGGAAGCCGCTAGGTGTCTTTGC
>CAZRMH010000203.1:0-14251 GCA_964600935.1 uncultured Candidatus Obscuribacterales bacterium
GTATCGATCGAACCCGTGCCCTTTTCGTTGGTGACAGCGAGAAGGATGTAGTAGCGGGCGCTCACGCTGGTGTGAAGACTGTTTTTCTTCGGCAGAAACATAATCGCATCTCACCGGATTGGGAATTTCAACCTGATTTGATTGTTGATAGCCTGGAAGAAATCCTGGGTATAATCAACAAGTCCTAAATTGATAAATAGATCACTTACTAATATCGCCGGGATCCCCCATCCCCAGGGACGAAGGTCTAAAGTAAAATTTCATTCCTCATGTGTGCGGGCAGATGGTCCGTGCTCAGAAGTAATAAGTAGGTCACTATGTTCGCAGAAGAATTTCTAGCGCACTGTTCGCAAGTAGTCGAATCGCTTGATGCTAACAAGTTGGAACAGGCTGCTCGTGTTCTTGCAGATGTGCGAGCCAGAGACGGCCGTCTATTTCTTTGTGGCTCCGGTGGTGGTGCCGGTCACGCTTCGCATGCCACCTGCGACTTCCGCAAGATTTGCAATATCGAGGCTTACGCCCCTTACGACAATGTCTCCGAATTGACCGCTCGGGTCAATGATGAAGGATGGGAAACAACCCTCGCGAACTGGCTCGCCGTCAGCAAATTGTCGTCGCGTGATGGGCTGTTAGTCTTTTCGGTCGGTGGCGGTAGTGAAGAAAAGAACATCAGCATGAACCTCGTGAATGCGATGAAAGCAGCGAAAGACAGAGGTGCGAGCATTGTCGCAATTGTTGGCAAAGATGGAGGCTATGCTGCTCAAGCGGCTGATGTCGCGATTGTGATTCCGAACGTCAGTGCTGACCATGTCACTCCATTAGTGGAAGGCTTTCAGGCGGTTGTTTGGCATTTTTTAGTGTCGCATCCGTTGCTTCAAGTCAACGCGGCCAAGTGGGAAAGCGTAACAGGGAAAAAGTAAAATGATCATTGCACGCAGTCCGATGCGTATTTCGATAGGCGGAGGTGGAACTGATTTACCGTCTTATTACGAGCAATTTGGCGGCTCTTTCATCTCAGCCGCCATTGATAAGTATGTTTATGTGCTGATCAATCAGGCGTGGGACGATAATTATGTCATCAAATACTCGCAGCTAGAGCGGGTTTCCGATGCTAAAGATATTCGACATCCAATTGTTCGCTGCGCGCTTGAACAAATGAAGCAGGGACCAAACATCGAGATAACCAGTATGGCTGACATTCCAGCCGGCACAGGACTGGGTTCGTCAGGAAGTTTTACGACAGCAATTCTAAAAGGATTGCATGCCTATCAGAAAAATTTGTTGGTCAGTCCGCATGATCTCGCCGAGCAATCGTGCAACATTGAGATTAATATGTTGAAAGAACCTGTAGGTAAGCAGGATCAGTATATCGCCGCATATGGTGGCATCACCTGTTTTGACATTGCCAGAAATGGGGTGGTTACCGCTCAACCAGCGGTACTTTCACCGCAAACCGTTTATACGCTGGAAGATCATCTTGGTATATTTTTCACCGGATATTCGCGAACAGGATCCGAGTTTCTAAAAGATCAGGATGAGAAAAGTAAGAGTTTGAATTCCGAGATGCTGGAAAGTCTGCACTACACAAAAGAGCTCGGACACCGCATTACGAAGGCTTTGCAGAGTGGCGATCTTCATCAATTCGGTGAACTGATGCACGAGCACTGGGAGAGCAAGCGTAAGCGCTCCACTGGAATCTCAAATTCGAATATCGACAATTTGTACAAAATCGGCAGAGCTGCAGGAGCCGTCGGTGGCAAGCTGATGGGCGCAGGGGGCGGCGGATTTCTTTTGTTTTACACTGAGAAGAAGCAGCAATTGCGTGAAGCGATGGCTGCAGCTGGTGCTCCGGAACTAAGATTTCGTTTTGACTTCGAAGGCACCAAAGTGATCGTCTAGTGCGAAGTTTTGACTTTATAGATTAAATTGTCGTTGTTGAAAAATTGGCGGTCAGGAGAGCATAGAGTGAGTGATAAACCCGTTATGACTGGTCCGATAGAACGAATCTTCATCGCTGGTGGTGCTGGTTTCATAGGCAGTCACTTCGTTCAACGACTGTTAGGTGATAAGAAAACTCAACAGATAACGGTCTATGACAATTTTTCTTCTGGCCGAGATTGGCATCTTGAGGGGAGTTCGGGCGGCAAAACGGATAGCCGCTTGCGGATAGTTCGAGGTGAGATTGCCAACCTGGATCTGTTGACAGACTCAATGGTTGGACATGACACCGTCATACATCTGGCTTCTAATCCGGATATAGCAAAAGCTGCCACTGAACCGATGATCGATTTTGATCAAGGAACTATCCTGACACAGTATGTTGTTGAGGCAATGCGCCGTTCCAATACTAAACGAATTCTCTACGCGTCAGGTAGTGGTGTGTACGGAGAACTGGGTCTCCATGAGGCTTCTGAAGATTACGGTCCGATGATTCCGGTCTCCACATATGGTGCCAGCAAATTGGCGGGCGAAGCTCTTATTTCCGCTTACGCACACATGTTTGGACTGACCGGCGTCGCATTTCGCTTTGGAAACGTAGTCGGACCAAGACAAACCCATGGAGTAGGCTTAGACTTTATGCGTAAGCTGAGAAGTAATAAGAATGAACTTCAGATCCTTGGTGATGGAACTCAGAGCAAATCATACGTTTACATCGACGACATCATGGACGCCGTATTGCTGGCGGGTAGCAAGACCAGAATTCCATTTGACGTCTACAATGTTTGCACCGGTGACTACATCACGGTGAAAGAGATTGCCGAGATTGCTATTGATAAAGTTTTAGGTGCCGATGCGGACGTGCAGTTGCAATACACTGGTGGCGACCGTGGCTGGAAGGGCGATGTGCCTGTCGTTCGTATGAGCAACGACAAAATCAGTGCCCTGGGCTGGACCTGTAAGCACAATTGCAAACAAGCGATTGAGAAATCGCTTTCGGCAATGCTCGCCGATCCCAATCTCTTTAATTTGGCAGCAGGCTAGTGGACTTTCCGCCAGTACTAATTCTTGCCGGTGGACTGGGCACTCGTTTGAGTGCCATCACTGGTGGTTTGTTGCCCAAGTCGATGGCTCCTGTAAACGGTCGACCTTTCATTGGCCATCAATTGGAATTGCTCAAGAGCAAAGGCGTGAAGGATGTTGTTGTGTGTGTCGCGCATAAGTCCGAATCCATAATTGACTATGTTGGTGATGGTACTAAGTTCGGTGTCAAAGTAAGATATTCGTTTGATAATCCGGACGGCGAACTGATAGGGACAGGCGGTGCTGTGCTGAAAGCCAGCCAGTTATCGGGATCTCCGTTTGCGACTTTGTATGGTGATTCATGGTTGGACATATCTTTTGCTGCTGTATTTGAAGCTTTTACTCGGGAGAAGAAACCTGCTCTCATGACTGTTTTTGAAAACGACAATCGTTGGGCGCCTAGCAATATGCTGGTCAAAGATCGAGTTATCTATAGTTACAACAAAGAGAATCCGAGCGCTGACATGAAGCATATTGAATTTGGTTTGACATTGTTCAACGATGCGGCGTTCGATAGTTTCAAAGGCAAAGCAGAAGGCGGTAACCCATTGAAGTTTGATTTGAACGACGTCACAAAGGATTTAATCGCGCGGAACGCTCTGGGTTGTTTCGAGGTCGACACCCGCTTTTACGAAATTGGCAGTCCGGCTGCGCTGCAGGAACTCGAAGAACACCTGCAAAAACGGAATGTTGAATCCGACTAGAGACGCGTTATTTGTTTTTGAATGACAAAGACCACACAGTTGAAAATGTTCCGGAGGCGTTAATCGAATGGTTGAAACAGACGGGTTTGAAAAACGCCGCTCTGCAAACGACTATCTCTTGACCGCTTACGCTGTCGTCTTGTTGCTGGTCGTCGGACCTATGACCGTGAATTTGTTGAGTAACTGTGTCTCTCTGGAAAAATTCGTCGCGACTCATAGTCAAAATCCCACGATTTTTGCTGATTTTTTGAAGTTCTACTCGGCTGGTGAACTGGCTAAAAAGCATCCCAGTCGCGTTTACGATTTTGAGGCGCAGAAGGACACCATGCGCGAAGTGCTCCAGACTCCGAACATTGATTCTGCGCGATCTCCTGTAGTCTTTTCGGAATATACACCGTTTTTCTGTACCGGAATTATTACTATTACGTTGCTACCGGTTCAGCAAGCATTTGGTGCGGCGCTCGTCATCTGGCTTATTGCCGCCATCTGGCAGTTGGTCCGACTGCTGAAGTTGTCATCCGTCACAACGCGAGAAATTGTTCTTTTTTCTATCCTTGGATTGGCATCGCATGCCTGTTATTTGAACTTTGTTGTCGGGCAAATGGCGTTGCTCATGGTGGCGATCATCGCGTATTTTTGCGATTGTTTCTATCATAAACGAGACATAAAAGCAGGGGTAATGCTCGGTCTCTGCATGATAAAACCGCAGTACGGATTGGTTCTCGCTGTCATAGCTCTGGCTGGAATGCGCTGGAAAATAATCGCCAGTGCCGCGGTTACAGGCGTCTTAATGTTGCTCGGGTCCGTTGCTGTGCTCGGCTTCGACACTGTTGCCAATTATGCGCATGTGATTACCTCTGCTGACACCAAAATCGCTGATTATCTCAACACTCAGTTTATCTCCATAAGAGGCTTGGCTGGCTGGTTTATCCACGACCCTGCCGTCATCTCGTTAGTCGGTGCGATCACGACCGTGCTCAGTTGTGTGCTCGTTTTCGTGATTGCCAGGCTCGCATCGAAAGCCGGACTGCAGTCATTCTCCTGGGCGATGGCATTGATCATCTGTATTACTCTATTGCTGAGCACGCACACGCTCATATACGATTTTTTGCTGGTCCTTGTGCCGTGGGCTCTGACGATGCCACGGGCTTGTCGATCCGACAGTCGATTGGACAAAATATGGTGCTATATTTTCGTTCTCTATCCAGGTCTTAACTGGCTAATTGGTTTCCTTCTGGAATTTAGTCGACCCTATCTGGCAAACTATTACCGCGCTCTTTTGACCGCTATGATTGTCATTGCTGCTCTGCGCTTTAGAGATAGTCTTCGTTTAGAAAGAACATCGCTTGCTGAAATCGATCCTGCCGATTGAGTTTATTTGTCACTCTCCAGCATCTTGCGGGTTGGCTTAGATAAGCTGAACATCAGGTTCGCCGCGCAGTACATGATGGCGATGATCAGCAAACAACTTTTAATGCCAAAGTTCATAGTGATAGCGATGAAACAGATTGCTCCCAGTGCATTGAAAATCGAACTGACGCCCCACATCCAGGAAATTGCCTGTCCATGTGTATTTCGGACGACGCTCATGGCGGAGGAAACGGCGATGCCGATTGGAACTGTACCGATGAATGCAACAGAACCGCAGATGACAAGCCGCGCTGGAAGCGATAGCGGAAGAAGTTGTCGCGTTAGTTCAGGTATGCCGAGGTAGAGTCCCACGAAGAGAACGAGTAAGCCTGCTGCAAATGCAAGAAATGTTTTGGCAGTGCACTTGATATATGAGGCAATCAAGCTTCCGGTGGAATATCCGACCAGCACCGCCACCAATACCACCGATAGAGAGTAGAACGGTCCGCCGACGAAGATGGAGAAGAGTTGGATAATTGCCGTTTCGTACAGCATGAAGGAGAAGCCGGTAGTGGCGAAATACCCGACGGATACACACATCGCACTGTTTAATTGATCTCTTTTTGTCATTACCGGAACGAGCAGCAGCAGCATTCCGAAGATGAATGTAGTGATCATTAGTTGCAATGGAATGCTCGAGTTGTTGACGTTAATGAGCAAGTCCGGATGGTTTAAACCAAACGAGTAGAAGTACGGTTTATCGTCTCCCACTGGGCATGGGACATTCGGATCGGTGTCAATCGCTTGTTTTCGTTCGCTCTGAGACATGAAACCTAGACGTGTGAACGAGCGTTCGAATTCGTCACCGCGAAGCGTTTTGTTCTCGGGATCGAATAGAACCGTGTAACCAGACTTGGTGGCGAATGCTCTGATGCGAACCAACTCTTCGTGAGTAAACGGTGACATCTTCAAAAGTGAGTCGGTCCAGTTGAAGCTCGCGATCACCACGACGTGCTTCCAGGGTTCCTTTACGCCGATTGAATCGAGGTACTCGAAATAGGTCAAGAACATTCTTAAGCTCGTGCTCGGGCCAGTGCGGAACCAGTGCGTGAGCGAGAGCACGCCATCCGGTTTCAGCATCCGCGTGTAGTCTTTAACAGCATCGACGGTGTAGAGATAATTCTCGACCAGAGACAATCCGCCAGTTTGAATTGCAGTCAGTGTGTCGACACCGCTCGCTTGAATGGTGTCATAAGTTCCAGGTTTTGATGCGGTCGAAAAGTGTCGTGCTTCGTCCTGATTTACGGTCACTTTGCTGTTGGCGTCACTCTGCAACCAGCCTGTGTAGGACTTATCCGGGTCGTCGAGTTCGCCCTTGAGAATGCGACAAATTGTCGGGTTCATATCAACAACATCGATGTTGGGAACGCGATGATATTTTGCGACGAGAATATCTAAACCGCCTCCGCCACCCATAATGAGCGCGTTTTTGCAATCTGGCCGAGCCACATAGGGGCTCGCCCACAAAGCGGTCTCGAAATATTTTTGATCGAAAAGTTCGCCGATTTTTTTAAACTGTCGAGTATTCGCTGTACCGTCCATGAGCAGCATTCGACCAGGAATCGGTTCTTTTTCCCACTCTGGTGCAAGGCCAAATTTATAAACCCACATATCATTCGATGTGCCGGTTTTGGAAACATCAACGCGCGCAATCGCGTTCCAATGCGTGCTTTCGATTCCACTAAAATCGCGGAGCACGCAGTATAGGGCCGGGTCGCGAGGGAAAAGCATGTCAGCATTGCAGTACTTTCTAGCTACTCCCGGGTAGCTCAGAAGGGCGACTATTGCAAGTGCTCCGGTTCCAATCATGGCTAGGCGGTTAAGCCAACCACTGAGGGCGGCTGGCCGCGAATTCTGCCAGTAAGCAACCGCAGCAAGCAGACCGAGTCCGGCAGAAAACGCGATTGTCCCGTATCCGCCAATGTTTGGAAGTAACACCGGGCACAACGAAACGCCGATCGCGGCCGCCAGCAAATCGAAAAAATAGATCACCGTGACTTTGTGTTTGCTTGCGATGAATGTTTGGCTGATGCAAACGCCGGCAAGAAAAAATGGAATGGACAGGATTGTAAAAAACAGTGGTAATGCCCAATTGGTCATTTGCGGAATGCCCATGATCGCACCGGAGCTCGATGGACAGACGCAGAAGACGATTACCGCGATGCAGAGCGTGATTGAGTACCAGGTAGCATATGCGGCGACCGCATCCCAGGGTCTATCTTCTTTGATACCAAGCCACTTTGGTGCCGCAAAACAAAAGATTCCCGAGGCACCAAACATCAGAATAACCATGCTGAGCACAGCGAAAGTGTAGTGGTGCCAAAGTTTGAAACTGAGAAATTTCGTCAACGTGATTTCAACAATCAGTGTTGAAGCCGCCAAGGCGCAGAGCGCAACGAGCGTGCCCTTACCTTCTTTCGCCGGTTGCATTAGTGTTCTCCTGAGTGTCGTGATTCAGAGGCGAAAGTCGATTGAAGCAGGTTTCCGTAATCGGATCGACATTGAAACGACCTATCGCTGCAAAATGCCAGCGATCGGTCGGAGCAAAAATGCAATTCGCCGAACTGGACGAATCGTGATGATTGGCGTTTCTTCAAAACCTAGATCTCTATGAGTTCTGAGCGAATTGAGTATTGGGCAGACTGGGCATCGTTGTAGAACATTTTGACAGTGTCGAGTGAAACGGCGTCCAAATCTCCTCCGAGAAGGGGCAGTTTTTTCAGAATGTCACTGGTCACGGTGACGATGTGGCAGCCGATTTCATCAGCCTGAACAACGTTGTAGAGTTCTCTGGGACTGGCCCAAAGTAATTCGACATTCGAGTGCTGCTTTGTCATCTTCAAACTTTCGATCATCGTCGGCAACGGATCGCGCCCGGAATCAGCGATGCGACCAGCGAAAACGGAGATGATTCCTCCTGCGCCTTCACCCAACACATCAACCACACTGCTCACCTGAGCACCAGTGGTGATGGCGGTCACGTTGACCTTGATACCGCGTTTAGTAAGTTTTTGAATGAGCGGAACGCTTGATTGGTTTTTGGTATTAGTAATCGGAACTTTGACATTGACGTTATTTCCCCAGCTGGCAATCACGTTCGCCTGCTTTTCCATCTCATCGAATTCGTCTGAGAAAACCTCGAATGAAATGGGTTTCTCTTTGACTGTTGCCAATACTTCTTTGGCAAAGGTTTCGTAATCAGCAATCCCAGCTTTGCGCATGAGGGTGGGATTCGTAGTAAAGCCGGCAATCATAGGGTCTTGATTGAGCGTCAGAATCGTTCCTAAGTCCGCCCCGTCGCCGAATATTTTTATCTTGAGTTGGCTAGCGTTTTTTGACATAAGGTTCATCCCAAAATGACGGTATACTTAATTACGCCCAGGAAAGCGCTCAATGTACCGGTCTGATAAATCACGTTAAGCACTTACTTCAGGCGTATAGTAGCTGGCCAAACGAGTGAGCGGAAGTTTAACCGCTGTGCAGAGCACAGAAATTATCTTGGAGTCTATGTGGACAAGCATTTCGGCATTTTGGGCGGTGGCCTGGCAGGCCTGAGCCTGGCGTACTTTCTGGGTGAAGATACCGAAGTTTTAGAGAAAGACGAAACCTGTGGGGGGCTATGTCGCAGCTACCACCACGAAGGTTTTACTTTCGACATGGGTGGTCACATAATTTTTTCCAAGGACCAGGAGATTCTTGATTTCGAACTTGAATTGCTCAAAGGTAAGGTCGACAGGCACTTTCGAGCGGTATCAGTTTGGTTTAAAAACCGACTGGTCAAATATCCATTCGAAAACGGATTAAATGTTTTGGATCCGCAGGATAAATTTGACTGTCTGTACAATTTTTTGGAAAACCCTCAACGTCCTCAGGCGAACTTCGAAGACTGGATTTACAACACCTTTGGCAAGGGTCTGGCGGAGCACTATTTGCTTCCTTACAACGCCAAGATTTGGAAGACGCCGGCGACAGAGATGGGTACGCACTGGGTAGAGCGCGTGCCGCGACCGTCGGTGGAAGAAATAGTCAAAGCCGCTCTGGGTGTGGAGACTGAAGGTTATACGCATCAGCTTTATTTCCATTATCCGACCACCGGTGGATTTCAAGTTTTGCCTGATACTTTCGAAAGTCTAGTTAAGGGACGAGTTACTAAAAATTTCGCGATTAAACGCATTGCCCGAACGCCTCAGGGGTGGGTCGTTTCGGACGGCTCGCAAGAGCGTCATTTTAAGAAAATTGTTTGTGCCATGCCGATTTTCGATTTCATTAGAGCTCTGGAAGATGTGCCGCCGGAAGTGACTCGGGCGGTCGACGGTTTGCAATATAACTCGATGATTTGCGTGCTGGTTGGTCTCAAGAAAAAGAAGCAAGAGTTTAATAAACTCGGACTTTATTTCCCTCAAAAAGACCTGATATTCCACCGCATCAGCTATCTCGACTACTATGGGAAGAATTACACGCCGCCGGGTTGCTCATCGATACAAGCCGAAATAACTGCGAGAGAAAACAGTGCATTGTGGGCAATGAGTGATAATGAGGTGACCAAGGAAGTCGTCGACGGCCTGGCACGAGAACAACTCATTGATGCAAGCGATGTAATTACTACGACCGTTAGACGAACGAAGTATGCGTATCCCATTTACCATTTGGACCGCGAGAAAAATCTGGAAGTAATCCAGGCATACTGTAAGGAGCAAGGCGTAGAGCTTTGCGGTCGTTTCGCTGAATTCATTTACTACAACTCTGATGGTATTTTGCGTTCATCAAAAACCGTTTCAACACGGATTCTAGAGAACAACTAAACATCAAATTATCGAGGTGTTGCAATTGAAAACAGACAGCAAAGTCACGGAAAAAGCCGCCGCAAAACGAAGTAAGAGAGGCGTCTGGATCAGGGACACGATTGGTGTTCTGTATGTTGTCGACGGGCTCGTCCAGTTCTCTGAAGACTTTGACCACATCGCGAACGGCGTGCTCAGGCTATTGGAAATTAGCGAAGAGAAACTTTGCGAGTTGGTAGAAGTTTGGGTTGAAAATGCTTATGCGAGCCACGGTCATTTGCCATCGCAATTAACCAACGAGCAACGCATCGAATCGCTGCAAAAAACAGTACTGGAAGTGCTTCCGGTTGTCGGTGCGCATCCATTGAGTTTGAATGACGCGGCAAAATGGGGCAAGGATCTGTTCGGAAATCATGCCGATACAATTTATGCGCGTTCGATTAGCGGTAATGTATCGCGAGCGGTTGTCGGTAACAGCAAGACGGGTTTTGCGTGGTTGATCGATCCACTTACGAACGCTGCAATCGATCCTCGTAGTATCGTATACGATACCGCTTATTACAGCGACCGGCCGGATCGTCACTATGGGCCGAAGCAGTATTTGCAGGATGCTGGCTGGCGTATTCAGAAATCCAGGCGTCATGTCAACCGTGTACTGGAGACGGCAGGCGAGCGCGGACAGCGTTGGCTAGCCAATCCAGCGCAGGTTTCCGCCCTGGACATCGGCTCTGCAACCGGTATGCTGCGAGCGGCATTTGCCGAAAAGGGTTTCAGTCACTACGGAATTGAGCCGTCAGCTGATGCGATTGAACACTGCAAAAATACTCTTGGTTTTGAAACATGGCAGGGGTTTATTTTCGACCTCGAAAAACATGCCGGAGCCGACCAGAAGTTCAACATCATTACTATTCTTGACGTGATCGAGCACCTCGACCACATTAATGAAGCGATTCAATCTATTCAAAAGTTTTTGACCGACGATGGTGTTATCGTGATTAGAACTCCTAACCTTGAGTGTCTTGATGCCACCATACTTGGTGACCACTATTATTCTTATAAGCTGGATCACACTTCATATTTTTCAGTCCGTTCTATGGACACATTCCTTGAAACTCTTGAAATGGAGTCGATTCACACCGAGACCTTTTCGCATGTTTTGAGAGGATTTCTTGGCGTTCAATGCCTGCATGATTCGAATCAGGGCATGCGAGGCGCTGATATGTTTGTCGTCAGTGCGCGCAAGGGGAGTAAATAATGACGGCGAAACTTTCCGTTATGATGCTAACTCTCAACGAAGAGAATGCGATTGAGAAAGTGGTCAAAGACATTCACCGCGTCTGTGGTGATTGTGAAATTGTCGTTGTCGACAGCAGTACCGATCGCACTCCGCAGATCGCGGAGGAGCTTGGCTGTCGGGTGATCAGGCAGTTCCCGCCCAGGGGTTATGGAAACGCCTTCGATGCGGGGTTGAAGGCCTGCTCCGGCGATGTAATCGTCACGCTGGATTGCGATGACACCTATCCCGTTGAAACCATTCCCATCCTGATGTCGAAGATGACCGAGCCCAACGAAGTGCGCGGTAAAAGCGGAACGGAAACGCGGATTGGTTACGACATAGTCAGCGCCTCGCGTTTGCCCAACCGCCCGATGTCCATGCCGCTGCCGAATTACATTGCCAACTGGCTATTCTCGCAGCTCAGTCTGATTCTTTGCGGTGTTAGAACGACCGATGTGCACACGGGTATGAGAGCGTACACTCAGCAGGTGGTGCGCGAGTTTAAATACGATCCGGTCGGTTTAGCATTGCCTGTCGAACTCTACATTGGTCCAGCCAGAGCGGGTTATCACTGCACCGAAATTTTCATCGAGTACCGAAACCGAATTGGAGAAAGTAAACTTGACCCGATCCCGGGAACCGTTTGGACTTTGAAACGAATCTGGAAATACCGACGCTGGGCGAAGGTTGAGAAGGCAAAGCTGCTGAGCCAGGTCTGAGGAGCTCCTTCTGGGTATTTCGGTGCGGCGGATTTGTCTATTAATCGACTGGATTCTGTTTATAAAACTGGCTAACTGGAAACGGTGAATTCTGTTTATGGAACTAACTGAATTACAAACCAGAGGAAACGAGAGTCGGTTGTTCGCCGATCGGCATTTCGCTGGCCGTGGCTTCATCCAGCCGGCGTTCCCGGGATGCACCTTCGCGAGATTCTTTTGAGCCGTTGAAACGATCCGAATTAACCTTGGTACTGCTGCCGGTGCTGCTTGCACTGATCCTCGGTTTGTTGCAAGCAATAACGTGGTCGGACCGTGTGGGCTGGGACTCCGTGTCTTACCTCGATCTGGCAGAAGCTTGGCGGCGAGGTAATTTAGAACTTGCCGTCAGTCCGTATTGGAGTCCGCTTTATCCGATCGCGTTTGCACTTACATCTGCTGTCTTCAGCGCACCGCCCGAGCGGGTGACTCTGTGCTACTTCCAGTATGGAAATTTTTTGTTCTTCGCTTTTTCGTCGTTTCTCTTTTGGAAAAATCTAGCTCGCGCAGATCAGTTTCTTTCTGACAAGAACGGAACAACGCCACTACCAACAGTGCCGCTTTATTTTTTTGGAGCTTGCGTATCTGCTTTTGGTGCCCTGGTTACCGGCGATGTCGCTGTGAAATCGCCGGACATGTTGGCCAGTGCAATCTTTCTCCTCGGTAATGCCCTTCTTCTTTCACTTGTCTATTCCGTATCGGTGCAACCATGGCGTCTGGTCGTCATGGGAATTGTAATGGGAAGCACTTATCTTGCCAAATCGTTCTTCATCAGCTGGATTTTGCCGACTTTAGTGCTGCTCGCATGGCAACGAAAAAACTTCCATTTGACGTTTAAATCTCTTTTACTGGTTGCGATACCAGCACTGCTAATGGTGGCATCTTATGCTGTTCCGCTCTCAATCAAAATGGGTCATCCAACGATCAGCGAAGCCGGTCAGTATCAGTTTGTCTTTTGCACAATTCCGCTTGTAGAAGGCACCCACGCGGCGCCCCAGCTGGTAACTCAGCAACCGAAACATCCGACTAGAGTGTTTTTCGAGAATCCTAACTTCTACGAATTTGCCGAGCCTTTCGAGGTTTCTTATTCACCATGGTTTAATCCGCACTACTGGAACGAAGGTGCAAAAGCTTACGTTGATTTTAAAATTCGCGCGGATCTGATGTATGGTCATGCCAAGATTATCATAGTCTACATCGGCATCTTGGCTGTGTTTCTTACGGTGTACATCGCGCTGCTGAACAGATCGTTTCTCGGTTTTTCGCTGTCGCGAATACTGTTACTTTCTCCGCTGGTGCTGACGAGTAACCTCTGCATCGTTTTGTTTTTCCTTGTCACCATTCAACCTCGTTATATTATCGGTTTCGTTCCAGCACTCATCGGATGGCTGCTGTTGACGTCTCGATATCCTGAAGGAATTGATGGACAGAAGCGCTGCGGTCGCATGTTGTGGGTGACGTCATGGCTGGTGATTGTGGTGATTATGATTGCCTCGATGCTTCACATCTACTTCGCAGTTCCGCAGCTTGGTGAGACTTTAAAGAAGAGTACAGGTTTAGGTTTTCCAACTAAACCATTGGATCAGCACGGACCAACCGCAGCCAAGCTTCGCGAGCTTGGATTGAAACCACATGATTGGGTCGCGCGTATTTCACTTTTCGAAAACGGCGAATTCTATTGGGCGCGTTGCGCTGACATGCGAATTGTTGCTGAATCGTTTGATCCCAAGGGCTTCTTCAGCTCTCCGCCGGAGCGGAGGCAAGAACTTTACGCCAAGCTTCGCGCCTTTGGTGTTAAAGCGATCGTCCTCGATTGGAGTTACCGTGCACCTCTTCCGGTTCCTGTACCTAACGAGGATGGATGGACTCAGATTCCTGGAACAAGCAATTACGTCAAACGACTTGTTCAGGATTAGAGTTCGAACAGCATTATTCAAATTTTTGCCGCTGCTCGCCCGTCCCCGTTCCAGTAGGAACAAGTCGCATTAGCGCTAGATGCGATCCAGATGGTGAAGAATGCGTAAACTTTCATGAGTTCTGCATTTCAATCAATGTTAATCAGCATTATTTACTGTATGTCCTCGCGAGTTTTGTTACTATGGAATCAAGAGATGAACGTTACCGATACGCTGAAGTGGTTTTTACCGACAAGGAAATTTTTCTTGTCTGCTTTGCTTGTCTTGACGCTGTCATGGACTAACACTTTTCTCCACGATTTAGCTAGCGGTGGACTGTTGAGCGATGCATTCATTGAATGCGAACGGTCGATCGAGAATTTAGTCGGCAGTCTTCCTTGCCGAATCA
>CAZRMH010000204.1:0-13992 GCA_964600935.1 uncultured Candidatus Obscuribacterales bacterium
CAGCCGACGTTATGACGATCAACTCAATTCGTGATGGACTGAATTTAATCGCCAAAGAATATGTTGCCTGTCGGCAGGACGAACAAGGCGTTCTCATCCTCAGCGAAAGAGCTGGTTGTGCTGCGGAACTAAGTCAGGGAGCAGTTTTGGTCGACCCGACATCCGAAAGTGCTTTTGCCGATGCTCTCTCGCGAGCATTGTCCATGGGTGTAGAAGAGAAGCGTCGAAGAATGACGAGCATGCGCCACGTGATCGGCTGGAATCAGCTCCACGACTGGGCTCTTGGTTTTCTGAAACAGGCGCTGGTTTAAACTACACTCGGGGCTGGCTTTTTGGTCAAGCTGGTGACCGAAACTACACAGCAGCAGTTGCAGTTAGTTTCGTACTCGCCTGCGGACAGCAAGAAACCTTCAATAATACGAGTCGCGACAACTCCTAGTATTTGAGCAAATCGAATTTGTTCATATCTACGGTCTGGGTATTTCTATACACAGACAACACGATAGCTAGACCGACCGCGGCTTCTGCAGCAGCGACCGTCAGAATGAAGATAGCAAACAATTGGCCCTTAACTAACGATGGATCTATATATCTCGCGAAAGCAATCAAATTTATATTCACGGCATTGAGCATAAGTTCAATCGACATCAGCACGCGAACTGCGTTGCGCGCTCTAATCATCCCGAACATTCCGATGGCAAACAGAAGTGCACTCAAGCTCAAATATCGAACCAAACTATCCTGTGTTGCGGTCAACGTGACGAAGATGCCGATAGCACCACTCGCCACTACAACAGGCGTTCGAGCACCCAGTGTGATAGCGACCAAACCACCAATGACGGTGGCAGCGAAAATCCAGAGATCGCAAAAGTTTGTCATTGCCCAATCTGTGGCTTTGGTATTTGCCAGACAACCGAGGAAGCCGCAAACCAGAAAGAAAACCAAACCGCTGTAAGCGATATCCAGCAAGATTGGGTTTTTATTGACTTGAATTGACATTTTCTATCTCCGGGATTCAGCTAAATGCTACTCGTCCATTCCAATTTCAATTGCCGGCTTCGGGCGCTCGGCTTTAGCTAGCATGATTGCTCCAATCAGCGCTGCCAAAAGCAAAACCGATGCGAATTCGAAAGGCAGTGAATAAGTTGTGGTGAGTGCTTCACCTAACACTCTAACGTTGTCCGGTGCCACTGGTTCTTGGGCTGGAATCCAGCTCTCTGAGCGGATTGCGGTATAAATGGTGAAGAAAGAAAGAATGCCGACGAAGGCTGGTCCGAACTGTCGCAGACGTCCCCAGTAATAGAGCGCTCCAGTTTCACCAGCGAACGGCTCTTTATTTTCGTAGCTCGAGTCTTTCTCGGAACGCGGGTTGGTCAACATCAGCGCGATTACAACAACGAGGGTGATGCCGACGGCGTAAATCATGATTTGTGCGAGCGCCAGAAACTGCGCCTGCAGGAGAAGAAAGAGTCCCGATATCGCACCGAATACACCGATCAGGATGAAACCGCTGCGAATGACGTTGCGATCGGAAATCACACCGACCGACAAGATAATGGCGATTATCGAGATTAAGTAGAACATGCCAGTCTCGACAGCTGCGGAGCTGACGAATTCTTGCAACATCATGTACTGTTCCATGATCCTTATCCTTCCTTGTTCTCAGAGCTGCCTTCGGGTTTAGCGTCGTCCGCTTTCTTTTCTTCAGTCTTTTCTTCAGGCTTGGCAGACGCTTCTGTTTTCGCAGTGGTATCACCAGCGCCCTTGTCCGCTTCCGGTTTCTCGGCAGCTTTGGCTTCAGTAGCTGGGGCTTCCGGCTTGGCTTCCGCAGCTGGTTTCGCGGCTTCAGCCTTCTCTTCCGGTTTCGCAGCGGCATCAGCGGCTGGCTTCGCAGCAGCATCAGCAGCCGGTTTCGCGGCGGCAACTGCGCCCTCGGCCTTAGCAGCAGCTGGTCCGGCAGCGGCACCCTTAGCACCTGCGGCTGGAGCGGCACCGGCAGCAGGAGCGGCTCCTGGAGCTGGTTTAGCTGGTTTTGGTTTTGGCTTCGGAATATCTTTTTTGTCGAAGTAGTATCCGGATTCTTCTTGCGTCAGTGTCAAACGTTTGATGTCATAAACCAATGACTCACGCGTGTAATCAGACATCTCGAAATCTTGAGTATTGATGATGCAGGTGGTTGGGCAGACTTCGGTGCAGAGCCCGCAGAACATGCACAATCCGTGGTCGATTTTGAATTCGATAAGCTCCAGTTTGTTTGTCTCTGGACTCTTGTGTGCGGTAATTTCAATACATTTGTCAGGACAGACACGTTCGCACTGTCTGCAAGAAATACAAAGGTGCTCTCCCGAATCGGGATTGACTGCCAGAGCAAGTCGACCACGGAAGTGCGGTGCGATTTGCGACACGGTATCAGGATAAGTTTTCGTAATTGGCTCTCTAAACGAGTGCATCAACACCGTTCTCAAACCTTCAGAGATTCGTCGGAAACTGTGAAAAGCCCGACCGATTAAATTGCTACCCATGACATACCACCAGAACGCGAGCGAAGACTACCAAGAGAAAAGCAATTAGAGACAGAGGCACAAGTCGTTTCCAACCGAAATCCATAAGTTGGTCGATACGGAAACGAGGCAGAGTGCCACGAATCAGGATTGCGAAAAACACGATGGAATAAACTTTGAAGATTACCCAGAATGCCGCCCAGAATGTAGTCGGATCGACAAAGTGCAGGGTATCAATTAAGAACGAGAACATATTGGACAGGAATGCTTGAATTGGAGCAAGTGGCAATTTGTCCAACAACCACTGAGGAATTGGGTTGTCGCCGCCGCCAAAGAACATGACCGTGGCGATACTCGATACTATAAATAGGTTGGTGAATTCTGCCAGGAAGAAAATAGCGAACTTGATGCCACTGTATTCGGTGTTATAGCCGCTGACCAATTCCGATTCAGCTTCCGGCAAGTCGAACGGGATGCGGTTGATTTCAGCGCAAGCCCCAGTCAGGTACAAGCCCAGAAGAATGTGCGAGCAGACGATCAAAACTGCAGCTGAGATAAACGATGCCGCACCGGCTGGATAACAGGTGGCGATTGCTGGTCCCCAGTCTTGACCGGTCATGTAAGCTTTGATTGCCGCATCGACTCCGCGCAGCGCGCCGCCGCCAAGAATGTTCCAGTTTAAAAATCCACCGTCTTGCTGTTCAGCAATTTGCACGACATCGAGAGTTCCAGCCATCAAACAAACTGTGACTAGCGAAAGAACCAGAGGAATTTCGTAACTGATAGCTTGAGCCGCAGCTCTGAGTCCACCGACCAGTGAGTATTTATTGTTGCTGGACCAGCCTGCCATCACCAGTGCTACCACTGGAATCGAAGCTGCTGCCAGTACAAAAAAGATTCCGGTTGGTAAGTTCGTTATCGCGTAGAGCTGGTGATTATTGGTGACAGCCGCCAGAATCGGCAGTGCGCCAAAGATTGAGGGAGCAAAGAAAATGATTGGCGCGAGTGTGAACATGAACGCATCGGCACCACGCGGAGTGATGTCTTCTTTAAATAGCAGTTTCACAGCGTCGGCAGCCGTCTGCAGCAAACCATCGGGACCGACTCTGTTCGGGCCCATGCGCACCGTGAAGATAGCCAGTGCCCGTCGTTCGTAGAGCACCATGAACATCGCGTTGATTGGAATGAACACCATCACCGAAATAATCGGCGTCAGCGCTCTCAATGTGCTCGCGAGGAAAGTGAGCTCAGGACCTGGGTTCATCTGTTCGATTAACATCGGCAGAAAAACACCGACGGCCCAACCTACAGCCCAGACGGGAAGGAAGATTGCGCAAATCCAAAATGCAATTATGAATGCTAGTTTGCCGATTTCTGGTGCGTTGGGAATCATTGATCCAGGTGTCCTTCCTCTTCCTCAGACAGTTTTCAAAAATATCGATCTAGCGATCGACGTCGGGCAGAATTACATCGACCGATCCGAAGATCGCCATAATGTCGGCGATCGGGTGACCAACCAACATCTCTCCAACAACCGCGAGGTTGCAGAAAGAAGGATTACGCCATCTAAATCTGTATGGTTTATCCGAACCGTCGGAGATGATGTAGCAACCAATCACTCCCCGAGGTGACTCGATGGCGGAGAATGCTTCGCCAGCTTTGATGCGCATCCCGGCGATTTGCTTCTTGCCCATGATTGGACCTTCCGGAATCATGTCGAGACACTGTTGGATAATTCTGGTTGATTCGCGCATCTCGCGAATGCGCAGGATATAACGGTCCCAGGTGTCGCCACCTTCTGGTTTATCCAGAGTGTGAACGGTAAAGTCAATCTTTGGATAAACTGAATACGGGCTGGTCTTGCGCAAATCCATCGCATTGCCGGAAGCACGCAGTGATGGACCAGTAACGCCATAGTCCATAGCCAAATCGAGTGGAAGAATTCCGATGCCCTTTGTTCTCTTTAAGAAGATCGGATTGTCGGTAACGATCGATTCGTATTCAGTCACTCGATCAGGAAATTCGTCGCAAAATGCAGCTAATTTCTTAAACCACTCAGGTTTCGGATCGCGCTGCACGCCGCCGATTCTGATGTAGTTGAACATCATTCGTTGACCGGCGATTTCTTCGAACAAATCGAGAAGTTTTTCGCGTTCGCGGAATGGGTAGAATGGGAAACCGAACATGGCGCCAAGGTCGATGAGATACGTTCCCAACCAGAGCAAGTGTGATGAAATGCGATTCATCTCGGCAACCATGACTCTGAGCCATTCAGCACGTTCTGGAATTTCGCCGCCGTCCAATGTCTCCGCGGTGCGTGCCATCGCCCATGATGTGAACATTCCGGACAGATAATCGACACGATCGATTAGCGCCTGATATTGGAACCAGCTGCGGTTCTGTCCTTGCCACTCTTGCGCCCTGTGCAAGTGACCGATGACCGCTTCTGCATGACGAACGATTTCACCATCAAGCGTCAAAACCATTCTCAACACGCCGTGAGTCGCAGGGTGCTGCGGACCCATATTGATGATCATCTCATCGGTCTTCATCGGCTTGCTTGCTGTGATGTCTGATACCATTTTGAGCCTCGTCTCGTCTCGAAAGAACTAGCGGAAAGAACCTGGAGCTTTGTCATTAAGTGCGTCGATCGGTTGAACATAATCGCGACGCAGAGGATGACCGTCCCAATCCCAGGTGTTCAAAATCCGCCTGAGATAAGGATGTCCGAGATATCGAATACCAACCAAGTCATAAGTTTCGCGCTCGTGCCAGTTGCCAGCTTTCCAAAAACGCGAAATGCTTGGCACCATAGGTAGTTGCCCTTCAGGAACTTCGGTCTTCGGCACGCGGACTTTAATTACGAGCTGATTGAGGTTGTTGTACGACCAGAGGTGATATACGGAATCGTATGAATCTTTCGAGTCGACACCAGATACGGTGAGTAACAGATTCAGTAAAGTTTCATCTGAGCTGCGCAAAAGTTTCAAAACTTTCTGAATGTGCTCGGGAGTTACAGCGATGCACTCTACGCCGGTGTGGTCTTCGAGCCGTTCTGTCTTAATGCCGTGATCGGCGAGAAACGGTCCAAAAACTGCTTTGACTTGCGGAGGTGGTGGAGGCGGAGCTGCAGCTGGTTTCGCACCGGCGGGTCCAGCGGGTTTCGCGCCGGCTGGTCCTGGAGCGGGTTTAGCACCAGCAGGACCGGCAGCAGCAGCAGCGGCTTTTGCACCTTCCGGAGCGGCAGCTTTTGCGCCTTCCGGAGCCGCAGGTTTCTCAGCAGCTTTTGCAGCGTCATCAGCTGGTTTCGGAGGATTATTTTCTGGTGGCTTTTCCGGAGTTTCGTCAGTCATTTTCTTTCCTATTTATCTCGCGGACTGGTCGAGTTATTTTTCGATTCGAACCGTTTTGATTTCTTTGAACTTGATTTTGATTCTATGAGCCTGATTAATTACTTTCGCCACTGAGTGCGACTTGAGTGTCGTTAGCGACTTCGTCGATCAAATCTTCCATCGGTAATCCTGAATCGTAGTCGACGTAACGAACGGCGCGTTGATTGTATACACGTCGTTTTCTATCGGCGTAATTCTCGGTGCGAATTTTGGTTTGCAATTTGAGCAAAGCATCAAGAATGGCTTCCGGACGCGGTGGGCAGCCAGGCAAATAAACATCGACCGGGATAATTCGATCGACACCTTGGACTACCGAATAAGAATCGTTGAACATTCCGCCTGTAATCGTGCAAGCGCCCATCGCAATTACGTACTTCGGCTCGGGGAGCTGTTCGTACAGGGTGATGAGCGCCGGCGCCATTTTCCTGGTAATCGTACCGGCGGTGAGAATCAAGTCAGCTTGACGTGGCGTGGCGCGAAATACTTCAGAGCCGAAGCGCGAAATATCAAAACGCGACATACCGACGCACATCATCTCGATTGCGCAGCATGATGTTCCAAACGTCAGCGGCCAAACTGAATTCGATCTAGCCAGGTTGGCGATCGGTGAAATAAAGTTTGAAAGTGCTTGAGTCAAAGTGTCGACGTCGGTCAAAGTCACCGAGTCGCGCAGCTCCTCTGGGACAGGGAGCGAGAATGAAGATGTTGAAATTGATTTAGGCTCGTCAGACATGGCTAGTTACTCCCACTCTAAGGCGCCCTTTTTCCATGCGTAAGCTAGCCCGAAAGCAAGGATTACGAGGAAAATGAGCATTTCTACCGGTCCGAGCCACAAGGAATCGCCGGACACTATCTTGGGAAGATTGTCGGTCGCCAGAGCCCAGGGGATGATGAATATGATTTCGATGTCGAACAGTATAAATAGAAGAGCGTACAGATAGTAGCGAATGTCGAACTGAACGATTGCCTCTTGCAAAGGTTTCATACCGCATTCATACGGTTGATTCTTCATCGCGTTCGGCTGGTGGTAGCCCAACACATTCTGCAAGACCCAGGCGAGCAGTATCATCCCGAGTGCCGGAAGGGCGAATCCCGCGATCACGAATATGACTATTTGAGTTAGCTGTAGCTCGTACATAGATTTCCTAAATCACCATTTGAAGCCGTTTCTTCACGGATCATTGTAACTAATTAGCTCATGGAAACGCGGCGATGTAGCGCATTATCAAGAGGTATGGTTAGTCCAGAAACAACTGCTAAGGATAGCAGGATAGCTTCAAAACAGGCATGAGCACTAAATGATAGGCACGTAAGGATCGACGTAGATCGTGAAGCAATCACGCTAAGTCTCAACGTCCTGTTGATTTTCTTATGATGTCTTATTCGTTTACTCAATTTGAACGTTCAAACGGATCTAATCTAATCGCCTTTTATTCAGCCGCTCGCGACCAGTATTCAAGGTCTAACTCAGACTCGACAGACCCAACCGGAAAACCGGTCGACAAGAAGTACGCCAAAGTAATTTTTTTGCCACTTATCAAGCTAGCGAAGCGCACAGTTCATGCGCGATAAACGAAAGATCGAAAGATTCTTGAAATTTACCTTTTATCCACATTTCCGGTTCATGATTTTTATCGTCGAAGGTCTAGAAATATTGTTTTACAAAGGGGTGCAAAGTGGCCGAGCCGTTGTACATTGCAGAATAGATAGCGTTATAAAGTGGGAACTCCGAAATTGAAGAATGGCATTTCATTGAGTACAGTGGCTACATGCGTTTTGCCCGGTGAGAGCACGACGCCTATTCCAACGTTGAGCGCACGACGTTTGAAAGATTTGGACGACCTTTTGAGAAAGCTACATCTCAGCTGCGGTCGCATGGTCCTAATAAATGAAGCGTTGACACACACATCCTATTCAGCCGAGCACCCAGGCACACCAGATTTTGAGCGCCTGGAATTTTTCGGCGATGCAGTTCTCAAATTCGTAATCAGCGAGTATCTAATGGATCGCTTTCCGGATTACAACGAAGGCGAGCTGACAGAAATCAGAGCAGTCCTTGTCAGCGACAAGACCCTTGGTGAGATCGCCAGACAAATCGGACTTGATCGTTATATTCTTCTTGGACGTCAGGTTCAAATGAGACCATCAATCATGGCTCATGCGATGGAAGCAATCCTCGGCGCTATCTACCAGGACCAGGGCTTGTTCAACGTTCAAAACCTGATCGTCAGACTATTCGGCAGCCATGCAACTGAGATCGATCGCGACGAAGCGAAAGCGAATTTCAAAGCAATGCTTCAAGAATACACTCAAGGCCGAGCTCAAGGTCTGCCCGCCTACACCGTCCTCAACACCGACGGTCCAGCGCACGCGCCAACCTTTTCGATCGCGGTGAGCGTCTCCGGCGAAGTGATTGCCACCGGCTCTGGTGCCAGCAAAAAAGAAGCTGAACAAGAAGCCGCCAAGGCCGCCATGGAAAGACTGAAAAATCGTTCGGAAGAACAACTCGCGCTCGACGGCAACGCTTCATACAACTAAGACCACTCTGGTCCCAAAAGACAAACCCAGGCTTTGAACTATCAATGCCTGGGCTTGTCTTGTTCAAAAGCGATGCCGGAGAGACTGATTCTTGAGCACTCGAATCTCTTTGGAAACATATCAGCAATAAGAACGCCCGCTAATTGCGGGCGTTCAAAGCTTATAGACAGTGTTTCAAACGTTCGTTTATGGAACGATTGGCGGTTGATCGCTGACCATTGGTGCTGAAGTTGTCGCTGCTACTTGAGGAGCATTTGCGTCAATTAGAGCTTGTTTAGCAGGGGTAGGAACGTCCGATTGAACGTCGGTGCTCGGTGCAGGTGCGGTCACCGGACGAGCTACTGGAGCGCCGGAATTGCCTTCTGGTTGACCATTAAAATCGAGTTGGTTCAAACGAGTTTGCGAGAGATCGACTGGAGTAGTCGTCACAGGTGCGGCTGCTGGAGCGGCAACTTCTTCTTTAACTGGCTCGACTTCCTTGCTAGCCAGTGCACGGTTGCGGTTTTGTTCAATCTGACCTTCGGTGATATCAGGCAGACCGGAAGCATCGGATAGCTTCTTCGCCTGGTGGTCGAGATTTCTTGCATCGAAATTAGCTTTGGCGGCTTTGAACTCGGCGTCAGCAGCCTTCAAGCGAGCTTTAGCAGCATCGACTTGTTTTTGCGAGATTTCGAAACGGACTTTAGCCTTATCCAAACGATCTTTAGCGAGATCGATGTTGGCTTGAGTGTCGGTTCCGGTTGACGCGGACGGAGTTAGGTTATCCTGCGCGAATGCGGAGCCGTGGACGGCGACTGGCAGGCTTAATGCCAGCACCAATAATGCTGCTAGATTTCTGACTTTCATGTCATTGCCTCGATACGGTTTGAATTGGAAATACGGGTCGGAAATACATTTTGCTCAGGTCGGTTGATCACGGGTCGTTACAAAAGCTCATGAGCAGGCGAATATCGCAATTATAATCAAAATAATACGTTGCGCCGGTTTATGAAAAACCTCACAGGGCAAGGCTATCCGAAGAGTTGCGTTAAAATGTCGAATCGAGATCCAACAGGCGATCAACGCATATAGCGGGCTTCGGAATTGATAAGCAGTAACTTAACGGACAGCGTTTGCCGAAGACTGCCTGTTCATCAAACTCTCACCAAATAGCCAACAGATCGCCGCTTAATATACGAAGAAGATGAGATAAAGTACACTTTTATATACAATACGGACAGTTTGGTTCAACGGCGATTCTGTGAAGCCTGCAGAGGGTTTCGCCGCACGAGACGTTCTACGACCTTTCGTGAAGCGTAACGGATGCTCAAATCATTGCGAACAAGCCCTTGAAGTCCCACCAGCACTTATTCTATATTTGTTTCTTCGCCGTGTTATGGTGGATCTTTCGGTCCATCTGGACGGACTGTTGCCTGTCGGCTCCAGTTTGACGGCAAAGCTAGATTGTCTTCACGAACGATTAGCAATAACGGATTCACCCGTTTCCTTTTCAGGATCGACCAAACAATGCCACAAATTTTAAAGCCCAAAGGAGATTCAAACTCAGTGTCGGATACCACTCAAAACCCTCTGAGAGAGGAGTTCGAAAAGCTCCTCGAAGAGACTCTGCAATTCAGATATGAGCAGGGGGACATCGTTACTGGTGATATAGTGCGCATCGAGCGCGATGGGGTTCTCGTTGATGTCGGAGCTAAATCCGAAGGATTCGTCCCAGTCAAAGAAGTCTCCAACATGCCCATGGAACACATCGACGACGTCGTCAAAGTGGGCGATCGCTACGAGTTCTACATTCTTCGTGAAGAAAACGAATACGGTCAGTTGACGCTTTCACTCAAGCGCGTTGCTCAAGCTCGCGGCTGGGTCAAACTCGAAGACCAGAAGAAAAACGACGAAACCATCCGCGCCAAAATCTCCGCAGTCGTCAAAGGCGGCGTAGTGGTAGACGTATATGGATTGCGTGGATTCGTTCCAGCCAGCCAATTGCGCGTCAAGGGTACGACCCCGGAAGAATTGATCGGCATGGAAATTCCGATGAAGATTCTGGAAACAGACACCAAACGCAACAAGCTGATCCTCAGCCAAAGACTCGCTGTTCAAGAAGAAAAAGCTGCTCAGCGCGAGAAGATTTTGAACACCCTCGAAGCCGGTCAAATCGTTTCAGGCGAAGTTGTGCGTATCGCAGACTTCGGAGCCTTTATCGATCTCGGCGGACTCGACGGTTTGTTGCCTATCTCAGAAATCTCCTGGGAACGCGTTTCACACCCTTCAGATGTACTGAAGGTCGGTCAAATCGTCACCACCAAAGTTCTGAAAGTAGACCAGGAAAAGGGACACATCAGTTTGAGCCTCAAACAGATGCAACCAGATCCATGGCAAGAAATCGAAGACAAGTTCGAAGAAGGACAAGTCATCACCGGAACTGTCAGAAAGATCCAATCGTTTGGTGCTTTCGTTCAGATTTATCCTGGTGTAGATGCGCTTCTTCCAACAGTCGAAATGTCAGAGCAGCCTAACATCAAGCCTGAAGAAGTTGTCCAAGTTGGACAAGAAGTGAAGGCCTTGATCAAGAAATTCTCTCCTAAGGAGCACAAGATTAGCTTGAGCCTCAAAGGTATGGATGTCAGCGATCTGCTCGGTAGCGGCGGCTAAACAGCCGGTTTACAACCCAGTAATTCAGAAAAGGCGGCTTGCAGAAGTCGCCTTTTTTGTGCCTCTACTTAGATTGATTCTCCAAAATCGACAACTCGACGATGCAATACCGCCCCGGATTAAAAGGACGTGCCTTGCATCTTATAAAGGATGGGTTTCAGTCAGCGGGTTAACTAGAAAACGGCTGGCACTCTCTTCGTCTGAATCGCCAGGATCAAAGCGGTGACAATAGCCGGATCGTATTGACTGCCCGCGCCTTCAACCATGATTTGTTGAGCGGCCTCAGGTTCCATACCATTGCCGTAAACCTTTGGTGCAACAAGCTCGTGATAACTGTTTGCCACACAAATAATGCGAGCTGCAATTGGAATTTCTTCGCCTTTGAGACCTTGAGGGAAGCCCTCTCCATCAAACTCTTCATGGTGCGCAATGACGATGGGAGCTAGATGACTCAAGTCAGGGAAAGATTCGAGCAACTGAGCTCCAGCCACTGCGTGTCCCATTTTCTGAACGAATTGATCGTCTTCGAGTGACTCGTCCGACTTCTGCAAAATCTGTTGAGCGATTCCGAGCTTACCGAGATCATGAACCAAAGCGGCCTGGCGAATAGTGTTCAGTTCGGCAGAATCTTTCATGCCGAGCTCTTCGGCAATGGCAACCGCGTACTGCGCGACCTGGCGAGCGTGACCGGTCTTATAACGATCTTTGGATTCGATCTGAGAAACCCAGCCGTCAATCCGGCCCAGAAGGCGTGTATCGAGTCCGCCGGTAGCAAAGATGTAGTCCGAGGTTTCGTTGGAACCACTGGACATGAGTTTTTCAATTTTCTTTTTAGCGGCTTCTTCATCAATTGGTTCAGCAGGTGCCGGAGGCGCACTGGCTGCCGGTGCCGTCGCGGCAGCCGCCGGCTCCGGTCCTTCGGTCCCGCGCGATTTGCGGAAAGAAGACATTAGCGGACTGGCAGCACTTGCGGCTTTCGCTTTTCCTAAAATAGAACCTTTCAGTCCACCACCCAGACCGCCACCACCTAGACCGCCGGCAGGTGTTGGGATTTCGTCAAGATTTCCCCACGCTGCAGCAGGGGCCGCACTGCTCTTCGATGGAGTTGGAGATTACCCCAGCCACCACCATTGCCACTCTCAGCCGCTGGAGCGGCCGTCTCGACTGCGGCTGGTTCAGCTGCCACGCGGTCCGGTGGTGCTTGCGCTTCGATCGCCTGCGCAAGGTCACCGAAGGCAGGGGCTGTCGGTGTAGGGGTTGCCGTACCCGCGACGGCAGGTTCAACCGCTGCTGGAGCGGCTTCTGCCACCGGTTCAACTGCTGGTTGAGCGGCTGCGGCTGGAGTGACTTCCGCACCAGTCAGTACCGTATGTGGTGCGCCCGGATCAGGCACATCACCGAAGTCGAGATCCGCATAGGGATCTTCGGTAGGCGGCGGAGCAGCCTGCATGTTTATCTCAACAGACGCGCGACGGTCCATGCCATCCACGTTTGGTTTCATGATATTCGTATCTGTGCGACCAGTCCTAGTGATTGGCTTGATCGTCGGATGCGGAACATCTTCTTGAGGCGCGAAACTTTCCGGGTCTGCCACAGGCAAGGTGGCAGTAACCTCTAGATGCGTGCGCGGTTCTGTAAATTGTGGTTCGGGGATCTGGGCTGACTGAGATAGATCGAGCGCCACTCCGGGTGGTCCCCATACCCCGCTGTCCATGCCAGGTGGCGAACTACTAGGGTCGCCGGGCGATTCTAGAGTGCCAAAAGATCCAGTCGAGTGTTGATTTCCAGCATCGGCTGCGATCTGACCAGGCGCAGGTGGAGGCTGAACGGCGAACTGTCCGGTCGAGGCCAGTTGGTCCGCAGTCGGTTGTACTGGGAATTGCCCGGTGGAAGCAAGTTGATTCGGAGGCCGCTGCACAGCAAATTGTCCAGTCGATCCAAGCTGATTAGGGTCACCAGTGGCGGTACCAAACTGACCAGGTGTACCGAACTGTCCTGGAGCGGCAAACTGACCGGGCTGCACTTGCGGCGGCGGCGCTGATTGAGGAGGCGGCGCGACCGGCGCCGGTTGGGGTTGCGGCGGAGCTGGTTGCGGCGGAGCCGGTGCCGGAGCAGCCGCTGCCGGCTTTTTGACTTGAGAAGTCTTTCTTGCAGATGGAATGGCTTGCTGACCGAGAGCGCCTTTCAGGGCGCGACGGAGCTGAACATCAGATTGTCCAGCTTCTTGCTCGCCGGCAGGAGTGACGATGCGTTGGTGCAATTGCATGATCGGTTCGCGAGCCAACTTCTCGGCAGGCAGCTTCAACAGCGCTTCTGCAACTTTATCAGCAACGTTTTGCACCATGTCTGTTTCGCTGCGAGTCCAGGCACGTCGATAATCGCATTGTTGCAAGATAACGCAACCATGCGTTCCTTTCTCGCTACGCAGAGCAACGCCCAAAAGCGATTTCACGCTGACAAACTGCAGTTCCTCTTGAACTGGCGAAATGTAAGAGTTTTCCTGACCTTCAAAAACTTTGAGAGGGGTTCTGGAAAGCAGAACCTGAGCCACCAATGGCGAGTCAGTTGCCGGCCAATAAAATTCCTGACAGCTTGCCACTTTGTCCTGTTGCCAGAACTCATAACACTTCCAACCGGCCTGACTTTCGTCGGTACAAATGAACAGACAGCGACTGGCCCCCAGAGCCTTACCGAGGATGTTAACGACGAGAAAAAGGGCATCACCAATACCCATCGAGTAAGCCATGACGTTTCCGATTTCAACCAGAAAGGTTTCGCGGAATGTGTCACGCTGAACGATGTCATTAATTTGAGCCAGCCGAATGATATCGCCTAACTCACCAAGCAGAACTCGCAAGGCATTGAGTTCGTCACCGGAAAGTTGAGTATCGCGACTGACACTGACAGAGCCG
>CAZRMH010000205.1:0-5339 GCA_964600935.1 uncultured Candidatus Obscuribacterales bacterium
CGACCTGGCGGTTATGAGTCGCCCGCTCTAACCTTCTGAGCTACCGTGCCGCGACAAAAGTGATTATCTAGAGCTTTACCGTCCACTGTCAAGTTTAAATCGAAGTTATGATTTCAGTTCGCACTTTAGAACGCCAGCTATGATGGCAGTATCCACAATAAGCCGTTTGGTATAGTCCGTGATTATCTTTTACGAAATAGCCTTTGTAGTCCTCTTGATTGCAGTTGTCGTGTTTCTCGCGCGTCCTCTTGTCGAGGCATACTCGGACAGAATTCGTTTGCATTCAAAAGCTCTCTTAGAAGATTCGACGCCCACCGCTGCACTTGAAGCGAAGGTAAACAGACTCGAATCAGAAGTCATGGATCTAAAAATGCAACTAAAAGCCGTTCAGGAATCGACAGAGTTTGCGCTAAAGCTCGCTCAACCAGAGTCCAAAACAAAAGTTATCGTATCCGACGAATAGAAAATTCAGATTGATCGACACCACATGCGGTGCCGCTTCAGTTGTGATTTCCGTTTTGGCAGGCCGAGATGAATTTGTCGAACAGCGGTTTATTACTCTCGTAATCCCGCTCCGGATGCCACTGTACACCGATAACAAATTTGCGCTCCGGCAACTCGACCGCTTCAACGACCCCGTCATCCGCATGAGCGACCACTTTCAAACCTTTGCCAACTCGGTTAATCGCTTGATGGTGCGAAGTAGAAACACCAAATCTGTCTTTCTTATAAATCTCGTAGAGACTGCTATCGCGCTGCACCACAACATCGTGGTTGTTAAATCCGACGTGCCAGCCGTTCGGGCTTGCATGCGGAACTTCCGAACCCGGAACGTGTTTCTTGATATCTTGTAATAGCGAACCACCCAAGCCAATGTTTAGCAACTGACAACCAAGACATATGCCCAGCATCGGCATTTTCTCAATTTTCAGAACCTCATCAAGAAGCAGAAAATCGAAGCCTTCGCGACGTTCGTCAATCAATTTTACGGTTTCGTCCAGTTCATCATCACAGTACCGCTTAGGTGAGTAATCAGCACCGCCTATGAAGAGTACTCCGTCAAGCCGACTGAGCAGATGACGCAGATCCTTATCATTCAGAGGCGGAATCATCACAGGAATTCCACCGCTCTTTTCTACAGCTTCGAGATACGGGATCTGCAGCGCAGCTTCAGGGGGTGGACCTTTCTTCAGGTCGACGTTGATACCGATTAATGGCTTCATAATTTTGACTCCTTGCTGCGCAACCGGCTTGCCGCTCTAGGGGCTTGTCTTCGCCATTCGGCTTTCGTCCAGACAAAACTGCGCCAGTCATCAACATCCATACTGTACAATTTTTGTGAGCAATTTTCGAGTACCCGACCGTAATTGCGTGATATCTTTGTCAAGCCTACTTTCGCATATCCAGGGGAGCTATTGAATGGGTGCTACTTCTTCGACCACAGAGTCCGCAGTCGGCGATATTTTAAAAGCAGTTGGAGCCTGGAGAACGGGGCACTTCCTGCTAACTAGCGGTTTGCACAGCGATCAATACATGCAGTGCCAACGCGTCATGCAATTCCCTCGGTTTGGAAACCTGCTGGCAGATCTTTTGATTGAAAAAATTCTGGAGGCTGGAGTACAACCGGATGTGATCGTCGGACCGGCTCTTGGAGCGGTTCACTGGGAAGTGTACGTCGCATCGGCACTGGAAAGAAAATCACAAGATAATCTCAAGGATTATTTTTTGACGCAAGACTCAGTATCGAAATCGCTCGACCAAAAGCATATCGATTCAATGGTCAAAGCAGTATTCGCAGAGCGCGCCGCAGGCTCTGAGGAGTTTTCCATCCGCAGAGGAATTGAGCTAGGTGAAGGAACGAAAGTCGTTGTCGTAGAAGATGTCACCACTACTGGTGGCTCGGCACGCAAGGTCGTAGAACTGATTCGAGAACTTGGAGCGACACCAGTGGGGGTCGGAGCGATTGTTGACAGAAGCGGAGGGAAAGCAGCGTTTGACGTTCCATTTTTCAGCCTTTTGAAACTCAATTTAGCAACCTACCAGCCAGCTGAATGCCCAATGTGCAAAAGTGGTTCCGCACCGGAAAAGCCTGGAAGCAGCAAGAAGTAGCTGCGCTTACTCGTACTGGTTGTTTACTTCGGTCCGAGATTTGCTCGAAGCGTTCTGGCTCTGTGCAGGACAGGATACGAAGAATAAGCATAATAACCCGATGCTACATCTCCAACGCTAAATAGCTTTTTGAATTTAAATGTAGTTATTACAACTCTAGAATTCCAGGTCTGCAGCTAGTTAACACCACAGGCGGTGCCCAGACAAAATTGCTCCAGGTAAAGAAGCTAGTTGGACGACTACAATCCTAGTTTTTGCTGCAAGATCTTCTTGGTACGAGGGAAACAGCGATTCAGATCAACGCTGAACTCATCACCCTGTCCAAACATTTCTGCAGCTAATTCGGAGCAAGTTTCCTTTGCGCCCCATTCGTCATCTTTTAAAAATGTAGCCAATCTCGCGCGATAGGAATCAGCAACGACGGCTTTCTCGGCATTGTACTGGGCGAGCACAGCGGGGTCTTTGCAAACGTTCATTTCCTCGTCTAGAACCTGAAAGCATTCGTTGTAAACCGTATGCTTAATTTCATTAGCCGCACGAGGATTCTTGAGATTCGTGCTTCCGCGCTCCTTAGCGCTTTCATACAGATACATGTCCTTGCCATAAATTCGCCCCGGCAGCTCAGCCAGTGTGGGCGCCTCCTCGCCTTCAGCCTTTTCCAAGTCCTCGTTGATAGAGTCAGGCCAACGATCGATCATGTTCGGTGCGACATTGATGGTGGCACCACTAGTGTCAAGCTTCTGTCGAAGATGAGCAGGAAGATTCGCTACGGCTTCATGAATTGCTTTAACCGTTCGCTGACTGACAGGTGGATGTCCGAACTTAGGGGGATGAACAATCACCCGATCTTTGAGTCCTTTTTCTCCAGGCCCGGCAACGACGGTTTTGACGCCGGAGGTGACAGCAGGAGCGGCGGCAGCGACTTTTGTAGGCGTAGCGATCGGGACAGGCTGCGCGGCTTTTTTCTCTAAAGCCTGCTTTGCGACATTGATACACTCAATCGCGGTCTTAGCTTCCAGAGAATCTTTGAAGTTCTTGATCAGCGTTTCGTATGTTTTGATTGCCCGCTCCGGCTGACCAAGCGCCATGAAAGTATGTCCAGCATACAGCCATACTTCCGGAGTGCGATTACCCTCCTGAATCGACTTAGAGAAGTGCTCACCAGCACCTTTGTAATTTTTGTGGTGGTAAGCCAGTCGACCGGCGTTGTATTCAGCTTCTCCGTTAGCCGCCAAAGCAGAACAAGGGTAAAGCAGGGCGCAAAGGGGCAAAATCAAAGCCAATTTGCTTCTAACCGGTTTCATAACGTCGTCTGCCCTCATCACTGTTGCTTCTGTCAAAGACAGCATACCCAGAGGCTGCGAGATTAATTCTCTCAATTCGTCAATGTCTACAGAATCAGCCGTTGATTAGCAAGGCTCGAAAGTTCAATCGATATCGGCTCATTTCGACGACGACTGGAGACTATTGGGCGCCAAACGATTCCGGTAGCCGCCCACAGAAGCTTGAATCTCAACCGATATCGGTTTAGTTCTAAAAAGACTGTAAACCATTGGGCAACAAGCGATAGCAGACTCAACCATCGAGCGGCAAAACGCCACAGATTTTGACTTTCAACGGAAACTTTTAATGAAAGAATTACTAGCTTGGCTCAATACGAACCATCGAAACCTAAACCTTTGTTTCCGAACCAATCTCGCTTTTCAACGGCGCGACAACTAGCGAATTCGTCGCATTTTCAGACTTCATCAAGTATTTATCCACGAGGGGAATCAGCCAGAGCGTCTTTCGAACCGAACGAATCATTCGCAGTGTGGACATTGGGTCAAGTAAGTGAGTTTGCGGAAATGGCTGTTGCAGCTTTTCCAAAATCCGACCGAGTGGGTGACGCAGTTTTCTTTGGAGCAAAATCAAATCCGCAAGGATCTCAGATGCTGGTGTTAACAGCGGTCCGAAGCCATATCGCACCTGTCCCCATCCATAGATATAAAGCTGTTTATGATTGGGAGCGACCATTCCCCAGCGCACCTTCGCAATGGAGCCAGTGGTTTCAACCAGTCCAGGAGCCAGAAACGGGAGTGAAACGAAAAATCCGGTTCCACAAACAATTAAATCGAATTCAACCTTTGTGCCATCAGCGAATTCAACAACTCTGCCGTCAAAACGCTTGACGTCAGGATGTGGAATGATCCGACCATGCTTCAAGTAGTGAAGAACTTCGGTGTTAATCGTAGGGTGATGCTCGAAAATTTTGTGATCCGGTTTCATCAAACCATAAGATTCATAGTCACCAACAACGATATGCAGCAGCACTCTCAAATAAATTTGTTGAATCCAAACCGGAAGTTTCGTCGTCAACAATTCCGATGTTGGCACGCCGTAAAAAGTTTTTGGCATAAACCAATATCCACGCCGCAATGACATATGCGCAGAAGCACCTACTCGAGCGGCTTCTGCCGAGATGTCGCAAGATGAGTTACCGCCACCAATCACAAGAACACGCTTACCTCGTAATTGATCTGGATTTTTATAATCCTTGGAGTGAATAAATTCTCCGGTAAATTGCCCCTCGTACTCAGGCCACCTGCGGTGCCAGTGATGACCGTTGCAAACAACAACGCCTTCATATTTTCCAGTGGTACCATCTGCAAAAGTCAATTCAAATTGCTCATTCACCAAAGGACGAACCATCTCGACTTTTTTATTAAAGGAAATCTGAGAGATGAGATCGTAATGATGAGCATAATCATTCAAATACGAAAGCATTTGCGCTGCGCTCGGAAAGTCCGGATAATGCTCAGGCATTGGATAGTCTGGAAACTCAGTAGTTTTTCGAGATGAAATAATATGCGCGGTTTCATAAACGCCGTCCCGCCAATTGCCACCGACTGCGGTGCCGGCATCAAACTGTTCATACTCGATACCGCGTTGTTTCAATGCACGAGCAGCACTGAGACCTACTGGTCCAGCACCGATTATTGCGAATTTTACTTTCGCGGGTTCGACTGTCATCTATCGTCTTTGCGTGCTTAGATCGGATCGCTCCGACCCATTATAGGCGATGTAAATTAACTTTCTCGGTCACAAGAGCAGACTTGCAACTTTCTCAACTTTTTCGAAGTTTGCAACATTCTGCTGAAATCAATGGAGAATTAACCTGCCCGGCAACCGTGCCTGCCGACAGAAACAAAACGCTCAACCGATATCGGTTTAAGTTCTAACTTGCCCGG
>CAZRMH010000205.1:5439-13977 GCA_964600935.1 uncultured Candidatus Obscuribacterales bacterium
CTTGCCCGGCAAGCTTGCCATGCCGACAGAAACAAAACGCTCAACCGATATCGGTTTAAGTTCTAACTTGCCCGGCAAGCATGCCATGCCGACAGAAGCGAAACTCTCAACCGATATCGGTTTAGTATTCGAATTATGCGGCGGCAGCTAACAGACTAACGAATTCATCTCGCAGAGTTTTGAGATCCTGATAGCGCCAGAGTGGATCGACCGCCATCATTTTTCGGACCATAGCATCGAGTTCTTGACTAAAACCGGCCTCAGGGCACGCTTCAATTATCGACGAAGGATGGTCGGCAAAGTGGCTACAAACTGCGTCAATATAGGAGCCGCCCTCAACCGCACGCTGCCCAGTCAACGTTTCGAAAAGAGTGCACCCAAGTGAATAAATGTCAGATCGCGAGTCTAACGATTGCCCCTGACAATGTTCCGGACTAACATATGAATACGTTCCTACCGAGTCAGCCGATGTCAACCTCCGAAATTCGGCATCTGATCCATAAAATAGTTTGTTGATACCAAATCCGATTACTCTGGCTGACTCTTCAGTCGTTCTCGCAGCAATGATCAGTATGTTAGCGGGATTTAGTTGGCGATGAACAATTCCGGCGTCGTGAGCCGCGATTAATCCTTCAATAATCTGCAAAAACAGTGCGATGCCGCGCTCGACGTCTAGCGGACCGTCTGTTTTCAAAATTGACTCCAGGGTCAAACCATTAACGAAATCGAATACGATAAATGGAGTGCCACTATCACTAATACCAAAATCCAACAGACGGATCAATCCAGGGTGCGCCAATCGGCTGATCAATTTCGCCTCACGGAGAAAGTGCTTAACCGTTGCTACATCAGGTTTCTGAAAATGTCTCAAAAGTTTTAAACTGACAATTTGATCGGAGAAAATATCTCTCGCCTTGTAAACTGTTCCAGAGTGATCATCGCTTAACTGAGAAAGGAGCTGATATTTACTTGCGATTTTCAAATCAACCCGAGTTTGATTTGTTTCAATGAATTCGTCTAGAAGATCGGTTAGAGACGATTCGCGTGAAAGTAGAGAAGCCAGTTTCAGCTTTGCATCACGGTCTCCAGAAGCTGCCGCGCGGTGATACCATTTCGCGGCTTCTCGATTATCGGGTGCAAGGTTTACATGACCTTGCTCAAACAGACTGCCCAAGTACAACTGAGCCTCGAGATGGTCTTCCTCCGCAGCCTCTACGAGATTTCGCAGAGCCGAGATCAATTCACGGTCGTCGTTTAAAAACAACAATCTACCCAACTCAAACTTACCGTCAGCATCACCAAGATCGGCAGCCTGCCTGAAGAGTAGCTCTGCCTGATACTGTGATTCGTCGACTCCGTCACCAATTAGATGCATGCGACCGAGTTCGACTAACGCACCTGTATGATTTCGTTTTGCTGCCATACCGAGCCAACGTGCAGCTTCTTCACTGCTCTGCCTGACGCCCCAGCCCAGTGAGTACATCATTCCGAGTTTGAATTGGGCTGAGGTTAGGCCAAGCTCGGCGGCCTTTCGATAAAGTTCGCAGGCTTTACGACGATCACTAACGACACCCGCTCCGTGATAATAGCAATCGCCTTGCCAAACCAGAGCGCCAAGATTCCATTGGTCGGAGGCGCTCTTAAAGCACTGGTAAGCTTTGCGTTTATCTTCAATAACGTTTAAACCGAAGTAATAAAGGCAACCTAATTGTAATTGCGCTTCTGAGTTGCCACCACGGGCGGAGCGCTGCAAAAAGTCGACCGATTTCTCGATATCGGGCTCAACTCCTAATCCGGCTCGATAGCAAACACTCAGTTTCCACTGTGAGCCGGGATGCCCCTGATCAGCAGCTCGCTTGTACCAGCGCACGGCCTCGTCATAATCGCCCTGTACATCTCCGCCATCTTCGAGTAGACGCCCCAAATTAAATTGGGCTTCCATGTCTCCAGCTTCGGCAAGAGCACGCCATTGGCTAGCGGTGCGTTGGGGACCGACGGCGCTTTTAAACTCTTCTTGCACCGCTTGCGGTGCCTCGATCGCACCCTCGATCGCTTCCAGAATTTCTCGAGCTTGATTATTCCCCAATTGAGAAGCCTGAATTAGCCAACTGTGAATTTCATCATGAGGTGGACGGAACATTTCGGACAAAACAATTGCCAACTGCACCATTGCCTCCGTATCACCTTTGCGAGCTAAGCTGCGCAGTAGTTCCGCGGATTTAGCAATATTTTTTTCGACGCCGTGACCGTGAAGGTAGAGAACGGAAAGCAAATGTTTAGACTCGTCATCACGATCAGCAGCAAGATGAAGCCAGAATGCGGCTTCCACCGGATCGCGTTTAACCAATTCGCCTTCGAAAAACATCCTTCCCAACGTTAACTGGGCGACGACACTGCCCTGCTCGCCAGCCTTGCGTCCCCAATACAAAGCTCTCTCGACATCGGGAACACTGAGATCTGCGCCATTCCTATAAATATCGAAAAGCGCTAGCTGAGCCCATTTGTTTCCATTCTCTGCAGAACGTTCGTACCAGGTCAGAGCTTTTTCAATATCGTAGTCGACAAATTCATCGGCGGTGTAAACCTCGCCGAGAAAGTATTGCGCCTCGGGGCAATTGTTGCTTGCCGCTTTGGAAAACCACTCGAAAGCTCGATCCTGATTTTCAGGAAAATCGATTCCATAGAAATATCGTTTCGCCAGATCCGTTTGCGCTTCAACCGAACCGTTTCTAGCGGCAACAATGAGCCAGCGACAACCTTGTTCGAGCTCCTTTCCGTTAGCGCTGTCCACATCCCAACAGAGATCGTCTGTGGCACTGTCATCCAAAATCAAGAGCGCCAACTCATACTGCGCATGAGCGTCTCCCGATTCCGCCTTCTGAATCAGGCATTTCATTGCGTCATCGTTCAAGCCTGCTCTCCCAGAATTGCCCCGCTATATACACGCTACAGCAGAGTTTCCGATATGAATAGTGCGAATTATTCTTCTTCAGTGGGATTCGTACCACTATAAAGCCAAAAGATTTCTCTAATCAAAATCGCGAAAGCGAACTACCTGCAAGCTTCTAGGAGCGTTAGAGTCACCGTCACAGCTGCGATCTTTTTATCAGGTGGCTATCCTGATTGCGCTTCGGGAATAAGATTCTAGTCGGTCACGCACATTCGCTCTAAAATCGAGCATTTCGAAGATCGGTCAATAGATTGCCACGGGACAAAATGCAGAAAAGCAGTTTTGATATCAGTAATCAAACAGAAACCACCCATTGCAAACTTGCCATCAATCGGTTGATTCGCTGTGCGATAAGTCCGTCGCGCGCCTGGCGAGGAGGCTGGTCCGCGCTGATTCTCGTGCTAGCAGTTTGCTCGCTTAGCACGCTGCCGAGTTCGGCGAAGTCACTAAAGCCAGTCAAAGATGTGGAAACCGAGAACGAAGTCATTAAGCTCTACAATCAAGCTTTGAAGTACTCGAAAGCAGAGCGCAATGTTCATGCCAGGGTGGTTCTCGAGAAAGCAGCGACTTACGATCCGACATCTGTTTCAGCCTACATCCATGCAGCTTTGTCGGAGATTTATCACGACCTGGGCAATCCCGAACGTGCCATCAAAGAAGCGCAAACAGCCTTACGTTTCGACGACTCGATGAAGAACCTCTACTACAATCTTGGACTGTACTGCAAAGACGCCAATCGCTACGAAGAAGGAATTCTCTATCTGACTAAGTTCGTCGAATCCGCGTCCGGTGCTCAGAAAGTGAATGCATTGTCATTAATCGATAGCCTGCGGAATGAACAAACGAAGATGGGATCGTTTACCAATAATGATCCGGATTATCTCGGTCAATTGCTCGCTGAAGGCAACGCTCATAACTGGGCAGCCTCGCGGGTTCCAATAAAAGTTTTTATTGAAACCACATCATCGGCAAGAGGCTTCATGCCTGGCTTTGCGCAGATCGCGCGCAACGCATTTATCACCTGGTATCAAGCCTCCGGAAAAAAACTGGCGTTCGTGTTTGTTGGCAGTTCCGGAGAGTCAGATATAAACGTCGAATGGACTGACGGGACGCTCAAGGTTGGGGACGAAAAGTACGAGCGCACTAAAGCCGGTCTCACGACGACAACTCGGCGCCAATCAGGTATCGAGCACGCGCGCATCCAGATCCGCACGGTGCGCGCGTTCAGCAAGGAACCAGAACCGGAAGATCGGATCAAAGAAACCTGTCTACACGAAATCGGACACGCGCTCGGCCTAAACGGGCATTCCTCCAATACGGCTGACATAATGTACTTCGGTAATACTGCTCGCCAGCTCCCAGCGCTTACCAGGCGCGACAAGGCCACGATCGCCAAACTCTATCAATCATACCCACCGTACCCGATGGAAGGAGTCGACACAACATTCGCGTATCCAGCGCCATCTACCGACATTCCGCGCCTCACGCCCGAGCAATTTAGTGATACTTCTAGCAGTGGCAGTCAGTTTAATCAGGGCAACAATGGCGGCATGTACAACAACAACAACAACAACAACAACAACAACAACAACAACACTGGCAACCCCGAGGAGCTACTCTCCATGCCCGATGTAGGCGGCGAAACGTCGTTACCAGGCATCACTTATCCGGCACCATTCCAGGGCAATCCGACCTATCAAAACAACTATCAGCAATCGCCAACTTCATATCAACAGCCTTCGTTTCAACAGCAAAGACCAATCTATCAACAACCGACGTATCAGCAGCAACCGATACCGCAACAGCCGGCTCCAGCCTGGCAATCGGCTCCCGCGCCGTACTACCAGTCCGATCAGTATCCAGCAACCACACCAAATACAGTGCCGTATTCGTCGACTCAACCCGGAACATTTACTGGTCAAAATCAACCGTATGCAGACATTAGCGGTCAACGACAACAATACATACCGTATTCGGGACAGACCTCTCAAAACGTGGGACCAGAGCAAGTTCCCGCGAACACGGCGCCTAATAATCCGCTCATGCAGTTCGCCCAACCCATTGTGCAATTCGCACAGCAGATGTTTCAACAAAACCAGTCGACCGGACAGCCGCCGACGCAGCCAGGAGCGCAAGGGTTTCAGCCGATGGTCAACCAGGTTATGAAGATGTTCCAGCCGCAACAGCAGCCAACACAAACGCCTCCGGGCCAGTAACTGCAGTTGCAGGTTTTTACTGGCGTCTCACTTGTCAAAGAGTGGTTAAGGATTTCGAGGAAATGCTAAATCGATCTTGGTCGTCGAGAACAACTTTGATAGCCTGAAGTTTCCAAACTCCTAACCGATATCGGTTGACGTCGAAACAATTTCACGTTGAGTCGTTTCGTTCACTAAAAACGCTAAACCAATATCGGTTGACGTCGAAACAAGTTTCACGGCGAGTCATTTCGTTCACTAAAAATGCTAAACCGATATCGGTTGACGTCGAAACAATTTCACGGCGAGTCGTTTCGCTCACTAAAACGCTAAACCGATATCGGTTGACGTCGAAACAATTTCACGGCGAGTCGTTTCGCTCACTAGAAACGCTAAACCGATATCGGTTTAGAATTTGCGCCAGTTCTAGTTCGAGGTCGCGTCTACTGTTGATGACGTTTCTGCATTAGCGACTGCAGCGCAAGTTGCGATTCGTAGTCATTCGGCATCATTTTCGTAGTTGCAAGCAATTCGGCAATGGCACCATTCACGTCACCACGCTCCTTAAGAGCCATCCCCAATGCTTTATGCAGCTCTGGATTCTTGGGGTTTATGGCAACAGACAATCTGTATTGCATTACCGAAGACACATGGTCGCCGATCTGCGAATACACCCATGCCAAACTGGAATGAGTGTCAGCGTCGTTGGGTGCAAGAGAAACTGCCAACCGAGCCTCTTCCAGAGCTTCAGCCAGTTGACGCTTGTTAGCCAAAACCCAAGATCGGCCAACGTGGCCCTGTGCATAGTTAGGATCCAATTTGGTGGCGATGGTCAATTCTTCTAACGCTTCGTCCCACTTCTTCATATGACCAAGAGCGACACCGTAACGAGAGTGAGTAACCGGATCTGAAGGATTTATTGCAATCGCTTTCTGATACTGTTCGATTGAGAGTTCCGGTATCCGCGTAGCGACATAGCATTGAGCAAGCACTAAGCGTGGTACCACTAATTTTTCGTCAAGCTTGATTGCATCCTTGCATTCTTTAATCGCCAAGCGGTAATCCCCGCCATTTCTATAGCACTCGCCGAGGTATGCATGCGCCAATGCATTTCCCGTATTCGTCTTCAAGGAAGTGCTGTATTCTTTTTGAGCTTCTTCGTAGCGCCCAAGCATACGCAAGGCTTCGGCTTTATTGAAATGGGCGTCGCCGCTCATGGGTCGAATAGAAACGACTTTATCGAACTCCTTGAGCGCCTCTTCATAATCCGACATTGCCATCAAAATCTTTCCAAGCATGTAGTGCGCTTTTGTGTTTTCACTATCCAGTTTGACAATATCTTGATACTCAATCATCGCGTTTGTGAAGTCACGACGTTGAAAGAAGGTGTCGCCCATCTTCGTGTGCTTGCCGATTTTACCGACAATGTCTTCAGAGAGTTCCGATACTTCAGGTGATGAGGTTTTGACCTTGCCTTCGCCTTCCTCGTCCAGCCCTTCCGCCTTCTCAGCGCCGTCTTTGTCTCTGGATTTTCCAACCTTTGACTGCCACAAGCCCATGGCTTTATCAAGAAACGGCACGGCTTCCGCGACTTGAGGGCAACTGGCAACGCCAAGCACTGCCATCAAGGAAATCGCGATTTGTTTTCGAAAGTGAGAAAACGCCATGGAAACTCTCATTCAGCTCGTTTGATCGAGCTCACAGGCGTCGATCATGACGGGTTTACTTTATCATTAACTGGCTGTTTTTGCCTGTTCTGGAGGTTCCAGCAATATCTGCGAGGACTTTTAACCGGTCACAGACTTGATTTTTGAGATCTTGTCGACTCTAAAAGTTCTTTCAGCTTGAGCACGGCGGCAAAAGGCCGTCAGGTATAAATTGCCGCGACTATGAATTAGCGCCGTTGGTTGTACGTTTCGGGTCGACTTAAAGGCGCCCTGATATTCCATCACCATTGAAGCGCTGCGCTCAATCACACCGCGAATGGACTCGACAATTTCCAGGGTTTGTTCAGGCAGAGAACTCAACGTATGCTCAGCATGATGGTCGTAGTCGAATTTCGTAACGAAGCCATTAAGCGTCAAATCATTCCAGTTTTTCAACTGGTAATTCTCAGCCAAGCGCAAGAACACATTTTTGACATGGAAACTATCTGAAAGCGCTCTGTGATAGTCCCCCTGCGGCAAACTGAAATGTTCGACGACAGTTTTTAGCTGATGATTCTTAGTTTCCCGGAGAAACTCACGAGCGATGGTCAAGGTATCAACAACAAAGTTTGTCGGGCATGGGGCACCGACGCGGGCTAGATTGACGCGCAAGAATTCGACATCGAAAGGAGCATTGTGAGCCATCATAACCGAATCACATCCGGACCAGTCGAAGAAACTGGTAACGGCTTCTTTCGCTGTCGGTGCGCCCTGAACCATCTGGTCAGTGATTCCGTGAATCCCCGTCACCACGCTCGGAATGGGAACTTCCGGATCAATTAGAGTCGAAAAGGTTTCGAATGTTTCGCTGTCTCGACGAAATTTCACACCGGAAAGTTCAACCAGGCGGTTGGCGACTGGTGAGAGACCAGTCGTTTCAACATCGAATGCGACAAAGTCTAATTCGGACAAACAAGTATCATTAGGAAACTGCACGATTGTTGCCTGCCAGTGAAAGTTGGTATGAGTACGGGAATATGTTCCTACAGCCGAAGCCGCGCCGCACTAAAAACAGAGCAACATTGAAACAAGAAAATCTCGGCTGTATAACTTCGGAACATGTTGAACAGCACTAAAGATATGCAGCAGTTATAATTAACGAGAACGCGAGATCCGGCATATACAGAGGCTATAGCAAATGTTTGGATCCCGCTTAATATACCCGCGATATAAACCTTATGCCTTTAACGATGATGAACCCCGTTCAAAACAGGAAGTTAGATGACTAGTTTTCGTCGAGTTTCTTTTCTGGGCGCAGCCCTGTTTACCGGAGTCTTCCTCAGTGGGTTCGTAAGCTCAGGAAACGATGATGTTCATGCTGAAGCAACGAAGGAAGGTTTGGCAGGAACGATTTGCCCAGCCAACATCGAAGTCATCGTCAACGGAAGCAAGGCGCAAGAATCCCAAACAAACGACGCCAGCAGCGAACCTCAACGTCATTTCGAAACCAGGAGCATCAATCGTTCATACGAATATGTGAAACGCGAGCAGAAAAAAGTCCTCAACTTCGCAGCCGACGCCGATTCTAACGCAGAAAGCAGAACGCGAGCGCTTTACCACTTCGGGATGATGCTGCACACTGTGCAAGATTTCTATAGCAACACGAATTATCTTAAATTGAAAGTAGACGAACTAGACCGCACTACCGATGGTGGCTTCGATCCATACGATATCGATCTGTTCGACT
>CAZRMH010000206.1:0-13869 GCA_964600935.1 uncultured Candidatus Obscuribacterales bacterium
GCGGTTTTACGCTTATTGCGGCGACTCTTAATCCAATCTTTTCTCTGATCTACAGGAAGCATTATTTGCAGTTCGCCTCCGCCTTGCTCTCAGAGCCTAACTCAAGTGATGGCAAATGTTCAAGCTTAAAAACGCCGGAGAAGATTTCGGCAGCCGGTCCGGTGATTCGCACACGGTTGTCCGACTCGACGAAAGATATCTCCAGAACCCCCCCGGGTAGCTGCACACTTGCAGTCCTATTCAATACATCGGTTAGCACACCGGCTACGACTACAGCGGCGGCACCACTCGCGCAAGCAAGCGTAAACCCGCAGCCACGCTCATATACGTAGCAACGAACGAAATCACGATCAACGATTTGTACGAATTCGACATTTGCCGAATTGGGAAAAACAGAATTTTTTTGAATTGCTTGAGCCATGGCAGCAAGATTTTGTTGATCGCCGCCATCTAAATGATCGGGGTGTTTAATTTTCTGAATGACCAATTGGTCAGAGCCAGATTTCGACTTTGCTTTCTGAACAGCTTCGAAACCAGCTTCCGCGCCCGGCTCCAACGCATTTTTCCAACCGGACCAGACGGTTTCTTCGAAAATTACACAATGAGGATTTCCCATACCAACAGCAACAGCTGTAGCTTTGGCATCTCCGACGGGAATTTCGACTTTAATGACAGGATTTGTTTCGGACTGCTTTTGACCTACGACTGGCACACCGTCAGCCTCAAGAATTGGTTCGCCAATATCGACTGTAATCCGTTTATCACTGGAGAAATCAACTGCAATTGCGCCTTTGGCTGTGGCGATACTGAATTGCTTCGCATCTACGCCACCGCGGAGGCGCGCCCAGAGAGCCAGGCAGCGAAGGCCATTGCCGCACATAACGGCATTACTGCCGTCTGAGTTGGTGTAGACCCAGCTCAGTTCACAGCTATCCACCTGCGGGTATTCGGCGGTCAGAGCGGTTATAGCCTGGCGGTATTGTGTCGCTAAAAAGGCAGCACCTTGATTTTCACCAGCACTCGAAGTGTGCCGGGAGGGAAATTCGCCAGTCGTCTTTTTGCCAGCCTTGACGAGGCTTTTAGAATCAAACGGCTCTGTCTCTGAGGCACCGTAAATAGGCATCGCCAGGATGACGCCGTCGCCACCAACGCCGTGGTGGCGGTCGCAGAGGCGCGGTGCCAATTCCTTCACAACCGAGGACCAATTGGCGAGCAGAGGAGCCAGACTCGGATCGAAAACGAGCTCTCTGGCATCGATAAGTACAAAATCGTTCCCCAAACCATGATATTTGGTGAAAGGGAGAAGTGCCCGCAAAATCCAAACGCCTCATATAAAGACATGAGAATTATACAGTCCTGAGCTTGACATGGTCGGAGTGTTGAAAGTCTCTAAGTTAGAGGTATGCCATCCGACATATGCTTGCACATCAAAGCGCTATAGATGCGGGTTTTCCAGACACGATCGAGATGACTTGTTGTAAAGCGAAAAATGTTACGAGACGGTTGTCGCGAGGCGAAATCGGCACAAATCATTAAAATTGTTAAATCTTCTTCTTGACTTGTAGGGTGGGGTGCTCATCGCGGGTATTTATCAATTGCCAGGGTTTATACCGGCATACATACGACCCGACCTCCGAAGCGATATCTTTCGCTCGGATCAGGCATAACCACGCGCACAACTCAGGGCTGGATATATGTTCAATTCCAATTCTTCCTACAACACCTCCCAACTGGTCAGACAACAGCCCATCGCTCTCTCCCAGAGCTATCCATGCCCGCGCTGCAACTGCGGCGTGCTGGAGACATACGGACTGACTGAGACGTTCAAATGTAATGGCTGCACTCGGTCATTCGTGCCGCTTCGCAACGGTCGCTGCCTCTATCCATCCAATAGAATGGGATGGAAGATTGCTCCGACATTCTGGTGGGACGGCTTGCGCTGGCACTGGGCAGGAACGACAGCGACGGCAGGACAACTGGCTGCCATCGTCATGCTCTTTACCATTCCTCTTATGGCACTGAACGGCGGGTTCATGTACTTCAATGTATGGCCCGAACGTCCCGAATGGCTAAGCCCGCTTCTACTCTCGGCAGTTGTCGGCCTGATAACGATACAAGCGATATACTTCATGTGTTGGGACTTCGACTTTGTATCGAGACAAAGAACAGCCAGGTAGTGCGGTCTAAATCGAAATTTTGAAAGAAGTTAGGAAAGGGGGAGTTGCATAGCAGCTCCCCTAATGGCTTGTTTGCAAACCCAGAGAATTGAGGACGAAACCATTAACCTTATAAGTGCGGATGACGAGATAAACGACATCGGCGATCAACATGACAACAAACCGCATATACCAGTCATGCTCAAGGAGACCCTGGAACTCCTGAATCTGCAGCCCGGCAAGACTTACGTTGATGCCACCGCTGGTGCCGGTGGACATTTATTGCGCATCGCCAGTGATACCGGTTCGAGTAGCACTGTATATGGTATCGACAGAGATCTCTCATCGATTAAGCGTTTACAAGGTCTGGTGCCGGAAAACGTCAAGCTGATCCATTCGAACTACAGCGAGATGCGAGAAAAGTTGAACGAAATGGGCGTCAACACCATCGACGGTGGCATTCTGGCCGACCTGGGAGTGTCATCAATGCAACTCGATGAAGCCGACCGGGGCTTCAGTTTCATGCGTGATGGCCCTTTAGATATGCGTATGGATCAAACCCGCGGACAGACTGCAGAAGAATTATTAAACACAATCGATGAAGAGGATCTCGCCGATATCATTTTCCGATACGGCGAAGAACGGTTCGCAAGGCGGATTGCCAGATATATCGTCCAGCAGCGTCCAATAAAAACGACGGGTCAATTATCTGCCATCGTTGCAAATACATTGAGAAAATCTCAGAAACCAAAGTCCAAAAGAGACAAAGGTGAAGCATCCAAACACCCTGCTACACGGACGTTTCAAGCGATTCGTATAGCTGTAAATCAAGAGCTGCAAAGTCTGGAAAAATTCTTAGACGATGCCTGTGCAATGCTCGCTCCGGGCGGCCGGCTCGTGGTTCTCACGTTTCATTCACTGGAAGACAGGCTGGTTAAGCAATTTCTCAGAAGTGCCGCTGTAAGCTGCGTTTGCCCGCCCAGGCAGCCACTTTGCACATGCAACAAAAAGTCGCAATTACTGATAATTACGCGTAAACCAGTTGTTGCTGACGGAGAAGAAGTACTTGCCAATGTACGGTCACGTAGTGCTAAACTACGGGCGGGAGAAAAGTTGGATTAGGGATACCGCATATATGACCACTAGCCTCAAATCGCCGCCACGACGCAGTTCGCAAGTTGTCTCTTTTACTAACAATCGATTGACTCGTAACACCACCGGTGGCTCCACTGTGATGGCACAAGCTTCTGCCGACAACCGCGGAACCTGGCCAGTCGCCTTCACAGACAACACAGCTCCAGCAGTTGCCTACCAGGCACCAGCTCCGGTGGCAAAACCACATCTGGTACCAGTCGAATCACCAACTCCAAAAACTCGTACAAAACCTCTACTTATAAAAGCCAACCGCGCACTTCAAGCTGGACTGGTCGCATTATGCGGAATAGCTATCTGCGCATATGGACTCGACGTTGTCGTCTCACACGATGTCGGCAAGTTACAAGAACAAGCTCGCAGAACAAGTGAACAAAATTCTGAACTGTCAGCTCAATTGCTGAAATCAATATCATATGGTGAGATTCAAGACAGCGTAGTCGGAAGATTCGGACTCCGTGTGCCGGAACAGGTTCTGATCGTCAAAGAGCAGAAGGCACCGACCACCATCGCATATAAGATGCATAAACATCATCTGCCTTTGATGTCAGGATACTAATGCCCGAAAGGGCAAAAATCTTGTTTAATTGAAAACGATGATTTTGCTCTAGATTATCGGGAGACTTGCCTTGCCGGGCCCAGCGGTAGATATCAACACGTACCGGAAAACACCTCGCAAGCCGAGAGGACGTCCACGCTCGCCGCAATGGCGTTTGCGCTTCTTCCAGTTCTTCTTGCTGGCATGCGTCCTCGGTATCGTCGGTCGCCTGTATTACCTGCAGGTGCATCAAGGCGACCATCTGTCGAGCAAGGCATTCGTTCAGCGCCAGAAAACTAATTTTCTCGTGCATCGTGGCGCCATCACAGACCGACATGGTTTACCGCTGGCGATTGATACCACAAGATACGACATCTTTGTTCACTCACGTCTGTTGAAAGCAAAGGTGCCGCTGGAAGATGCCGCGAAGAAGCTTGCAACCGTGATGGGTAAGCCAGAAGACAAAATGTTGAAGTTACTCACTGGTAAGCATCCAGTCGTAACAGTGGCTAAACATCTGGAACGTGAAGTCGTCGATCAACTTCAAAAACTCAATTATCCAGGCTTAGATATTGTGCCGCGTCCATTCCGACACTATCCGGAAGGCACGATGGCAGCCCATCTCCTCGGTTACGTCAATACTGATACCGACGGTCAGGGTGGTGTCGAACAGTCACAACAAGAATCTCTAACCAGCACAGGCAAAATTCCAAAGCCACAGCTAGATGGTCGTGGCAAGACAATCTTGCTACCACATAAAGGTCCGACCTGGGACATCACGCCACCACTTGGTCGCCACGTAGAGTTGACCATCGATAATTCGCTTCAGCATCTTGCCGAGAAAGAATTGTTCGCGATGGCAGCCCACTCGCAATGCTCTCGCGCGACAGCAATCGTGGCCGATCCTAATAATGGAGAAATTCTCGCCTGGGCAAACTACCCAACATTCGATCCGAACAACTACTCGAAGTATCCTTTCGGTATTTTGAAAAACTGGGCGATGGTCGATGTCTATCAGCCAGGATCAACTTTTAAAACAATCACTGTTTCAGCAGGATTGGACACAGGCGCTATCGACGAGCACGTGACTTTCAGCGACTCCGGTGCATTCTCAATCGGTAATCGCACAATTCACAACAGCCACGGCGGCAACGGCACCATCGACTTGCTGCACTTGTTCATCCACTCGAGTAACATCGGTGCCGCGAAAGTGGCACTGCGGATGACACCAAAGCAGTTTTACGACAAACTCTATGATTTTGGTCTGGGCAGAAAAACAGGTATCGATTTGCCTGGTGAATCACGCGGTTTGTTGTTGAACTGGAAACGTTGGAAAGCGCTGGACCAGGCGACAACCGGTTTCGGACAAGGTGCAATTGCAGTAACACCACTTCAGCTTGCAGCTGGTGTCGGCACGATTGCAAACGGCGGCACATGGGTTCAACCACACATCATTCGAAGAACATACGATCCAAGAACAGGCGTCACCGAGAAGTGGAACGAGCCTGAGCGCAGACAAGTAATTAAACCGGAAACAGCGAAACTGGTTTCCAGACTGCTTGCCGACAACATTACCCAGGGATCGCAAATCGCGGGCAAGAGCGTTCCAGGTTATCGAGTCGCAGGAAAAACAGGGACGGCGCAAAAAGTTAGAGAAGGTGGACGCGGTTATATCGGCGGCCAGACTATTGCGTCGTTCGTCGGCTACTTGCCTTACGACGATCCGCAACTGCTTATCATGGTGGCGGTCGACAATCCACAAACCGATGGACGTTGGGGCAACACGGTCGCCGGACCAGTTTTCAACGCAATCGCAAGAGAAGCCGCACGTTTGCTCGCCATTCCGGAATCGTATAAAACGGTAGTTGAGAAAGGCCGATTTGCAGGACCAGATGGCAAACCAGTTCAACTTAGCGAATCACCATCCATAAAGTACGCAGCCGACCTGCAGCGCGTTCAAAAAGCTGCAATGTCGCCACCTCCGCTGCCTGGTCAAACGAAGAAAGAGTGACCTGAAAAATGGCAAAAGGGAAGCCGACAGGCGACTCTAAACATCCTGTAAGCAACAAATCAGAAGGCGCATCTGTCGAACCGATAGCAGAGCCAGATGATCTGTTTCTGCAGTTTGCTGACCCTGGATCATCTAAAAGACTAAAACTGAAATCCTCGCTCGAATTGAGAGTGCCTGAGGGTTCGGAGATTGCTGGAGAACTCCAAGATGTGGATGCAAAAGCTGGTCCGCAGATTTCCGAAAGAAACCCGGACGCAACTGAAGGCATGATGGCTGCCGAGGTGAATGCGGAAATTAACGAGATTCAAGCGGACCTCAGCGCAATCGAAAGCACTGAAAACAACGCGAGCAGCGCCGACAATAAATCGACCTCCGCTGACGGCGGCGACAGCGGTTCACCTCCGAAGAAACCGCAACGCGAGGGATTGGCGAAAACCTTCGGTCTGGTCGCGATTTTAAATCTGCTCTCAAAAGCCCTCGGACTAGTTCGCGACATTGTCGTTCTCCAAGTCTTCGGCACGTCCCTTATCACTGACGCCTATTTTTACGCTTACCAATTCACCGGAAACATCCTCGTTCTCTTCGGCGGCGTCGGCGGTCCTTTTCACTCAGCTGGTGTTGCAATCTTATCTTCACAACCGGAAGGCCAAGACAAACGCAAACTGGTCGGTCAGCTCATGACCCTGACCTTTTTGGTTCTGACATTGTTCTCCGCCATTCTCTATATTGCTGCACCTTATTTGATACCACTGGTTTTCGCGGCAAACGGACTACCCGAGGCGGAGCGGCAGACACTCTGGAGTTCTATCCTCGTACAGCTGAGAATCATGGTTCCTCTAATTTTGATTGCCGGCCTCGTCGGGCTGGGTGCTGGCATATCAAACTCCTACAAAGAGTTCACATGGCCATCGCTATCACCGGCGGTGGCAAGCATAGCGATTGTTATTGCCGTGCTTTTCTTCCACGATGACGCCGGACTTTGTCTTGCGGTTGGAACCCTGATCGGTGCTGTCGGACAATTATTGGTTCAAATCCCAGGCATGATGAGAGCAAAACCAAGTTTCGCTCTCGATTTTAAACTGCGACCTGGTCTGAAAGAGTATCTGTTTATGATCGGACCGGCCGCGGTTGGAACTTCAATCGGACAACTCAACGTATTCACCGACAGCTTCTTCATCTCCTCACTTCCAGCCGGCAGTTTAACGGCGTTGCAAAACGCGAACAGACTTTTGCAACTTCCGCTCGGTGTTCTACTCACCGCGATGCTAGTGCCAATTCTCCCTCGGTTCACCGAACAGGTGGTGGCAGGCGAAGTCGACGAACTAAAAGCAGAATATCGCAAAGCCCTTCGAATTTTGTGGTTCACTGTCCTTCCACTAGTGACGATGCTGCTCGCCATTCCAAACCCGATTGTGAAACTATTATTCGAGCGAGGTCACTTCGACGCCAGCTCCCGAGAGCTTGTCGTGCTCGGTCTTTCATACCTGGTACCATCAGCATTCTTCTATGTGTCCAGAGACCTTCTCACGCGGGTTTTCTATGCACACAAAGATACTCAAACGCCTTTTAAAGTCGGGCTGCTTTCAGTCGCAGTAAAAATGGGCGCCGACTACATGCTGGTCGGACCACTGGGAATCGGCGGTATCGCTCTTTCGACAACGCTCGTAACCATCTTCAATATGACCATGCTTTCCGTTTTGCTTACAAAGAAAATTGGTTCGCTTGGAATACATTTGTTGATTCGACCAGCCATAATCATGCTTACCGCATCGCTTGCCTGTGGTATCACTTCGCATTACGTTCAACAATGGTGCGTCGAGTTTGTCAAACTGCCTAGTTCCGTCGGCGCATTCGCAAGCCTGCTCTTCTCTATCGTCATGGGCGGCGGAGTTGGTCTGGCAACCTACTGCGCTGTCTGTATCGCAGCAAAACTCGACGAACCGAAACAAGTGCTGGCCCGTTTACAAAAACGTGTCTCTCGAAAACGATGAAACTACATAAAGCTGACAGTATCGGTTATCCACGATCACACTTCGTCCTCAAGCAAACCAAAGTTTCCGAGGATAGAATTCGATTGACGACGGCCACTCCTGGGTATTTTGATCAGGGGCACAAGGAGGGCATTTCTATGGCAACATTAATGAGAAAAGGTCTTCTTTTCGCGGTTGCAGCTTGTACGGCAGCCAATCCAGCATTTGCTCAAGTTGGCAGCGCTGGCGTTTCAGCTGGCAGCCAGAGCAAAGGCGATGGAAGCAAAATAGAGAAGAACATCGCAGGCACAGCCCTTCGCGATCCGGTAGACGGACGCGTCCAGCGGCAACACTGGCGCATCAGCCACGCACTCAAGGTCGGTTTGATTACCCAAGATCAGGCTACTGATTTAAAACGTAACGTCGACGACATTGCCGCACAGGTTCAACAATTACGGCAACAAAACGGTGGCAAGCTCAAACCGGAAGATTTAACACAGATCGAAAATTCACTGAATCAATCCAGCGATCAGATAAGAACAGTTGCTGAGTCCGGCCACGCTGAAGTGCAATCCGGCAAAGTGCTTGGTGCCACCTGGTCGAAAGGACCGGATGGTGCTCAGAATCCGAAAGAACTTTTGAAACAGATGAAGAAGGAAAATAATCGAGAGCTGCGTCAAGAACGCCAGAGTAACGAGCAAAAGATCGAACAGCAACAGCTGCAATACGAACGAGAAATGGTGGAACATTTAGGCGAACAAAAACAGAACATCCTCCAACAAAAAGACCAATTGAAGGATGTAAGAAAAGAATCCGGCGCTGATTAGTTGCTTTACAGCGACATCAGAACACCGGAATCTTTGCACCATATTGCCGAAGTATTTCAGCATATTCACTTGAGCGTTTTACGCCGTAGTCGCTTAAGCGTCTAGACCAAAATCTTGAGCAATTAAACCTAAACCATAATCGCTTGATCGTGAACTCTCTGAACGCGAGAGTTGGCAAGCGCTTTCATCGAGAATTTGTACACGCGTTTTGATGGGTCCGTAGTGCATTCGCGCACCACGTGACCAAGGACGCCGATGTTCGTGGGGGTACTGGGAGTAGTAATGGGGTCTGCTTTGCCGGGGTCGGTGCTGGCAGATTGCTTTGCCGGACCGTCAAAGGCTACACAGGTCTTACCGATTGAGGAACGACGTTCGTTCGCGGCAGGAAACAGCGGAGCTGGTGAGTTCATCGCCATCTCCTCCCGAACTGCAACTTCGAGAATTTCATCGATCTCAATACTGCGTCGCCACAACGCCTTAATTTTGGCGCGACGAATGAGAGCTTTTCGAACCATCCAGGTAGCGTAGCCGATACCTGCCACCACAAACGATAGCAAGACGACTTGCCAGCTCGCAGTGACGAGGTGATAGGACACACAGACCACCAAGATCAGCGAACCGAGTGTTTGAATAAACATTATCGGTGATCCTTTGCGGGTCACAAGTGAAGATATGAGATTGTAAGAGCGAAGTGTATATACAATACCTCAACAAAAAAGGTCTGAATAGGCCCCGAAAGACAGATAATCGAGTGACTTTCGTTTATTTTCAGAAAGTTTCAAAAAAGCCGACCAGGGACTAGTGAAGGCGTCCTGCAGCGAGAGTGGCTGTGTACCAGCCTTGCCAACGCTTGGCACGATTTATCCGTTCCTTTAAAGCGATCAAACCAGCCGCCTTTCCGTTTTCGGAATTTTCAGAACTACTGAGTTCAAGAAGGTTTCGCCCTAAGCTTTCGGCCGTGCCACCACCCCTGAGGGCATGCAGATAATTACGAGCGGTATCACTGGTGATGCCTCGATTTATCCGACGACTGATCTCGAAAAGGACCTCCAGGATAGTTACCTCAGGATTCTCATCCGGCACCGGCGCCATACCCAGTAAAGTTTCCAGAGCGACGTGAACGGTTTGCGCATGCAACGCGGACACTCGTGAAATCGCATGAAGAGCTTCGAGCCATAGTTTTGTCTTCAAATCGGAATAGTGATCGCCAAGGATTGAAGCGATCATCACGCCATCGACTCGACCGTCGAATATTGTTTTTGTCAGCGCGTTAATCGCGACTCGTCGCGCTTCCGGAGAACCGACAGTTAATCCATACACGAGGGAATGAAGTGCCATCACTCCAATTGGCAAATCGGATTCAAACAATTGCTCCCACCGATCTTCTTGCCAATAACTGCTGCCATTCTCGCGAGATTCACTGGCGGCACGAAATTGTCGAGCCCAATAAACTTCAGTGCAGAGCGGCGACTTTATGTTACCAATGTCCATGTCACCGATGAGAGCGGCCATCTCGTGGCTCGCCGGTCTGCTATCTATATATTGATTCAGTAATTTAGCAGTCTGCGTCGAATAACTCTGCGGACTCAAACATTTTCCGACCGAAGGAAATTCTCTCGCCGTCAACTTCACCATCATGCAATACGGCTCTGTTAGCGGCTCTCGAGCACGAATGGCGGCAACCCACAAGGGCACATTCGCTCCCAGTTCTTCGACATTGGAACCGAGGGCATACCGCAAAGCGCTTCCAAATTCGCCCGGTAGTTCAGCAGCAACTGATAATGCTTCTTCTCTGTGGTCCGGAGCCAGCCTCAGCAGTGCTTGAACCTGTTCGATCAAAGTGGTGGCACTATCGACATCACCAATGTTTTTCACCCGGTCTACTAAAATTCTGGAATCAATCCACAATCCCGCGTGGCTCGGAGTGGCAAGCAAGTAAACCGGAACGCTGTTCGCAAGCTGAATTGCAACGGCGTTAACGCGTTTGTGAATCAAACTCTCAAAATATTGATCAGGTTCTGGTGCTAAATCAAATGCCCAGGCCAGTGCCAAAGCACTAAGATACCCGGACCTCTGTTTTGCGCGAGCACCTAATGCGGTTAATCGAGCATCCCAATAATCGCCGGGCGCAGGACGGGGAACACGCGTCGCGCCTTCAAGCACGCGCTCTACGTCATGCTCGAGCAACTCGGTTTCCAAACTGCGCATAAACAAATCAACCAACTCGTCCGGATCGCGAATTGCCTGAACACGACCATTCGGATCGAGACGAACAATTTCTTCAGCTCGAAAATGATTGGCCTCAACGTGAGGCGAATTACCACGCGCGGCATCAAGAGCGCTTTCACAGCCGGCAAGTGTACGCCAGCGCGCATCGAGTCTATCGTATTGGTTAGTCAAATCTTCGAAAGTCAGTTCATCACTTTCGTTATTACGACAAGCAGACTGGTTCCCGATTGCGCCACCACTGGTAGTTGCAAGCAAAGCCTCCGCTAGCGGTCTATGAGATGCGTGAATCAGACCAAGTCGTTGCTGAAGTTCTTCAGCGAAAGCAGCATCCAGCGGGCAAGCAAACCGGTTTAGAATTGCCAGAGCCCGTGCATGTACCTCAGCCGATTCACAATCGAACGCATACAGGACAGTGCTAACAAGCAGTTTGGCGTGCCCGGGTTCTTTGCTACTTTCGCAAAGCAGGATAAGGAGATCGAGGCCTTTGTTGACTAGCGAAGCTTCCTCCGTACTGAAAAGCATCGGAAGTTCCGCTATCAGTTCTATGGGCGACAACGAGTTGACCAACTCGCGTTTATCGAGTTTGTCATTTCGAAGAATGTCAGCGAGGTCGTCCACGAAAGATTCCTGGCGCCAGTGTTCAGCATTTATACGAGCATACTAAGTTTCTCACGAACAGCGAAAACTTTCTCGTGCAGAAAAGATTATAAAAAACCGAGCCACCACCGTTCCAGGGAAACTACCAGGGCAATTCTTTGCTCTTATCGAAACCTTCTTGCTGATCCTGCAGTGGAGCCTGTTGCTGATCGTAACCGGGCTGACTCTGAGCCGGAGTTTGCTGTTGGGAGGCACCATATGACTGCGAAGGCGCCTGATTAACGGGTTGCGTTTGTTGCTGTTGGGAAGTTGGCTGGTTCGACGACTCGCCGCCGCCTTCCTCGGGATTGATAAGCTCTTTCATGCGAGCACTCTGCCAGAGAGATCCATCGGCGTATTTAACCTGCAAAATTCTGATTTGAAAACCCGCTATGTTTGGATGCAGCCCGCCCTCTCGCTTCCACTTCTGCGACCGGCTGGCACCAGGTCCAACAAGAACTGCGTCATGGGCGTGGAACGTGCCTTTGTCCTTGCCTTCCGCGTCACTGTAGCGACAACGAAATTTAACCGCAGAAATCGCCTGCGAAGCATTATTTGTATAAGTAAGGTATATTTTCGTTGCGGTTGGCGCCCCGAAGGGATCAACCTCCAGAATCGTATTAACCTTGGTCAGTTGCACTGGACAACCATTCTCAGGAAAGAAATCAGCATTCAAAGCCTTGTCTGTCGTCGACTGTGCATACGCTCCCATCGAATCACCAGGATAGAAGAGAATCAAAGTGAAAACAAAACAGAGAAATTCTGACAATCTCAAGCTGAAAGCGGGCGTCTTCGGTTTATTCATCGGAACTCTTCTCCTGAGTCCAGCCAATTTTACACGCGCATGGGCGGCTGAAAAAAAACAGGACTTTACTCTTACCATAATACATACGAATGATCTACATGCTCACGAAGAGCCTTTCCTCGACAAGGGTAAAACGATAGGCGGAATGGCTGGTGTGGGTCAAGTGATCCGCAATTTGAAGAAGAAACATCCGGATGCGGTGACCGCTGACGCTGGTGACATGTTTCAAGGTTCAATTCTCTACAACAAGTTCAAAGGAGACGTTGAAGTTAACTTGTTCAACAAGATGGGCTACGACGTTTTCACGATCGGCAATCACGAATTCGACGATGGAGCGAAGAACTTAGCGGACCAGCTCGCCAAGGCAAAGTTCGATATCATCAACACAAACATTGATGCCAGTGCGGTGCCTGCGCTAGAAAAGTTGATCAAACCATCGGTGATAAAAACGATTGGAAACGAAAAAGTTGCATTCGTCGGTGCAGTAACGCCGGATTTAGAGTCTCTCGCCACGAATATGCAAGGTGTGAAATTAAAGATCAAAGGAAACGATTGGATCAATCCGGTTCGAGATGAAGTCCTCAAGCTTAAAAGCGAAGGTATCGACAAAATAGTTTTGCTCACTCACTGCGGCATAAAATCCGAAAAGGAGCTGGCCGAACGCATTCCTGAGGTAGATGCAATCGTCGGAGGACACAGCCATACACGGTTGGAAAAACCATTGATCGTGAAACACGCCGACGGCAGCACGACGACCATTGTTCAAACTGGATGCTATGGACGCGCCGTTGGTTTGTTGCAACTAACGTTTGATCAAAACGGCATAGTCAAGCCGCAGATGACGGCGTACTCACTGACTGACATCACACCAAAAACCGCTCAAGCAGCTGACCTCAAAGCTTACATAGACAAGATGTCCGAACCGTTTGCCGCCATAACAAAACAAGTTGTTTCAACGGCATCGGACTATTTCGAGAAGAAAAACGCGCTCTGTGACACGTCAATGGGCGACATCGTCACTGATGCAATAGTCGAGTGTGGAAAACAGTACGGCGTGACGATGGCGTTCCAAAACCGTGGCGGCATCCGGGGTGTATTGCAAAAGGGACCGATAACTGTTGCTCAAGTCGAGCAAATTTTGCCCTTTGAAAATTACATCGTTTATGCCACCGTAACCGGTGCTGTGGTTAAACGTGTAGTCGAACATAGCCTGGCCGATGGCATGGGCGGACACTTCGCCGAAGTGAGCGGTCTGAAAATTATATACGACCAGTCGCGACCGTCAGGCAACCGTATACTGACCATCTTAGCCTCTGACGGCAAAGGCAACTTCAAGCCGGTGGAAGATTCCGCGACCTACAAGATGGCCATGAATCACTACAATTTTGAAGGTGGCGAAAAATACGACTTTGCTGGCGCAACCAACGTCGTCAAAACTAAAGTAAGAATGGCAGACGCGATGACGGAGTATCTCAGAAAACATCCCATGATCACGCCTGCAAATCCAAACAGATTAGTTTGTGTGAAAGAAGGAGTCTTGCACAT
>CAZRMH010000207.1:0-13822 GCA_964600935.1 uncultured Candidatus Obscuribacterales bacterium
CAGTGGCGTGATGGCGGTCTGCGGCGCGGTCGGGTTGTTCTCCGGGGCTGACTTCAGCTCCATGGGCACCTATCTCGGTCTGGGGCTGTTCGGGTTGATTATCGTCGGCGTGGTCGGCATCTTCATCCGGCTGTCCCGCACGGTCAACATCGTGTACAGCCTGTTCGGCATGGTGATCTTCGCAGGGTACTTCGTGTTCGACTTCTTCCGGCTGGGACGCTCGGAGAACACCTGGCCGAAGGCAATCGAGCTGACGATGAGTCTGTATCTTGATTTTCTCAACTTCTTCCTGTACCTGCTCCAGTTCCTGGACGCAGTCAACGGCAAGTAGTTCGAGAACTGCAGTAGTTCGAAATAAGGTCAGACAGCCGCGATGCTGAGCCGCAAGGCATAAGCGTCGCGGCTGTTTTGACTGGCGAGCACTCTCGAAGCTTGGCATAGCTCGAGCAGAGTTCGCGACCCAGTCTCCGCTTGTGCGCGGACGATTGGCATGAGGCAGAGCATGAGGTCCAACCTCGCGGCTCTAGCTTCGCAACCGGTGCCACCGAAAGTGGTGCCAACTCTTGTTAACAAAACTCATGGGCGCCGGCTAATGCCAGCTGGCGACCCGTAGGAGATTTTTATCATGGCTCTGTCAACAATCGGAAAAATCGAAGGCGCAGAAGTGCGCGTCGTCAACCATGCCGCTAGCTGCGTGCTGGTCACTCTGGACAGCGGCGAAGACGCCCGTCTGCCCTTCTGCAAACTGAAAGGAAACCGTCAGGCGCGCTTCGATTCGTTGCGCGAAGGCGATGAATTCAAGGTTCTCGTCATCGCGACCAGCGAGGGGCGCACCGGCAAACCGTTCCACACGGTGAGCGAGCATCTCGACGAAGTCATCGAAGGCATCGAGGACCTCACTCCGGCTCCGAGCGCCAAACCGGACCCGGCGCTGGTCCTCCTGTTCCCGGTCGGCAAACTCGTCAAGGGACATTGGCAGCTCGAAGGCAGCAACGTCATCGTCTTGTTAAACGGTCATCGAGCCCGGCTGCCGCTGAGCGAGATGAACGGCATGAAGATCAGCTCGCTCCGCAAGGGCGTGGCGGTCTCGGCGAAGGTGCTGCGCGTCGATGGCGCTGGCGTCCTGCTCAGCCGCAAGGCTGTCGGTTAAGGCTCGAAGGTTAGTATCGCGAGGGGTGGAAGGTTCACCACACCACCCCTCTTTCACAAACGAACTGCGGCGCAAGCCCAGCTCTCATGAGAAAGGAGACTGAAGATGATTTTTCTAGGAATCGATGTTCAGTCGCGCTACTTGCCGTTCGGGCCTACCCTGGACGCTGTGGTCGACGAACTCAAAGCGACTATGGCAGCGGGCAAACCAATCGTCCTGCTGCGTTATCCCTTCGGCGGCGAGATCTACGAGCACATCCTCGACTTGGTGCGGGGATACAAGCAGCACGTCGTCGTCGACAAGCGCACCTACGGTGGTGGCAAGGAAGTGGTCGAAGTCTGCCGGGTGAAGGGCTGGGATATGTCCGTCGTCCGCGTGGGCGGCGCATGCACTTACTGTTGCGTCAGCGAAACGTGCGAACAGCTTCTCGCGGCGGCCCCGGATACCATCCAGGAGGTCGTCGGCAAGGCTTGCTATGACACTTATGTGGGCGGACCGTTTCCGCGCCACGACAACATCAGATGGGTCTGATCACTCATCTGCGGCGGTTCGAAAAGGAACGACAAGTCGGTGCTACTCACCGTCCTGTCACCAAGCGATCGATCGCTTGTGGTTCTCATCAGGACACCAAGTCCACAAACCCTGAACCAGGAGCCAGAATGTCCAAGAAAGATCCGCAAATCAACGTTGCAGTCGACTTCGAAGTCAGCCGCGGCTTCGGTCCGATGGGGACCGGGCTGCCATCCAACTTCCTCACCTTCGACCGTGGTTTTGTCTGCGGCACCATCGCGGCGCTGTACACCAACCCGCTCGATGAGGACGGTGACCGCCGGACCACGAAGGCCAGTCGTGCCATGACGCTTCTGGCGCTTTACGCCGGCGGCGTCGCGGTCACGCTCACCACCCAGCAGTTCCGCCAGTTGGAGCGCAAGGTGCGGGAGTATGCGGGCCTCATGCAGGCGCCCAGCTACGACGGCACCAACAATCTCGGCTTCGCGCGCTACGTGCTTCGGCACGCCGCCAATCGCGCCAAGGCCGAGAAGGTGATCTAACGCTTGCATCCAAGGATGGGCGCAAGTGCCAACAACGACAACCAGCAGGAGGCTGACACATGGACTGCATTCGTTGTGAAGAAACCATCCCGGAAGCGCGCATGAAGGCGCTGCCGGAAACCGAGCTCTGCATCACTTGCAGCGCAGCCGTCGGTTCCGACTTCGTGCTCACCAGCCGGTTGGTTCGCACCAACAAGGAGGGGAGCATGAAGGTGAACTACGGCGGAGTCGAGGTGAAGCTCGTCCGTCGCACCATCGTGCCTCTGCGTCACGGCGGCAAGTGAGGCGAATCGTCGCTTCCCGGTCATTGTCCTGAGCGAACAGTGATTGGTCGGTAGCTCGCAGTTGAACCAGTGGCTCGGGTTTAACTGTCGCGTCTGAGCCCAGTGAGGCAACTCGCTGCATGGCTGGTATTCCTCCGAGGGCAATCGTGCTCTCGGGGGTCCGGTCATGTGTTTTTTAGCTCAACCACGAATTTCGTCGGGCAGGAGGTAACTCCGGTTCGGCAAAACACCGACTGCGACATGTGTTGCTGTCGGCAACCCCCCGAGGCGGTGCCACCGAGAGTGGTGCTGTCTCTAACCAGCCCGAGAGGGCAGAAAGCTAGGAGATTATGACCATGAATACCACCACCACCACCACCACCAGCGACAACGGCAGCGGCTACTCTGACCAGACCCTCGGCGCGATGCTGAAGGACCACCTCCGCGACTGCCGCCTCGGTCACTGCAACCATCCGCAGTGCCGCCGCAAGGCCGACAAGCGCGTCGTCCGTGTCACCCGCAAGCCCGAGGTCGCCTTCGATCCGGGCTTCGACGTCGGCGCCACCCACAAGGACTACCTGCGCGACCGTCGCCTCGGCCACTTCGGCCACAGCGCGGTGCTCAGCGAATCCCCGGTGGACTTCGACTGCGGCAACTCGGACATCAACGAGCCCGAGTTCGAGGTGCCCGTCATCCTCCGCGAGGACGGCACGCTCGACAAGCGCGCGATGCGCATGGCGCGCCTGTTCGGCGACGAGCCGCTCTGGAACTAAGTTCGCCAGAGGGCTGCTACCACGTGTTCGACTCTCGAACACGTTCACAACGACCTTCGTGTGCGTGTGCTCGCTCACGGAGTTACAACGTCGACCTGGCTAGTCGACTCACTGCCGGATGGCGGTGGATACAAGCCCGGTGAGGTCAACTCGCCGCGTGACTGGTTAACCTCCGGGTGCAATCGTGCACTCGGAGGTCCTGGTCATGTGTTTTTTAGCTCAACATTGAATTTCGTCGGGCAGGACGTAGCTCCGGTTCGGCAAAACAGTCGGCAAGCGATGTCGCTGTGTCGGCACTTCCCGAGGCGCGCCACCACAGGTGGTGTTGTCTCTAACCAGCCCGAGAGGGCAGAAAGCTAGGAGATGATGACCATGAAGACCAACGCAACCAACAACAGCGGTTATTCGGACCAGACCCTCGGCGCCATGCTGAAGGACTACAAGCGTGACTGTCGCCTCGGCCACTGCGGGCACCACGCCTGCCGTCGCAAGGCCGACAAGCGTTTCGCCGCGGCTACCAAGCCGGTCAGCGAGAAGACCGAGGTCGATTTCGACCCGGGCTTCGACGTCGGCGCCACCCACAAGGACTACCTGCGGGACCGTCGTCTGGGCCACTTCGGCCTGCACGAGGAAACCGTCCGCAGCGTTCCCGTCCGTCGCAGCCGTGGCATCCGCCGCAACCGCAACACCGCGCCGCTCACCGTCATCCTCACTGACGACGGCCGGCTCGACAAGCAGGCGATGCGCGACCAGCGCATCTTCGGTAACGAGCCGCTCTGGGCGTAACCAGCACGCAAGCATGGCGCGTGACGGAGGGTCGACTTTGGAGAACTGCTGGTCAGGCAGTTTTCTCAAGTCTCCGTCACGCGCCGCTCTGCTTCGGCAGAGTTAGTAAAACCCTGACCGCCGGCGGGCGTTAAAACGCCGGTTTCGAGAAACTAGAGGACGGCAGAAAGACCCCTTTCTGACCGTCTTCGCTTAAAAAAAGTTGTATTAGTCTGTGTAATATTATATAAAATAGTAAAACTGGATCGGTGAAGACGTGACTCGGGAAGGTTTGTAGCAGAACCGGTGATGAGCATGGTCACCACCGGTTTTAAACAAGAAGGGTGGTGATCGCACGATCACCACCCTTTGGGGACGGCTACCTTCAAGTTAATCAGCGTCTAAGGTTACTGGTGACTCTGGATAATTCGAACGATCCCGGGCTCCTTTTCGCCGTAATGTGGGTCCAGTAGTCGTTTTTCGTCAATCGGGACGATTTGCCTCGTTCCGGACGGCATAATGAACGTTTTGGTGGAGGACGTTCCCACGGTGGTTTCGATTGTGGAAACCGTTGCATTCACGCGGTTTGTAGCGTCGTCGTTGAGCTTCGTTCTTGTCGTTACGACACCGCTGGTGATATCGTGCACCTCTGCGACATTCACGCCCTGGCGGTCGAAGAACAGCTTTCGCGCAAGCGTTCCATCGTGGTTGTATTCCTCGATCACCTCGAGCAGCCAGTCGGTGGCACGATAGGGCTTCTTGTTGGCAACGCGCTTCTCGTATCGCCAGACTTGCTTGTACAACGGCGTTTGTCCGTCGGTTTGAAATGCGCGGATCTCTAAGCGCGTCTCAGGGATGCGTTTGCGATCGCTCTTCAGAATCCCGGCGGAGCTGTAGAATTCTTCGGCCACTGGCGAAGCGTACTTGTCGAAAATCGACTCGTAGGTCGCCGTTTTCTTGACCGTTACACCGTCGGCGCCAAGGTGGATTCGCTTCACGCTGTCGTCGGCGTGAATTATTTCTATGGATTTTGGCTTCCCCGTGGTCTCATCGAGTTTTGTCCACTTGACGCTACCAGCGCCCAGTTCCTCTCTCTTCAGCTTGGAGACGGATGTTTTCTGTTGGTCGAAGCTGTAGTGTGAGCGCTCAACATTGCCCTGCGCATCGACTTCGTCGACGTAATCGATTTTGGGGTCAACGTCGAATCCGTAACGAGTGATCCGAAGAGCGCCCTTGGGCAAGTACTCGGTTTTGGCTTGTAAGCGGTCCTCTCGTCGAATGACCTCGACGACCGGAATTTTTCCGTCATCACCGTATTTGGTGTCGCGCGACCAGCCTTTGAAGTCTGTGACATGGATGGCGCTGAGCGTGCCGTCCTGTCGGTACGACTCATTGCGGACGCGGCCGTTGCTGTATTCCACTTTCACGCCGACGCGAACGCCGGTGGCGTTGTAAGATGTCGTGCGCTTCAACTCACCTCTGTCGAGATCAGGCTGTTCGGTCACGTAGCGCAAGGCGCTAATGCGGTCGTCGGCACGCGAAACTTCAGCGGTGAGCGCGAGCAAAAGCGCGCTCATGAACGTGAGGTACAAGGTTTTCATTCAGATGCTCCTGGTGTTCAATCAACAGACACGCAAGAGTGGGCAATCGCGATTACCCTCAGTTCCTTGCGAGTTAAGCATTAGTCTGGTATCCACCACCCGGCACGAAAGCTTCTTGGCAGTTTAATTGAGTCGAATCGGTTTGGTTTAGTACTTCTATGCTTTAGCGTGTGGAGTGGGGATGCGCGAAGCCTAGCTCAGCTCGGAAAGAGCGCGCGCGGTGTTTGTTCGACCTTGAATGAGAAATCGTCAATCTGATTTGCGCCGTACGTCTTATAGGTTGTCCGAAAGGCTTTGCTGACCGGGCTCTCATTCTATTTCGGTGTATGTGTTTGGTATATCTTCGTGCTAGTGCGGCGAGTGCTTGTGATATCGAAGTGCGCTTCGGCTCTCTATCTGATCGGCCGGATCTGCTCCATTCTTTATCTGAAGATCTATATGCAAAACATACAAAAAAGTACGTCGCCGAGCTTGGAACAGTTGGCTGTGTGGCGGCGTTTTGTGGATCTATATCGGACGGATGTCGATTTATATCTGTTCGAGGTGGTGGATCGATACAGTGTCCGTGCGTTTGGTCGTGTCGATATATCCATCCTGCGCGGTATGAATTATCGGTCTGCTGTTAATGCCGATAGCGAGAAGGTTCTACTCAAGAGTCTTCAAAAATATACGCCCCGCCCGTGGTGTCACGGCAAAATGAGTAGCCGATAATTCCAAGAGAGTGGTGGCATCTGTGGTGTATATCTACTACCTATCGCGATCCTGTTAGGTCACACAGTCACGCGGTTTTGGGACGGAGATTTGTCATTGCATCAACTAGCACTAACACTATATCTGGGTAAAGCCCTCTATTAGAGAATTCGGATATTTCCTGTTCAAAAGTCTGAAGAGAATTACAGGTACTCGGAAAGCGGCGTCGCGCCTGGTTTTCAAGTGAACTTTACATACTTGATGCATGACCCTATCCCTAGTACCATTGATCTCAAGAAATTTTTGAACGCACAATTGAAAGTTAGCTAAGGCAGTGAAGGCAGAGTTGTTTGCTTTCTGGTCCTTCTATTGTATTGCCGGTGCCTGAATCGCCCTGGCTAACTAGCTTTGCGCCCGTATGCTCGCGAGAGCGGCGGCGGATATCCCACTCTGTCTGCCATCCCCTGTCTGTACCAAATCCATATCCAATAGAAGGAAGGGAAGCCCGAATATGATGAATGTCACCGATTCCAAGCAAGGTCAAGATAAAAAGCCCACGGACAAGCTTGAACTGTCACTCTCAACGCCCGTTCGCAAAGTAGAAAATTACAACGAAAGATATTTTGAAGCCACTCAGGAAACTCTGACCGGGCTGTACGCCAAGCGCGACACTGTCACCGGACAACCGCTGGAAGATGTGTCCGGCATTATCAATCGCGTCGCCACATCTGTCGGTATAGCCGAATTGAAATATGTGCTTACGCCTCAAGAACTGATCGAACTCTCCCTTGCTGACGCTTTGAAGCACCCAGCCGTTGTCCAGTGGTCGCAAACCTTCGCCGACCACATCGGCAATCAGAAGTTCTGGGCGAATACGCCGGCGAATATCAATGCCGATCCTGAAGTTTCGCTGGAAGTTCTTAAATACTGGGCTCACGGGAAAATTGGTGGCTTGAAAGAAACAACAATTTGGCTCAAATCCGAAGAACTCAGAAAAGCGGTTCAGTCCGGCAACACTACGACGCTTTCCGAGAGTGAAATCTCGATGGGTCATCTGGCCGCCTCTCTGCGAGGGAAAGGTTGTCTTGCTGCTTGTGGTGTTACTTATGTAGAGGATAGTTTGGAAGGCATTCAGGAAGCTGCCCGTATCGAAGCATTGGCTGCTAAAGCGGCTATGGGAATGGGCATCAATACATCGACTCTGCGTCCATGGGCTTCGGTTATTTCGAACGGCGCAGCTGCTTCCGGTCCGGATCGCTTCTATGAAAAAACCATCGCGAAGGCCGTAGAAGCTGTCGCTCAGGGTGGTCGTCGAGGTGGTGCTTTGATTGAGTTGAGAAACTCAGACCACCCGGACATTCTTTTCTTTATCGATAAGAAGAAACTGATACCACCACCGGTGATGTCACGCGTATTTGAAGAAGTGCGCTCTGAAGTTCGTCAGGAAATCGGCGAAGATGGAATGTCATACAAAAAACGCATTCTCGAGATGGCGGAGAAACGCTACGGTGAACGTTTCCATTCTTATATGGAACGTCAAAACTTCCTCAAGAATACAAATGTCACCGTTCTTGCTATGCCTGGTTTCATGGAAGCTGTCGCCAATCGCAGTTTCTATTCAGCCACCTTTGCTAAAGAGCGCTGGACTGGTGAACTCTATGATCCGCGCAAGCCGATTTACGACGAGAAAACCGGAATGGTCAAGGTCAATCGTTTGACCAAAGAACCGACCTACCAAGAATACGCAGTCGACATCAAAGCCTATCCAGAAGCGATCGAAGCCGCGCGTAATCTGAAGCACGCGATCGTTGAGATCACGGATAAGTACGTCAAGGTCAAAGGTCACTTCTACGCTCCGGAAATCTTCAACCGGATAGTCGAGGGTATGCGTGACTCGGGCGAACCTGGTCTCGGCTTCTACGACACGATCAATGCCGGTAATGCCAACGACCACATTTATGATTTGAACACCTGCAATCCTTGTGGTGAGCAATTCTTGCCTGCTGGTCCCGGTAAAGACGGTAACTATTACATGGGCAATTGCAATCTTTCTTCGATGCATGCTGCCCATCCAGACTTCTGGAATCCTGATGGTTCCTACAATATGCAAGCGATGAAAACGGTTGCGCGTATTCAGCAGCGCTTCATGGATAACGTCACCGATGTGAGCTGGTATCCAATTCCTGCGCAAAATATGACCGCGCGTATGGAGCGTCGAAACGGTGGCGGCTTCGCTGGCATCGCCGAGTTTCTCTCTCGACTTGGTACCGAGTTCGGAAGTCCTGAAGGTCTTGAGGCTACTGAGAATCTCTTCCGGCAATACACCAAAGCCAGTGTCGATGCCTCGATTGAAATGGCGAAGGAACGTGGAGTTTACCCACTTTGGGAAGGAAGTAAGTTCCACAAAAAAGGACTGCGTGTACGAAACAGTTGCATGACCAACAATGCGCCGACAGGCACGCTGGCTCAAGCTCTACAAACTACATGGGGAGTAGATCCGCACAACGGCATCGTATTCTCTCGCAAAGTTCGCAGTCGTTTTGTTGATTTCCTGGCACCAGGCTTTAAGGAGATGATGCAAAAACATGGGGCCTGGCCGGATACGGAAGAAGGCGAAAAGGCTCTTCTTAAGCGCATTCGTGACAACCACAAATCATGCCGTGGGTTAAAAGAAGTGCCCGCTGCTGTTCAGAGAGCCTATCCGGTGCGCGTAGAAGTTGATCCGGAAAAATATATCAAACATTTGTCGGCAATTCATAAAGGTGCCGCTGAATACCCTGAAGCATTCAACTCCGTTTCCAATACGTGTTCCATTCCTCTAGATTCAAGTCTAGAACTCGTGTCGGAAGCTTCAATGTTGGCTTGGAGGCTTGGAGTCAAGGACATCACCTTCTATCCGGACGGTTCGAGGCTGAGCCAACCGGTAGAAAAAATTGCCAAAGAAGACTACGACCGCCAATCTGATCTGCTCTCCTTGCTCGGTCACCGAGAACGGCGCAACATCAACGTTGAGGAAACTACGGGGCAAACTTATAAAGTTCGGGTCGGCACCGAGGATGGTGGCTCGACGCTGCACGTCAGTCTGAATCACGAAGTGGAACGTGCCGGTGAACTAATCGAAGTCTACGCGCGCATGGGCAAACCAGGAGCGATTGAAGGCGGTTTGTTCGAAGCCGTTGGACGCCTGGCCTCGGCTTTCCTGAAGTACGCTGCTGAGTTTGGAGAAGAGGAGCGTTCTAAAGCCGAGATGGAGATTGTAAAACAGCTCGTCAACATTCAATCCGGCTATCCAGCCTTCTTCAAGTTTAAGGACTCTGATAAGGCTGTCGTGATTCAGTCTCCATGCGATGGTTTAGCCAAAGCGATTCAGAACTATCGACGCCTCTATGCCGTCAATCATGAAGGCATGGCAGAAGCTGAAGAAGCACTCAATCACGGCATCGTTTCTCAGGCTGCGATAACGAACTCAGGTCAACAGCAATCCTCGCCAACCATCGACTCTGGCGCGCGTGGCAAATCATGCGGCAAGTGCGGTAGCGGAGACTTCATCCGCATTGATGGGTGCAATGTCTGCCAATCCTGCGGGTACTCGAAGTGCGGCTAAGCACTGATTGAAGCCTCACCCTGAAGTCACCTCCGACTGACAGAAAGCAAGTGAATAGCCGCTCCCCAGGGGGCGGTTATTTGCTTGCTATGCCGCCAAGAAAAAACCGCCTCTTGCGAAGCGGTTGTTCGGTTCGGTTTATTTGTACGTGGTGTTTACTAAATGAAGATTGCCCAATAATTTTGTTGTAGTCTCAGTTTCCTTCATTAAAAAACGATGTCTAAAAAATCTCGTTATAAGACATTTCGCCAATCTTTCGCTAATGACTGACCGATAGGCGAGATTTGCGGCGTGGCGTGGTATGTAATATTTGCTACTCCTTTCATTCTGTGTATTATTGGAGTGCTGCCCCTCCTGGGCGACTTAGTAGACAATAAAATCGCTGGCCTCATGTGCCCACTGTCTCTTAATATCGGGATGGTGTCTTGCAAGAGCTGATACGTTATGGCAAATGACGAAAAATCGAACGCGCCGACCAAGACGCAGAAGGATTATTACTACATCCTCGGTGTTAGACCAGGTGCGACTTCCAACGAAATTCAAGAGAGCTATAACGACCTTTACGAGAAGTTCGGCCCGCATATAACCGCGCAAGCTGTGGACGCAGAGGTTCAAACTCGCGCATTCAAAGACATTCAGGATGCCTACGCGGTGTTGATGGACCCGGCTCGGCGCAAGGAATACGATAAAAACAGCGATGTTTTTCGCCAGACATCGGATGTCAGGGCGCTCTGGGGTAAGGTCACCAAGGACAAGAAATCAACCCAAGATGCATCCAAGCCGAGACCACCGGAGGAAGTCCATATCCAGGCGCAAGCGCTGGAGATGGAGATGGAAATCACCTTGAAGGAAGCGGTTAAGGGTACTCGAAAGCAGATTATCATCACCGATCCGACACCATGCGAAGAGTGCGCCGATAAGAAACCACTTGAACGAATGCAGTGTAACGCTTGTCGCGGCCTGGGTTATTTCAATGTCGATAGAACCGCTGAATTTGAATTCCCGCCGGGACTCTGTAATGGCGTCGAGATTCGGAAGCAAGGACAGGGACGCTGGGATTTGCGTGCCGCCAAATACGGTGACTTGATTTTCAAAATTAAACTGCGCGAACACCCTTTGCTCAAGGTTCTCGGCAAAGAGATAAAATGCGTGGTGCCGATTACTATCTACGAAGCGATGCTCGGCGCGGAGATCCAAGTTCCGACTGCGACCGGCAAAGTGTCGATGAAAATTCAACCGTTGACCCAGCAAGGCCGTATGCACAGGCTTAAGGGTTTAGGATTGGCCGGCGCTGACATGATAGTGATTGTCGACGTCGTTATTCCGAAGAAACTGAGTGGCGAAGAAGTGAAACTCTATCAGCGACTGCAAGAACTATCGCAAGAGCCTAATCCGCGTCAAGCGCTCTACGAAAAAGTCGAACATACATCCTGATTCTGTGTGGAAGGCGTTCATCATTCGGTTCGGGAACGAACCTGTGCCGGTGAAATTGCATTGGCTCAGGTGCAATTTTGCGATATCACTGAAATATCGGTACTTTATTCGAGTCGTGCTCGTAACTGCACCAGTTAGCAGGTTGCGAGCGATCTTTCGTCAATATTGCTCGGGTGCGCTTTGCTTCTGTAAGCGAGCCTCTTCGACATTCGCGCATCGAGTGCGAGCACTTAACACATGGCGGAAGGCGTATCGGATCCGGTTCTTGGCTAAGAGGACGCTCATAAACGGCCAACCTTAGCGTCCGCTAATCCCGTCGGGGTGGGCTTTCTCAGCCTCGCTAAGTGTTTGTCTAAGTACTCTCTTTATTAGGCCTTGTTAAATCAGAACCTGGTAGGTGATCGGGATTCTAGAACTACGCGCGCGGAGAACCAGTTCAGTGGGGCGCTGGTGGCGAACAATCATTGTATAGGCGGGTCCCTTGACAAGCGGAATGCTCATTAGCTGTGGCTAATCGGGCTGTTTATTACTGAATTCTTCATTGTTCGTTATCCCTTAAGTTTTCTAGTCTCTGGATGTCTTCTATCCAATCCCCACACACCCGGTTGTCCATCCAAAAGCAAAGCACAACCACCGTTTCTCCCAATAAGAGACCCTTGCTCCGGCAAGTGAGGGTTTTGTCTCCCTGAGAGTTCAGCCATCCCGGCTTCTCTCGTCAACCAATATTCTCGCCTCGACTCAGAGGCATGCGAAATCCTCGTGACCAACAGAGCGCTCTTGCCCTGTCCGTCGCGAGGTTCAACCACGCCTCCGTACACCGAAGGCGAGAAGGAGTTAATTAGCCATGCATAAGACACACGCGTCTTCTATTGAAGATGCTGCTAAGAAACTTGCGAAGGCCACCGGCTACGAAACCCGCGAGATGCGTCAGCTTCTCGTTGCGGAAATCGCGCGCCGTAATGCCAACAAGGGTCTCGGCCATCTTTCGTTCGCTGGTATTTTGCCGCTCGATTTGCCCGATGGCACGCGCATCGTTGTTCTCCCGGACATCCACGTTCCGGCGCACGACGTCGCCTCCATCTGGGCTATCAAGGCATTCCTCAAGGACTACCAGCCCCACATCATTATCTTTATCGGCGACGTCGCCGACGTGTTCGCGCTGTCACGCTGGGCGCGTCCGCCTCGCGTCGCTGCCGACATGCAGCACGAGCTCGACGAAACCCGTCGTCTTGTTGACTCGCTCATCAAGATCTCCAACTGCGTCCATGTGTTCTACATCATGGGCAACCACGAAGATCGGATGATGCGCTACCTGTCGGACCCCGCTCCGGGCGTCGCGAACATCCTGAACTTCCAGACCCGTGAGCCGATCATGTCCTTCCACGGACTGATGGGCTACAAGCCGGAAGACAACGTGACGTTCATCTACGACCTGGCGGAACGCGGCGGTTTCGGCGGCTCCATCCTCATCAACGGGGACCTGGACCTCCACCACGGCCGCATCGTCCGTCCGAAGCCCGGCGCCAGCCCTCGTGCTGACGCTGACGAAGCCGGTCGCTCCGTGACCACCGGTCACACGCACCGCGCCGGCATGACCGTCCGTCAGACGACTCGCGGTGAGATCCGTGCTATCGAGCTCGGCCACCTGGTCGACCCGACGCACCCGTACTTCGCGTACTCCCAGTTGACCAACAACTGGCATCAGGCGCTGGGCGCTGCCACCATCGTCGGTGGCAAGGTGCACCTGCAGGTTCTTCCCATCAAGCAGGTTCTCGTCGATGGTCGCGCCAAGGCGGCTTTCTCGTACGCGGGCCGCATCTATCGTTCGCCGAATCGCTAACGGCGACCTAACCTAAGGAGATTTTGAACATGAGTTCTAAGAAAACCACTGGCGGTCGCCGAGTTGCGGTCAGCGCTGCAAGCGCTCCCAACTGGCCTCCGCGTAGCGTTTTGATGACGGACGATCCCGACTTCCGTTGGGAGCGTACCGTTGTTCTCGACCTGCACAACACGCTGGTCAACTGGCTCGGTGCCTTCATCGAGTTCTGCAACACCCAGTATGGTCACGCAATCGACCAGAAGAAGACGGCGTTCTACCACATGCAGATGGACCCCGAGAACGCCTTGTCCGGCAAGGAGTTCCTGAACGCCTTCGTCGCATTCGCGCGTCGCTCGCAGGGCGGATATGCCGACCTCCAGCCGTATCCCGGCGTGGTCGAGGCGATCAAGTCCATCAAGGACGCCGGCATCGACGTCAAGGTCTGGACCTGGGTCCCTGGTGCTGCCGAGATGCGCATGGATAACCACGCGCAGGGCTACGGCACCGGCATCGCCCAGCACGTCACGAAGAACCTGATCGCACGTCTCGGGCTCAACCCCGATACCGACGTCCGGTTCGTGTCGCCTGGCCAGAAGAAGTATGTGATGGCGGATGAACACATCCCGCTCATCGTGGAAGACTCTGCCGAGACGGCAGTGGGCGTTGGCCAG
>CAZRMH010000208.1:0-13773 GCA_964600935.1 uncultured Candidatus Obscuribacterales bacterium
TGGCAGCGATTCTACTGGCGATTCAATACAGTACGATTGCCTGTCTATACAATCACATGGGCATGCAGAAAACCGCCTGGTATTCGCAGAATGTGCACAACTTAATCGAGGAAGCTAATCGTGATGGCGCCTACGGTGCTCACGTTCAGGCTTACAGAGATTTATCGAATGGCAATGCTATGGAATCAGAGATTTATAAACGGTGCCAGGCACATATTCAGCGCGCCAGTTCTACGCTCAGTGAACTGGCTGCTATGAGACCGCAAGGTTTGTCTATCAGTCCGCCTGGAGCCGGACAACTAGCAATCACGGCCAATCAACTTCAGCGTGAATCCAACCAGTTGGACTCGGAATACGCGAACGTTCAAGACATCTTTGCCAAACTTGAGAGTGTAAGGAAATCGATGCCGCCGAGTTTGAAGAAAAACAAGGGAATAACTAATTAGGGCGTCGGTAGAACCGAGGAGCATTAGTGGAAAACTTGTTGTCGATTGGCGATTGCGTTAGTCTCGCGATAAGACAATGCCGTCGAGACATTCGCTTTCTGATGAGCAAGCTGCTTTTGCCTTCAATAATTGAATTGTTCGGAAAAATATTTCTAGTGTGGGGCATGAGAGTCGGTCTGACAGCGCTGAAAGACTCGTCGCATTCGGGCGATTTGCCTGCTGCCGGAATCGCCTTCGTGGTCGGTTTTCTGATTTGTGTTCCAGCCGAAGTCTGGCTCACCATGCGCCAACTCGCGTATGTTCGAATGACCGTACACAAATTGGAAAGTTACGATCAAGCGGCGAAAGAGGTGCGTAATAAGTTTTGGGGTGTAATCACTTTCGCGATCGGATTCTACTTCACTTTTGTGACCTGGATTTTTACCTGGGCATTGTTATTTGGTATTGTATCTGGTGTCACCAAATTTAATCCGTCGTTAGCTCTCTTGATGGTGCCGGTTTTGCTGGTCATGATGGTAGTGGCTGGAGCGTCGCTTATTGTCTTGTTCTTGCCGTTGACACTGTTGTTTGTTGTTCTCGCTTGTGAAGACAAAAATATTTTTCAGTCCCTGCTGCGTTCGTACAAAATGACGTTCAGTCGCTTCTTTCCAACAGTGGCCTTTGCAATCACTCTGCTAGTCACCTGGTTCCTTTTGGATCTGGCATTGACTTCAGCTCTGCAAGTTTTTTATGGTTTCGAATATTATAGAAACGGCATCTACGCAGGCAAAGCACTGGCTTCTGATGTGCAGTTTCCGATGTATTTGCAAGTGATTAGCAGTGTTTGGAATTCGATCGTGTTTATGTATTTGATGCCTATGTTCTACATGGCATCCGGATTCTACTACTACAGCATGCGTATGATGGAAGAAGGAATGGATATGGACCACTGGTTGAAACGACTGCAAGATGGTCGCCAGCGCGGTGAAACGCCTGGAATTCTGGGCGTTTAGAGCCTCGTATAAAACAGCGGAACCGGCCAAGATACAGCGGTCCTGCATCTGTACTTGAACTTGAAACTTGTTGTCGTTATTTAGTTAGCAGCTTGCGCCGACTTCATCGACAGTGCTTGCTTTTCACACTGACTTTTTACGAGCCTGATGCGTCGTTTAACGCCGCGCATGGTCTGCATTTTGCAAAGTTGTTTGCAGAATGGAACAGGAAGATCAACGTCTGCATAGGAGGTTAGACTGAGCTTTGTTGCTTCACCGTCTTCCGTTGGACTGAGTAACCAGGTGCCTTCGAATGCGCGGAATCTATCCGATTTAACCAGGCTGTATTCGATTTTTTTGTATGGAATGTAGACTTCTTTGTAAACGCATTTCGCCTTGCCGATAACAGGCAGGTCATCGAAAGTTTCTTCTAAAACGCAGGCGCGCTGCCCATCGCGAGAAATTTCCTTAACCGTATCTTTTGACTCATCGCGCAATTTGATAATGGCGTTATAGACGACCTCTGGCTTCGCCTTGATGATGGTTTCTTGAGTGGACGAGGACTTTAGATCTTCGGCTTGAGCGACGAGTGGAGCCGCGACCAGAAAGGTGGTTGCCACTACAGCTGATACTACGCTTCGATAATTGATCATTTTCTTGGAGCCCATAAGTATCGACAAAAATCCACCTATCCACTGTAACGAAGCGGATCGGAGAATTAGCCAGGTTTCGAAATTCTATCGGGTCAAATATCTCTTTGCAAGAATTGCCAAGAGGTAAATATTGCCGCTCCGCCATTCAAATGCCGGTGTATGAGCTATACAGTCGTTATAAAAATGCTTTATGTTCCGATGTTTTAAGCAGAAATTGCGCGCGTGTTCGGCGAAAGGTTGGTGTTTTTTTCGCGTTGAATTGAGTAATCAAGGGATGGGGAGCGGCTTTTGATATGCAGGAAATTTCGATTTCAAGTCCATAGAAATTTTTGATGGAGTTGAAAATCTTAAGTCGTTTTCATCGTTATTGAAATTCTGATCGATTGAATTGAGTTTCGACCGTTTTGTGTGTTGAAAATTTTGACCTCTCGGCTCCTGAAAGAAATTTCGAAATTTTTGTCTAGTTTTTGTCCGATTTGAATAGACCTGTTTTGTCCACCGCCAGCAGCCAGTTGGCAATTATTTATCAAATATTCAGTAAAAGCGTGCCGGGGGGCGGCTTTCCACCTATCCAGCAGTTCAGCTATCCGCGGCTGAATTGATTGTGAAATCCGGGAACGCCGCGTCCACCAGGGGAAATCAAGTCAGGGCTTGCATTAGCGGGCTCGTCACTGGTTTGGCGCCAATGCCACCGTTTGGTACTCCAAAGGCTGACTAATAAAGGATTTCCCGCACAATTAATCCAGTTTTGGTGTTCAAGATGGTTGCAAAGTGCTCAAGAATCAACTATATTTGCCCTCGAGCCGCCTTCTGACCCGGGCGAGATTTCTAAAATATCGGGTCAGTGCAGGTACAAATAAGCCACACTTAATATCTACAATCATTAGTCCGTTCGAGCCGCCTTCCCCATTACTAAAGTGACCTAAACATATGGCAAATCCAAATCCAGAAGTTGAGAACAAAGCCGCGGAGCAGTCTAAGCCGGTTGACCAGTCCCAGCCTTCAAGACCGTCGCATACGGAGAACGCCGGTACGGAAGCGGTCAACGAAATGATGAAGGGCCTGCGTTCGTCTACTTCGACGACGGACAGCACGACGACCAATCTTGATGGCGAGAAGAAGGATATCGACGGCAACCCGATTGAGAAACCGGGTGAAAAGGGTGACCAGAGTCCCCTCGGCAAGTTATTGAGCGGTCAGATCGACTCAAGCGAAGTAATGAGCTTGATTAAGAATGGCATGGAAGATTTGGGTGCTCAACTGGGCATCTTCGACGGCAAGGGCGATCTAGATCTAGATGGCATCTATAACCCCGAGCAATTAGCTAAAGGCAAAGGCGCAGCTAGCGCTGAGCGAGTTGGTGAGGGCGAGCTCAAAGGCGCTGAAGACCTGCCAGACGCTCCGGAAGCGCCTGCGACCGGTAATCCACGTGATACTTTCGGAGCCACGACTGGAACTGAAGGTGAGGCTGCCAAAAATCCTCATAAGAAGGATAGCGCTGGCGCAGAAAATGTTATTGCGGCACCTGAAGGTGACAAATTACATGAGGATCCGAAACTGGCCAAGAAGGCCAGCGAGATCACTCCATCTACAGATCCACCTCTAGCAGCTGGCGGCGGCTCCAACAGAGCGGTTGCTCCCCCGGCACCTGCGACTTCAGCCAATCCTGCGCCTACTGCTACTGATGCTCAACCTGCACCGGCACCGGAACAACCTGTTGTTGCCAGAGAAGTAGCTCAACCGGCAACACCACCAGGCGACAGCAATTTCAATGGTGCTACTCGTCTTGAATCTGTACCGCGTCCTGTGACCGAGGTTCCTGCAGCAGTGCCTGGTTTCCAAACTCAGGACAGAAAGTACGATGTCGCCGAATCTCAGCCGCCCAAGCAGCTTGAAGTGGCAACAAACGACAAAGGCGAAATGGGAGTAATTGGTAAGGACGGAAAGTTCCGATCCAATGACGATAATCGCAGGGCTTTAGGCGACAACTTCGCGCCTGGTACGGCGGGTGGCGAAAAGCTCGACAAATTCCTCGGTTCGTTGAAAACCGATGGAGAGCGTGCGCAAGCCCTGGCCAACATGGCTGATGTTCGCAACAACGTCAAAGAGAACGGCACTGCCAAAGATGTCGCCAGTCTCGATGCCAACACCGCGAAATTCATCGACCGTGGCGGCAACGGTGACAAGATAACACCGGAGCAAAAGGCGACCACCCTGGCCGAATTTGCCAATATCGCCCGCGGGGACCGTATTGACGGCAACAATTTCAACTCCGGAATGGATGCGAAGCTCGTAAGCAAGGCTTTGTCCAGCGGTGTTGACCGAGTGGCAAACCCGAGCGATATCAACCAGATTAAGATTGGTGCAGACGGCAAGCCCGAAATCACCCGGGATGCCAATGGCAAGGTTATCTCTGACGGTACCGCTCAATGCAACGGCAGCGTCGTCACTGAAGGCTTGGCTCACGAAAATCCGGAAAAGTTTGCAGCTCGCCTGAGAGAAATCACACTGCATGGAACCTATACAGGTAATGACGGGTTCAAAGCCGTAATGCCTTCAGGTCTCATGAAGCCTAACAGTCAGCAGCAGTTCGCCGATTCACTGTTTATCGGAGGTCAGCTTAATCACCATTGGCAGCAGCGTGGTCAGTATTTCGTCGGTGGTGATACTCAGAATGGTGGGTATGCTGAAGGTCGATTTAGCTTTGACTCAAGTAAAGTCGGTACGCGCGAAAATCCGTTTGGCGATGTCTATAAAGGCGCTGGAGCGAGCGTTGGCGCCAATGAAGTCGCATCGATGGGTATAAACGCGGGTATCGATCGCGGCAAAAACGGCGACGCCAACTTCATGTACGCAAAGGCCGAGTGGCTTCCTACTGCTGATGAGTATGGTCCGCTCGGTGCTAAAGATAAGATTGTCACCGACGGTAACGGTGTCAGACGTGTTGCCGGTGACGGTGTTGCAGTGATCACCGACAAGGCTAGTCTGCAAGCGGCCAGATTGGATCGGTATGAGAAAACCAATGGCGGAGACTGGGGGATCGCGGGGGTATCATCGCGAGATCAAAAGTTATTTGGTGGTCCCGGCGGAGCCGGTGGCGGTCACGTCATCAGTACTTATATGGATACAACGGCGAAAGGGCCGGACGGCAAGCTGACCGGAGCCCTCAGCAGAGTTTCTGATCAGTACGGAACTGGTAGCGACAAAACTGTTGCTAGCGGCAGAGTCTCTGACGACATCCTTGTTGGTGGTATGGATTTCAGTCGACCGACCGGCGGCCGCGAAGGCGGCAACGACGGTGGTTCCGAAGGCACTCCTCAGTGGAGAGAGCGTCAGCCGAAGACTCCAGGTATGTCTTCGCCAGACGAGCTCCGCCACGATCGTCGTTCCGAAGCGGAGCGAGCAAAGGATGCGGAGAAAGAGAAGGACTTCAAACCGAAAGAGGGCGAAGATCCTCGAAAAGACAAGAAAGATACGCCTCCTGAGCTCAACAAGGCTATTGGCAATCGCGCCAGTCTCTTGAACCGCTTGAATATTGCCATGGCCCAAGCCCTGAAAGCCGACATCTACAATGCGAACTGGCTCACAAACGAAGTTCAAGATATGAGGTCGAGACTCGCGTCTGCCGAGAGCGACATCAACAGATTTAGCGCCTAGGAATGGAACCGGAACCATCAACGAAAGACAGGGTTTGGATTTGCGTGGGACTAGGCGTCCTCGGGCTTTCGCTGATCGGCACCAGTATCTTCGTCACCGATGATCCAGCTCACATTTTATTGACGCGACTGATTCAGATCGTCATGACCTTGACTGGCAGCGCCTGTTTCTTGTTTGCAATTATTCTGTTTTTCGTTAAGGACAGTCCTGACATAAACAGTTGAATGAATTTATGAGACTACTTTGTTCGCGTCGATTGTTGATTTAAAATAGGTCTATGCCGGGCGTAGATACAAACTTGAATCTTCAGCAACTGCTAAATCTGCTAGCAGATCATCATCATGGACGCGCACCGCTCAGTGATGAAGATAAACAAGCTGCAGTCATCTTGCTGAAAAAACGCGCCGAGGAAGATTTGGATTTCGGTGAAGAGCTTGTTCACGACTCGATCCGCTTGATCAAACGAGTGACCGGTGCTGTCGGCGTCTATTTCAATTCTTAGTTTCGTGCATAGAAATAGTTTCTTCTGGTGCAACTGATTTCTTTTCATTCAATAATTCTTTGCGACATTCTTCAAGGACGAAACGCAGTTCTGTTGCTGATTGGAAGCGTTCGTCCGGATTCTTTTGCAAGCATTCCAGTGTCACGGTTTTTAATGTCTCGCAGATGTCTGGTTCAAATTCATCAGGTTGTGAATTGACGTGAGCCATTATGGTGGCTAGAGTTCGGTCTCTTACAAACGGAGGTCTGCCGTTTAGAGACTCGTAGAGGCAGCATCCGAATTGATAAATGTCGGAACGAAAACTCGGTCTGCTACCTGAGCAGAACTCAGGACAAATTCCCAAAGGATCGCCGTAGACGTTGGCCGTCTCGGCTTCTGAATTCTCGCCATTTGCCCAATCCATGCCTCGGAAGAGCCGCTCAGCAGCACCGAAATCTACGATCATCGCGGAGGAGCGTTCTTCCTTTTGAATGACATATACGTTTGATGGCGTCAGATTGGTATGAATAACTTTGTTGGCGTGAGCGTACTGTAAGCCGCGGGCCAGATCGATAAAGATGGTTAATGCGGTTAGAGGGTCAAAACGATTTCGCTTCTGTAATTCGTCTCTGATTGACTGCCCGTTCAAATATTGCGTCACCACATACGGTGCGCCATTGTCGGTGACATTGGCTGAATACGTCCGCACGACATTGGGGTGTTGCAACTCGCTTGCCGCTTTTGCAACTTTCAGGTATCTGATAACAGTTCGTTCGTCGGAGGTTAAGTCCGGACGCAGAAATTTCACCACCCGGGGCGCTCCGGTCGCGACTTCCAGGGCGTAGTAAACCCGTGACATGCGCCCATTGCCGATGAATCCTTTAAGTTGATAGCGGTCCTCCAGAATGGGACCGTCCTCCTCGACCGCGATGCATTTCTCCAGTCTGCTGCCGTCGTCCGGACACGTCGACTCCAGACCTTTGGGATAATGCTTGTGACAGCGAAGGCAGTGTTTTTGTCCGTAGAAACGGCTCTGCGCCAGCCAAGTCTCAAGCTCATCCCCGCCGCGATCCCATTCGGTCGTGACCAGCATATGCATGTCTTGAACGCAGACGGCTAGCTCCGCGGGGTAATACCTGCCGCAGTGTGAGCATAGTTTCTTGAATTTGGGGCAAGCGTTTGAGACTGACATCTAGCTGTCCGAGAGGCATCTCCATTGTGCCACGAACCCTGAACTTCCAACCGTATTTATAAGGAGCCGATTAGAGTCCTTCGGTCGTGTGGGTTATGATACCGCCCATGGTGACCAGCACAATCCCGGCCAACCGAACGTAGTTGAATTTTTCTTTTAAAACAAAAAGTGCAAGAACATACATGATCATGGGGTAGCAGCCTGTGATAACGATGACGTAGGAAGCGGTTGCCATCGATAATGCCAGCATGTAAGTGGCGCTGCCGATGTTGATACACAAACCGGAGCCGAGCACCGGAGCCCAGAGATTCCAACCGTTTCTCAGATAAGCCTTCTGCTTTTTAATCACGATAAAAATCATTGGAACCAGCGCAATAATTTCGTAGACGCAGTGCACGAAAAAGGCTGTCAGAGCGCCTCCTGTATCGACCGCTTTTTTGTCGAAGATGCCCCACACGCCCCAGAGTAATGTTGCCGCAATAACATAAATGATCAGTTTCCGTTTTCTGCCAGGGGCGAGCTGAGTAGATTCTTTGTTTCCGGATGCGCTGATTGCCGCTACGCCAAGAGCGACTAGCAGGCTACCTGCCAATCGAGTTGGAACTAGTGCTTCTCCCAGAAAAAGGTTGGACAAAAATTGCAAGATCACCGGGTAGCTTGCGGTCGCCCCGAGCACGTAGCTCGCTTCGCTCATGTCCATCGCTTTCAAATAACAGGTCATGGCCAGGCAGTAGGATGCAAAGCCCAAACCGGTCCACAAGAGGACTTCCGCGGTGACATGCCAAGTTGGTTCGTAGGTGCATAAGAGTGCATAAGTAATTACAATCGCTGGAATTGAAAGCGCAAATAGTCCTGTCATCACAAGCAGAAATGGCGCATGTTTCAACGCCATTTTGTCGAAGATGCCCCAGGCACCCCAACAGAGCAGTGATACCAGTATGCAGATGTTTAAATTCGTATCCGAGGGCATGGTCACTGCCTGATAACTGAGATTGAGCAATTTAAGCAGAGTTCAGTCTCATAGCGGCTAAGCATTCGCTCATTCGACATCGGGCGATTCGCGATTGGCTCATCTGAGTTAAAATGGCGACAACGTTTCAAATGCTAAGGTGCTTATGACAGAAACCAAAAGTGGAAACCCTGTCCTAAAATTGGGCGACAAAGGTTATGGATTGCTGGTTAAAATCGGTGATTTTTGCCAGAACTTTTTTCTACTTTTCTTCAGAGTATTCTTCGGCATTCAGCTGATGCAAAATGGTTGGGGCAAGCTGCACCACCATAGCGATATCGTTGAGTTTTTCACTTCTCTCGGTATTCCGATGCCGGATCTAAACGCTTGGGTCTCATCTAGCGTAGAGTGTTTTGGCAGTGCACTCATGATAATTGGGTTTGCCAGCCGGCCGATTGGCGCGCTCATCACTTTCACTATGATAGTTGCGTACCTGAGTGTCGAAGACGATAGAACCAAAGTTCTCGATCTTCTGAAACTAAAAGATCTGGATTCGTTCTTTAAAGCAGATCCGTATTTTTATTGGCTCACCGGAATAATGGTTTTTTGTTTCGGACCAGGAAAATTTTCTGCCGATTATTTGATCGGTCGATTCGTGTTTAAACGCGACCATTCCAAGGCGGCAGAGTGATAGCTGCGCTTCAGAAACTTGTCAGGCTAGTTCTTTGGGACGTAAAATCCAGTCCATGGAACCGGCACCGTCCTTGATACCTTTCCACTTCTCGATTTCAAGAACGATCTTTGCCAGCGCAGCGGTTGGAAACGTCTCCTCAGCCCCGGTTAGATGTGTAAGCAAACTTTCCAAACCAGGGTTATGACCGATGAGCAGGATACAATCGAGTTTCGCATCTTGCGCTTTTAATAGTTCGATTAGATCAGCGGTCGAAGCCTCGTATATCCTCTCATCGTAAGTGATTTCGGACTTCAGCTTAGACTCGTTGATGACGTGTTTTGCTGTTTGTTTCGTTCTCTTAGACGGAGAGCAGAGAATGAGATCAGGCTTCAATTTTTTTTCGCGTATCACTCGACCCATTAGAGGTGCGGCTTTCTTGCCGCGTTCGTTTAGCGGACGATCAAAATCATCGAGGCTGGAATCGTCCCAGCTCGATTTCGCGTGGCGTAACAGATATAGTTCTTTCATTTGAGATTCCGTTTAGTGACTGCAACCACAGCCACCACCATTTCCACAGCCACCGCCTCCGCCGCCGTGATTGTGAGTCTGGGCTGGTCTTGATGGCGCAATTTCCACATGCACCTTAATGGGCTTCCTGCCTTTGGCTACGTACAAAACTGACGCACCGGCGCGGATAACGTGTATTTTTTCACCCTTGAGTAGCTCAAGGTTGAGGTCGTTTGCCCGAGCCTCGAAGGTTTTGTTTCCGAGCGTCACGACTCCGATCGCGCCTTTGCCGATTGTGGTCGTCACTTCGCCTTCTTGCCCGACCAGATCCTCTGGTTTTGTGCGTTTACCAAACAAATCTAGAGCTTTTTTGAGAAGAATGCTCATCGGACCCTCCGGGGCGCTCTGTATTAGCGACTACTTTTGATGAATCATCACTGAGATGTTCTTGCGTTGCACTGATTATAGTGAGACCACTTGGGAAGTCGTCTAATAATCAATAAATCTTCTCTTTTAGAATGCTGTAGACTTGGGTTCTGTCCCTCGACAGACGCAAAAGATTTGACTCTTACGGATGTGAAGAGAAGAAACACTTTTGATTAGCCAACCAACACCGATCGAAATGTCAGCATCGGCGACCGGCAAAACGGAGCCATATGGACCACCCAAACTTACTTGAGATTGCCAATAACTACAATCAAATTGTCGCGGAAATGGATTTGCCTGATGGTTGGGAGAAGGGTAAGAAACCGCAGCGCCCAGCCTATTTAATGGCGTCACGCTTTTTGATTTCGGATCGTGATGCGCGTGTGGCGATCACTTTGCGTGAACCGGCGAAGAAAACGTATGATTTCATGGAACCGCAGCACAACCACTTTCTTCAGCTTCTTCGTCGTCCGGCTCACGAGTTGAGTGATGATGAAATGTTGACGATTGCACTTTTGTTGGATCAAATTGGCTGGCCGTCGAAGTTTAAAAGAGATTGGGCACGCACGACGTTTTATCCACCTCACAATGTGCTGCAGATTCAAGGATTGTGGGTTCAAGAACGAATTAAAAGCCGCGCCATAATTCTCGATACAACCTTCGACAGTGGCAATTATGTGCAAGAGGTTTGGTTTATCGCGCCTGCGGAAATTTTTGATGTTTACGCGGCTGAATGCGAAAGAATTTTCAGTTCTTTTCGATGGACTATCGCAACTGAAGAGTTGACTGCCACTCCATGGGCGACGAGCTAGATAGTCTTATTCAGACCGCTTTGTTTGTCCGACAAAGTTTGCTCCACGATCATGCGCACGAATGTCGCGTGCTACAAAGTAGAATGCTGGAGTCAAACCGGAGGATGAACGATGTTTAGGCGTAAACTGACTGAAGTGGCGGTGGATTCATTTACTGACTACCTCAAAGAAAAATTTGAGATGTTAAAGCAGCTTGACCTCGACAAAGACGGTCAAAAGGACGTCGATCAAATAGTCGCTATCGTCAATCGCGGCGGTGTTGCACTCAAAGATGCGCTTGATTCCACAGATTTCAACAAAATGGCAACGGGACTTGAACAGATAGTTGGCGGTCTAAACATGATCAAATCATCTTTCGATGCGGTCAAAGTTCAGGCTGTGGCTAAGGAATTCCAAGAGGGCGCAAGCAAGCTGGTTGAACTCGGGCATCTCGGCATTGGCGAGATGAAACAGAATCAACAAACACGCGATTAAAATCGACGCAATTTGCGTTTACCGATTACGAAAAATCGGTTTGCTCTTCCACCCGAAACGACAATGTGCTTTTCATGCCATCAGCGATGGCTGCCAGGTGTTCATCGGCATTTGTCATGGAAAACAGTGGTGTTCCTTTTTTCAAAGACTCGAGAACTTGAGCCTCTACTGTTTGAATGTTTTTGGCCGCCGGCAGAATATTCAGTTCTTGCTCCGATAAAACCACGACGCCGTCGTTGTCACCAAATACGATATCACCTGGTTTGACCAGGATGCCACCGCAGGTGATGTTCTGCTGGGTGTCGAAAATTTTGTCGCAGCTGCCTGCCATTGGACTGACCAGTCGTGTGAAAACCGGAAAGGCCATCTCGCGAATACTGTCCGAGTCGCGACAAGCTCCGTCGCAGATTATGCCTTCCAGTCCTTTTCGTTTAGCTTCTGCTGAAAAAAGTTCGCCGAACAACGCCCTTTGTCCACCGCGACTGGCAATTACGAGAACTTCGCCAGGTTGGGCGTCCCGCAGCGCGCTGATGACGGATAGAATGTCGTCTAAAACGCTGACAGTTCGCGCACGACCAAGCACGCGGGTGCCGCGAAGCAGAGGTTTGACGTCAGGTGACATGAAGCGCAGGTCTTTGTTTATATCGCAAAGGCTTGCTGTGTCCATGCCGCGGAAAAGCTCGCGTAATGCGGGTCCGCTAATCTGATTGTCGTCTTTGGCGTATTTCGACATTGCCGATGGCTCCTGAAAACGTATTTGTGGAATGAAGTAACCAGCATGCTCGCCGTGAGCATCGCGCGAAACGCAATCATAGCGGGTCCGAAAAAATTTAAGGAAGGAAATTGAACTTTTTATCCTTGAATTACGTATTAGTTCTTAGACGGACTTGTTTGGGGAATAGCCTTATGCCGAAACTTTTTGTTCGAAGTGTCGTCACAGCCGCTGTTTCAAGCTTACTGTCCGTTCAATGCTCCTTCGCCGCCGGCGTCGAGAGTCCGCCTCAGCAGGCTGACGAAGCTAAAGTTAGGCACTTGCTCAATCGAACAACTTACGGTCCGCGGTCAGAGGACCTGGACCGGGTCATGTCGATGGGCATCGACAAATACATTCAGGAACAGCTAGAGCCGCAGTCCATACCCCTTCCAGCGAAGGTTGCCGATTTGGCTAAACAGCCGGCTCTGGCTGCTAGCCCGGCGCAGTTGTTTCAGCGTTACGGACGAGAAGCCTTCGATGACATGCTCAAAGCCGCCAGGAATAAGGGACCGGGCGGGAAAGAAACGGACACGGCGGTCCAGAAAGAGATTCAACAGCTGGTTCGAGACAATTACCAGGAGCTCTACGGTCAGGTAACTGAGGCTAGATTGACGCGCGCGATGTATACTCCGCGGCAGCTTGAAGAGGTCATGACTGAGTTCTGGTTCAATCATTTCAACGTTTCAATGGAAAAAGGTCTCGATCATCTTTGGGTCGGTTCATATGAGGAAGCTGCGATACGACCGAATGTTTTCGGGAAATTTCGCGAACTGCTTGGTGCCAGTGCTCATCATGCCGCCATGCTGGTTTACCTCGATAACTGGCAGAACGTCGCGCCTAAAGTCATTGTGAAGCCCAAGGGTGGGCAAAAGGTTACTGGTCTCAACGAGAACTACGCTCGCGAGCTGATGGAGTTGCACACGCTTGGGGTGGATGGCGGCTACAGCCAGAAGGATGTGGTTGAGTTGGCTCGCGTACTGACCGGGCATGGAGTGGTCAGCAAGAAGAGTCTCAGAACCAATCCGGCTGGAATGACGAGTAAGTTTGGATATAACTTCGATGCCGATCGCCATGATTTTACTGACAAAGTTTTGCTGGGAAGAACCATCAAAGGTACCGGAATCGACGAGTTGGAAGTGGCTCTCGATATGCTCGCTAAGCACCCATCTACGGCCAAATTTATTAGTTACAAAATTGCTCAGAACTTTACCTCTGATGAGCCGCCAGCGTCGCTTGTGAATAAACTCACAAATACTTTTCAAAAAACGGATGGCGATATCAAAGAGGTTATGAAAACTTTGCTTAGAAGCAACGAATTCTGGGACACAGCCAATACTAACGCTAAGTTTAAGTCGCCGTATCGGTATCTCATGTCGAGTCTGCGTGCATCGAATGCCACCGTAAATAATACCAGACCACTTCTGGGTTTTCTGAGGCTGCAAGGTATGCCGATGTACCAATGGCCAACTCCGGATGGGTACAAAAATACTCAGAAGGCTTGGCTGAGCTCCACCGGTCTGTTACAGCGCATCAACTTTGCCACCGCCCTTGGTGCTAATCGATTGCCGGCCGCGCGAATCTCAGATCCAAGTCCTGAGGAAATCATGCGGATTGCCGGTATCAAACCGACTGACCAGACCGGTCAGATCATCGAGTCATCGCCGCCAATCTTGCGGGTTGCCCTCGCTATTGGCTCACCTGAATTTATGAAGTATTAGTTGGAGGCAGTATGCGAAGACGTGATTTTCTCAAAGCCGGCGCCCTTTTTTCACTGTCGC
>CAZRMH010000209.1:0-13766 GCA_964600935.1 uncultured Candidatus Obscuribacterales bacterium
ACTCATGAGGTTCGCAGAGACTGGACGCGGGAAGAAGTCGCAAAAATTTTCCACACTCCGGTTCTCGATCTTGTCTATCAAGCAGCAACCGTTCATCGTCAGTATCACGATCCACAATACGTACAACAGTGCACATTGCTTTCGATCAAAACTGGAGCATGCCCTGAAGATTGCGCTTACTGCCCACAGTCCGCACACAGCAATACAGAACTGAAACGAGAACCACTTCTCACTCTCGACGCTGTCAAGACAGCTGCACAAATCGCCAAAGATGCAGGCAGCTCGCGATTTTGCATGGGCGCAGCCTGGCGCGAAGTGCAAAACAACGAATCATTCGATCGCGTTTTAGACATGGTGCGCGAAGTTTCGAAACTGGATATGGAAGTTTGCTGCACACTCGGAATGCTCGACGCAGACCAGGCTAAGCAACTCAAAGAAGCTGGTCTCACAGCCTACAATCACAATCTTGATACCAGTGAGAACTATTACGACAAAATTATCACTACACGCACATATCAAGAACGTCTTGAGACCCTGAAGAACGTCCGCAACAGCGGCATCGACGTTTGCTGCGGTGGCATCATCGGAATGGGCGAAACGGATGAAGATCGAATCGACCTGATCCATACTCTCGCGACGCTCGAAGAGCACCCAGAGTCAGTTCCAGTCAATGCTCTCGTGCCAGTCGAAGGCACCCCACTCGAATCACAACCACTGGTTTCAATCTGGGAAATGCTTCGCATGATCGCCACCGCTCGCATCACCATGCCATTAGCAAGAGTCCGCCTATCCGCTGGTCGAGTGCGAATGAGCGCAACAGAACAAGCGCTCTGCTTCCTGGCAGGGGCCAACTCAATCTTCACTGGCGACAAGCTGCTCACCACGCCGAACCCAGACTTCAACGAAGACAAACAGATGCTTTCCATGCTCGGTTTGTCAGAAAAAAACTGAGCCTGAAAAGCGCGTTCCGCTTGATACTCGACAAACGATTACGCCCCGAAGGATCGGGGCAAGTATCTGTTTGTGCAGAACGCTGACGGGACAAAAAAATGAAATCTAGAAATCATACAAATTTTCTGGTAGCCCTTCTAGCCCTCAACCTTTGCGCCGCCGCCCCTGCAAAAACAATGGCGGAGGAGACATCGAAGGAAACAGAAGCCGCGGCGGTCAACACGAAGCCTCTTTCTGCTGCGACCTCAACTGAGCCGCCGACATCTGAGGATACAGACTCGACTTCTGCGAAATCGGATTCCTCGCCGAAGCTCCAACGCAACAAACTGTTCATGTGGAAAGCCACCAGAGGCAATCAAACTATTTTTTTGCTCGGCACAATCCACATTGCCCGCCCCGAGTTCTACCCGCTGCCCTTGCAAATTGAATCAGCTCTCAATCAAGCTGACTCTCTTATCGTCGAATTGGCAATCGATCGGATCGACAAAAATGATATGCAAAAGGTGCTCCAGGGTACTGCCACATACGCTGCCGGCGACAGCCTCGAGAAACATCTATCACCGGCGACGAAGGAAGCGTTGATAGCTTATCTCAAGTGGTCAGGTGAATCGTTGGCCATGTACAACGATTACAAGCCCTGGATGGTGAATTTGCTTCTAAATTCTGCGGCTTTGAGACGCGAGGGTTTTGTCTCCGACCTTGGAATCGATCAGCACCTTTTGAGAGCGGCCAAGAAGAAAAACAAAAAGGTGTTGGAGTTGGAAACCTCCGCGTCGCAGCTCAAAGCGTTGAGCAGTGCCACTGACGCTGAACAGGACAAACTCTTATATCTTTCAATCACGGAACTGAAAAACCTGTCAAAGCAAATTCAACTATTCGAAACAGCCTGGAGAACCGGTGATGATGAGGGAATGCGCAAGGCAACCGAAACAGAGGCGGATACAGAAGATTTGAAGAAGTTTCACGCAGAAATAATCCAGAAGCGCAATATTTCAATGACGGAAAAACTCGAGGCTTATGCGAAAGGTCAGAATACCGTGCTCTGCGCGGTTGGCGCAGCACATCTGGTGGGCGAACAAGGAATTCCAAACCTGATTAGAGCAAAAGGATTTACCGTCGAGCAAGTCACAACAGATGCTGCCGTCGCGGCGATGCCTGCATTTTCCGGACGCGCGAAAAAAATGCAAAATCTTTTTTATCCCGAAGGAATGTTCAGCGTTTCCTTACCCGGCAATCCTAATGTGAAATACGCGAATGTCGCCGGTCTCAGGTCGGTCGATTACACATATCCTGAATTCGCGGGTTTATATCAGGTTTCATATCTCGTGCTGCCGAATGAGATCAGTGCGACCGTTCAAAACAAAATGTACGACGCCATAGCAGCCGACCTTATCAAGAAAACTCATGGAACTTTGATCCGAAATTACGCCACCACTCAGCAAGGTCGGCCGGCACGGCAAGTAGATATTAAAACGAATGTCGCTCAAAAAATCGGTACGAAGCCTCAACCAATTATCATGCGACTCAAAATGGTGGCAGCCGGCAAACGTTTCTATCTCATCGGTGGCACCGGTACGGCGGCATGGTTAAGTTCACCCGCCGTAGTCGATTTCATGAACTCGCTCTCGATTCGCGCAGAAGCAACAACGGCAAGGCAAAATCCACTATCAAGCCCATTTTCGATCAAGCCTGTTTCGAGTTCATTTTCCAACCGATCTCAATCAGTAAGCAAATCGAGCGCCGATTTTCGTCGAGACTTCGAGGCTCATCGCCAGGAAATGGATCGGCAGTTTGCCGAAAGTCGCTCCAGGGCTCGAAAAGATTTCGAAGGTGCACGCGCAAATCACGAGCGCATGTGGGGCCGCTAAACCCAATCACTAACTAATTCCTCGCGGTCCGTTTAGCTTGATCGTTAATTCACGCTCTCATCAAAGTAACTGCCGATCCCATTAGTGTAATTACGCTGGACTGGTAACGGTTGTAAACATAAGCTGTAATCAAGCTTCCCGTGGGAAGGAAGCGATTTAGAACTTTAGCGGCAGGTTAGTACGAGTATATGAAAAGACAGTCAGCTGCGTTTCATTCGCACGCGAATCGAATGAACAACAGTAGTTGGTGGGCCTATAACAATCGCGGTATGGCGATAGAAGACTTAGAGATACGGCATGCTGACGTCAATGATGTGTTGAAAGCACTGGAAGACAATCCTGAACTGCCAAGACAACTATTTCGGAGAGCCCCTCTGGGCAGCAAACTTAGTAGACTGAAAAGCGGATTGTTCGACCTCGCAGAGCAGCTGAAGCTGGCTATTCACGTGGAGAAAGGGCATTAATCTTCTTTTCAAGAATAAATTCAGCATACGGAACATTCCACACCACTTCATGATTAACTCGATGACCGACGTAGCCACCCTCACCATATGCGGTACCATGGTCAGAAAAGAGAAGCACGATAAGTGATTTTCGCTCACATAGTGAAGCAAACAAATGACCGATCTGTTGGTCTACATAAACTAATGCCTGTTGCTGAGTTTCCTTACTATCCTCACTTGCACCTTGGCTGAAAATGCAATTCGGCTGATGCAGGGCCGAAACATTTATGAATGTAAGCAATCGTCGCTCCAGCGGCAGTTTTTGGGCGATAGAAATCGCACGACCAAATTGCTCTTCTGCAGATGTCCGACTTGTCACTCCAAACGATTGCTGCCAATGACTCTCCGCGAAGTAGGAGGGAAGTACCTCTCCGAGCCGGTTTTGCTTATTGAAGAATCCTACCCCGCCCACGCAGACGGTGTGATATCCGGCAGCTGCGAACCCTGAGATGATATCCGGCGAATCAAAAACGATCGTGGAATCATCAGTTGTGGTACTACCCGCGAAGTTAACCGCAAAAAGTCGCGAGTGTATCCCTGGCTTCACAGGAGTGGGAAGAAAACCGGCAAAGAAGGCTTGGTGAGCGGAATAAGTAAAGTTTCCAGGAGTGTGTCGAAGGTCCCATTTCCCCTCGGGCAAGACCGCTTCAAAATTCGGTGTTAAACCGGCTGCGAGCGCTTCGGTTGCCACGTCATAACGCAAGGCATCAAGGGTGATAATGAGAACGTCGTGAGAACCCAAAAGAGCGCGCGCATCCCTTAGAGGTTTCACCTCATGCGTTGACTTGAATAATCCAATCCTCTCAGACATTGATTGCCCCAACGGCACAGCGCCCCTCCACGGCATCAATCTCCGCCTCGTAAGTGCTCAAACCATCGCACATTATTCCGGGCAACAGATCGCCGAATGCATTCACCTCAGCTACCGCATGACCTCTGAAATCGGAACCGATTAAAACGTCGACACCAACGTACAAGCACTTCGGAAACAATGCAGCCGCCTTTTCGCAGGTCGCGAGCACGGCATTGAAACGGTCCTCGCCAAGCGCGTTGCGAACCGAAGATAGCTGTCCTCGTGAGTTCAGAAGATGCAAATTGGTAAATGGTGTCTTGCTCTCTCGCACTACAACATGACGACTTTTTCCTGCCACGACAAGAACACGCAAGTCGAAAACTTTATTGCCGATCGACGCTTTCGGATACCACTTCTGAACGAAAAGATTGTGCTGGCAAAGCCCGTTCACAACTTCCCTTATGTCCTGATAGTTCGCATAGGTCCTGACTTTTCGAGAGTTGTAGAGCTTCAGATCGCCGGCGCAAGACACAGTTTCTACAGTCGATACAGCTCGATGTTTCATACCGCTGTTTTCATACGCAACAATTCCCGACGCACTGGAACCGTGGGCAGGTTTCAAAAACACTCTGCGACAGTTCTGGGAAGCCATTATTTGGAGCAATTCATCGAAGTTCGAAATCGTTCCGAACGACTGCGGGACTGCGACACCAGCGGCGGAGAGCAGGTCATGGCAGCGAATCTTGTCGAACAAAAGGGCAATCTCATCCGGAGCATTCATCAAAATATGCGACTCACTTTTCAATAATTGCGCCGCAATAAAGTTCAAAACAGAACACCATCCGCGATACCACTGTTGCTGCGGCAGGATCAATCCACGATCGAACACGAGCGAATCGATTTGTCTATCAGAAAGTTCCCCATTTACGGGAAAAGCGAAGGTATCAGTAGCAGTCGCGTTTTCAGCCGCGGGTGGCGGAGCCGTCGAAGAAAAACGTTCACCTGTCCCCAGCCTCAATAGCTCTCGTTCCAATTCAAAGTTTTTTCCAGGAGATTCAAGTCGGACGACATCACCGTTTCGAACTACAGATTCTAAACACGTCGCTCCAGCAATCAAATCGAGGTACGAAACAACAAGCACATCGCCGTCACCTCGAAATGTCACAGCCTCCGAGAAAAGCTGCACACGCCGACTTTCAGGCTCACCGACAACTATGAATCGTTTCTTCGCCATGGTTTCACGCAACGTTTCTGAACACCACCGGCGACACTATTCGCTCACCGAGATGAAACGCCAAACTTCGTCATCGTTTAATTCATCCTCCTGCCTATCGTCCAGACAAATTTGCACACCAAGAGCTCGGAATCGGTCCATCATGGCTTCGCTCATGTAGTGATGATGCAGATCAATAAACTCCAAATTCTTCAATCCAGGACAGGCCAGAAGCGCTTCTCCCCCCTTGTCTGAGAGTGTACCCATCGACAAGTCCAGGACTTTGATTTGTTTGATAATCGGAGCTTGGGCAATCATTTCCGCTATACCGTCTTGAACTTCACTATTTTTCAATCCAAGATAAATCAGTTTCGGAAACAACGAATCAAACATAAACGGACGGAGATCATCAAGTTCGAACTCGCCGCCGTAATTCTCTTCACCCAGCCAAAGCTCCAAGTGTTCGAGGTTTGGCAGCTTTGCGTTAACGACAGATTGAATCACAGACTGAGGCAATCCACCACACTGAATCACCAGCGACCGCAGATTTTGATGCTCGATTGGATCAAGATTGAGCCCACCGCATCCGCGAATCGCAAGATGCGTCAATTTCGGAAAGGCGGAGAACAAGGGAGACATGTCTCCATGGTCTATCCATGAGCATTCGGACTCTTCCATGACAATGTCACCGACGAACAGCTCTTGCAGATTCTTCAACTTATCCTTGTTGTCTACTAAGAGTTCAACGATGAATTCAGAGTCTTGCGAACCCACGTCTTCCCAGGTTCCAATAACCATCGACTCTAACTGTTCGACCATTGGATCAGCCAGTACTTTATCGAGTTTGTCTTCCCAATAAAGCCCGTCATCGTTAAATTCGTCGTAACTGAGACTAACTCGAACCGCATACTTTTTCGGTTCTTTCAACTGCCCAAGGTCATCGTAATTTTTGACAACTCGACCGCCGAAAGTGCTGAGATGCTCATTAATTGTCATGTTCTGGTCTCCGATGACCGCTAGGACGCCACCGCGCAATAGTCTAGCCTATTCACGCTCAACCGTTATGCCCAACTTTAACGCATATCAAAAGACGGATTGGGTATGTGGTTATACAGTAGGGTAATGAATGAGCTCAACCGACTCCACTCAAAAAATTTCCAGATATGCCATCCTCTCACGACTGGGAGAGGGTGGAATCGGAGTTGTCTACAAGGCATTCGATCCAAACCTGAACAAAATCGTAGCGATTAAGGTTTTAAACACAGGAACACTTCGAGCCGACCAACACGTCCGTTTTCAAAATGAAGCGCGCGCTCTAGCTGAACTAAAGCACAGGGCGATACCGGAAATTTACAATTTCTCAATCAGCGAAGCTGGCGCACCATATATGGTGATGGAGTTTATCGAAGGCAAGAGCCTGCTTCAACTGTTGAGCGAACAGCGGCAACTGAGCGTAGACAACGCCCTTGCCATCACAAAACAAGTGGCCAACGCGCTCCAGTCAGCGCACTCGATGGGAATCTTTCATCGAGACGTCACTCCAGCAAACATCATCATAGACGTTGAGGGCGAGATCAAACTTGTTGATTTCGGACTTGTGAAATTTGAAAAATCTCTCGACCAGTATCAGACGAAAACAGGAAAAGTGATCGGCAGTCCAGCATATATGAGCCCCGAGCAGATTCGCACTTTGGCGATAGACGGTCGCACCGACATCTACTCCCTGGGCTGCGTGCTCTTCGAAATGCTTTCTGGAAAAACCCCATATACAGCTGATTCCGCAATCGAGATGGTCAGTTCACATTTGAACGATGAGATACCGAGACTGCCAGACGACATTTCGACAGATCAGATTAGCCTTAGTAAACTTCAAACAATTATAAATCGCTGCCTTGCCAAAGAAGCGGACAATCGATTTCAAAAAATGCAAGAACTCGAAAACGCGCTGGAGAGCCTTGTCGGAACGGAAAACAGACCGCTCAATCTCGATACCACCAGTAATACCAAAGCAAATTTACCCATAATCCCAATAGCACTGCTCGTTCTAGTGGTTTCTTCTGCACTAGTTTTTCAAGTATTTACTCAAATTCAAGGAACTCCCTGGCCACAATTGCCTAGCGTGACAAAAACGAAGAAGCACTACCCCCTGAGCCAGTTAGAGTCGATCGAACCGAGCCTGCTGGATAAAAGACCACAGCCCTGGGTAATTAGTTCAGGCCGGAAAGCTGCAACTGCAATCAAGGAAGAGCTCACGGACGATGATTTCAAATGGCTTCGCAATCATCCGGAAAGCAAAAACATTCACTTTATCGTGGCTGATTACGCTAATCTCACTGGGAGTGGACTGCGACATCTAAACGGAATGCAGGTAAAGAAACTGAAGATTGTTTCACCACATCTTAAGAGCGAAAATCTCAAATACCTTCAACAATTCTCCGAGATTACAGACCTCTCGATCGGAGGCACGGCTCTAGGTCTCGACGCCTACAGACAGCTGGCCAAACTACGAACATTGTCACTACTTAAGTTAATGGAGATGGACGTCCCCAAAAAGGCTCTGACTATTCTCGGAACGCTCCCTAAATTGACTACATTGAACATGGTCTCTGACCATGGAAAGAATCTCTACCACGCCGACTTCAAAGAACTTTCAGGGCTTCACCAGTTAGAATCATTAGGAATCAGAGGGTTTGACTTTACGAACAACGATCTGATTTACGTGAGCAAATTAAAGAAATTGATAAATCTTGATTTGAAAAATATACCGATCGACGATTCGAACATCGATCTCCTTCAAACCTTACCAGAGCTCCAGATAGTCAATCTAAGCAATACCAACATCACGGAGAAGGGATTGGAATCAGTCAGCAAGATCAAGAAATTGAATATCCTGATTATCATCAATTGCAAAAATCTGAGCGATGCTAGAGTGATGGCATTCAAACACAGCCATCCGAAAGTGACAGTTCAAAGTAAGATCAGTGAATCTTACGATATGGAAGAATTGGCCGGCGAAGACATCAAAGGAAAATCCAAATTCTAATAATTACTTCGCTCCGTGGCATTGAGTTTAACGCTCGTCACAAATAGTCTGATTTTTTTAGTGCCTGAAATTCGTATTGGACGAGAGTCGGCACCAGCGCCCCAGATAACGACCAGATCAGTGCCATTGCAAACCGCGGTAATCGTTCCAGGCGGTGCTTCCCATTGATCAGGTGGATCGTCTTCCCATTCTTTTGCTTCTACTGCAGTCAGACTTGGATCAAAGGCCAAACGAATTCGTTTGTCGCCCAGCGCACCATAGGTGGTGGTAGGCTCCAAACTATCACCTTCAAAGCCGGATGACGCACCATTCACCACGTTGGTCGGCTGGGAATAGTATTGATAGATAGGATCGGTACTGAACCCGCGTGATTGCTGTAGTTTGCCAGGTTGATACGGATTATTGGGACAGAGTTCGTTTAACTGTCGAACGGAATCGTTTTCTTGATCGCCTGGATCGGGCCAATGACGGTTCCAAATACAATATTGACTAACCCACGCTGCAATTCGCACCATCTGCTCATACAGTTCAGTATCAGCTTGAGCGACAGCAAGTTTCCGCTCCATGCGACGCTCGACCCTTTCGATCTTCTGTTCATCGTTGGCAGACAAACTGCTAAAGCTGCCGGAAGTGGCATTATTGTCGTCATCGAAACCGAAATCATCCGCCATCGCAGATGGTGACTGTTTCAGTGTAGCGACGATCGATAGAAGAGCCGCGATCGCTCCGATCAATTTACGGTCACGTTTGAAGGTCATACTGAACTTACCCGACAGCGGTCCACCTACCATTGTACGCTCTCAAACTGAAAGGGAGCCTTTCGGCTCCCTCTCTAAGTTTCAATCCAATCGGTTTTCGATTAGAAATCCATTCCGTGACCGCCGCCACCAGCCATCGCATGTGATTTCTTCTCATCTGGAAGATCAACTACGAGTGCTTCGGTGGTGAGGAACATGCCTGCGATCGAAGCAGCGTTTTGAACGGCGAAGCGCTCAACTTTAGCTGGATCGATGATGCCGCAAGCAGCCATATCGCAGTATTCGAACTTCATTGCGTTGAAGCCCCAACCGTCTTGATTCTTCTCTTTGATCTTTTCGACGACTACTTCACCGCTGAGACCAGCGTTGTGAGCAATCTGACGAACAGGATATTCGAAGGACTTAACTACGATTTCGAAACCAGTGCGCTCATCGCCCTGGAGTTCGCCTTTGCGCTTGTCCATTTTGGCAGCGATGTTGAGGAGCGTGGTACCGCCGCCTGGAACATAGCCTTCATCAACAGCTGCGCGAGTTGCGTTCAAAGCATCTTCGAAACGATACTTACGATCTTTGAGTTCGGTTTCGGTAGCAGCGCCGACTTTGATTACGGCTACGCCGCCAGCGAGCTTAGCGAGACGCTCTTGGAGCTTCTCTTTGTCGAACTCGGAATCGGAATCTTCGATTTGTTTTTTGATGGTCGAGATTCTCTTTTCGACAGCATCTTTGGTTTCTTTACCAGCAACAACAGTGGTTTTGTCTTTGCTGACGATGACTTGACGAGCGCGGCCGAGCATTTCGACGGAAACGTTTTCCAGCTTGGAACCTGTTTCTTCGGAAACAACTTGTCCACCGGTCAAGACAGCGATGTCTTTCATCATTTCTTTGCGACGATCGCCGAAGCCAGGAGCTTTGACTGCGCAGCAAGGAAGTACTTTGCGGAGGTGGTTGACTACGAGAGTAGCAAGAGCTTCGCCTTCTACGTCTTCAGCGACGAGGAGGAAAGGCTTGCCGGCGCGAGCAACTTTCTCGAGAACTGGAACCATGTCGGCGAGAAGGTTTACTTTCTTGTCGACGATCAAGATGAAAGGCTCATCGAGGATGGCTTCCATTTTCTCTGGATCGGTAACGAAGTAGGCTGAGATGTAGCCTTTGTCGAATTGCATGCCTTCGACTACTTCGAGTTCGGTTGCGATACCTTTGGATTCTTCAACGGTGATGACGCCGTCTTTGCCAACTTTAGCCATTGCTTCGGCAATGATTTCGCCGATTTCTTCGTCGTTGCCGGCGGAGATGGTGGCTACTTGGGTGATTTCTTTTTTGCCTTCGACTGGTCTTGCAGCCTTTTTGATCTCTTCAACGGCCATTACGGCTGCCTTCTGGATACCGCGGCGGAGAACCATCGGGTTAGCGCCAGCAGCTACGTTCTTGAGACCTTCTTTGACCATTGCTTGAGCGAGAACTGCAGCGGTGGTTGTACCGTCGCCAGCGCCGTCATTGGTTCTTGAGCAGACTTCTCTTACGAGTTGTGCGCCAGCGTTTTCCAGTTTATCTTCGAGCTCGATTTCTTTGGCGATGGTGACACCGTCATTGATGATTTGTGGAGCGCCGAATTTCTTTTCGAGAACTACGTTGCGACCTGCTGGTCCCAAGGTAATTTTTACTGTATTAGCGACTTGGTCTACACCACGCTCTAGTGCGCGACGTGCCTGTTCGTCGTAAACAATTTGCTTTGCCATTCGAGTAAAACCTCTTTCCTAATGGATTAATTCAATATTTCAGAACACTTGGGTCAACTGACCCTAACCGGGCGAATCGGATTGAACCGCGCCTCTCAGAGGCGCGAATCCGAAGCAAAAAATTTAGCCGATGATTGCGAGGATGTCGCGCTCAGCCAAGATTAGATACTCAACGCCTTCAATTTTGACTTCAGTACCGGAGTACTTAGCGAAAAGAACCTTATCGCCGACTTTGACTTCCATTGCCTGTCTTGCACTCTTATCGTCAAGTTTGCCAGGTCCAACAGCAAGGATTTCGCCTTGTTGTGGCTTTTCTTTGGCACTATCTGGAAGCACGATTCCACCGGAAGTTTTTTCCTCGGAATCGAGTTTCTTGACGACAACACGATCAGCCAACGGTTTGATTTGAAGCTTTGTAGCGGTAGCCAATGCCTTATCCCTCATATGCTGTGTTACAAACCGAGCAGAACGCAGACCATTGGTTTGGTGGCTGCGTAATTTCTCTTTCCAAAGTGTATAAAGGAAGCCAGGTGTTTCCTGTCTTCTGCGGTTTTTCTTAATGATCGTGCAAACTGCTCCCCTGAAGCGAAAACCGCATATCATGGGGTTTCAAAGGATTATCGAGGCAATTTACGTTAAGAGTCTTTGCCTTGTCCTTTTTTCTTGCCAACCATCGATGGTCCGGCAGTGAGCCAGGAAGCGTATTCCGGAGCGACTGTGAGGCGACTCTGAAGTCTTTGCTGGCGCTCTGATATGACAGCCATCTTCGCTTGATTGGCTAAATCGCCCCAAGCCGCTTCGCCAGGCTTGAGGTTCTGATTGAGTCTTACGATTTTTACGCGGTCGCGCCCTTCGAACTTCGCTATGTCAAGCGCTTGCTCGGCGCCCATGAGGAGCTCGTCTGCAGTGCCAGCAATGCCAGGAAATGCAGATACACCGATAGACACGGTTATCGTTCCGATGCCCGGGGCGGTGTTGTCTCGTACTTTTTGTCTGACCCGATCGGCGACTTCGTAGATGTTCGCTTGTGGTGTTTCCGGCAGAATGACTGCGATTTCCTCACCACCATATCGACAGGCTATGTCGATGTCGCGCAACGTACCACGTACGACCGAGGCCACGTGCCGAATTGCTTCGTCGCCTTTTTCCTGACCGAGATGTTCGTTGATCTGACCGAGATGGTCGATATCGATCAATAGAAGGCCGAGCTCATGTTTATGTCTGTCCGAACGTTCTACTTCTTTAGGTAGGGCATCCTGGAAATAAAGCCGGTTGTAGAGTCCGGTGTGCACGTCCAGAGCTGACTGCTGCGACGCTGACTGGTGAGTGAGCGCCACATTGAGTGCTGTTGCCACTTGCGAAGAGAGTGACTCTAGTAGTTCGACTTGCTCGCGATGGAACGCACGAGGCTCGGTCGAGAAAACGACAAGTGCTCCGATTGGCATTTCGCCGTAAACGATCGGCAACGCCACCACGCTCTGGAATGCACTTCCGCCGGTGGCGCGCGGCATGCCATAAGGTTCTCGACTGCCTTCACCAAGGTATTCGGTACGACCGTTTCGCAAACAAGATCCAGCCACCGAATTGTTGTATGACAGATCAAATTCGTTGAGACTGACACCTTCAAGACCTTTGAACGCCGCCAGGTTGAACCGATCAGACGTTTCATTCAAAATCAAAACTGCACAACACGGCGTGTTGCCCAAAATGACCGCAGTGTCTGAGGCAATCTGCAGCACTTCGTTGACTTGAAGCATACTGCCGGAAAGCGCGCAGGATGTCTTATACAGCGTGTTCAAACGCTCACGCTCATATTCACTCCGGCCAAACAAAATCGAATTAGCTACTGCCAGCGCAGTCACATCTGCTACTTCTTTATAGAAATCGATATACGCGAGAATGTTGGCGTTACTCACTTCCATAAGTACTGCACCAACCAGAAGGTTGGCAGAAATCAATGGCAGAGCGATTTGTCCCTGACTGCCTTCGCGCTTCATTATAGAGGCGGAAAGATCGGGAGCCGAGTCCGGGTCGCTCGAGCTAACCGGGCTACGCTGCTGCACGACATACTTGAGCAAACCATCGAGGTTAAAAGGAACGATGCGCAGTTGTTCCAGCGACTTTTCAGAATAGCCCTTAGCAGCCATGAGCTTGAACGACATACTCTCATTGTCAGAGAGAAAAAATGCTACTTTGGCTCCGCCAGCCAGTTCTGAGAACTGAATGACCGCGGAATCCAGGACATCCTTCAATCTTAATGACGAAAGAAGGGCTTTTTGTAGGGCGATATAACGTTGCAGAAGGTTGCCGTCATTTGCCATTTTTGTACAATGCTCCGTCCGTTGAAAAGCGCTTTTACCAACCACTGTCAAGCTGGTATGGTTCTGAAAGTGATAAGCATAACTTGTCTCTAGAAAGAAATTACCCCATCTTTCCAGAATTGACACAGGAGAGTTGATATATATGTCGCCAAGTGGAACATCGGATCCGAATTGCCTCTTTTGCAAAATCGTCAAAAAAGAGATCGCTGGCAACATCGTCAATGAAGATAGCGACTTCCTAGCGTTTCGAGATATCAATCCGCAGGCCCCGACTCATGTTTTAGTCATTCCGAAAAAACACGTGAAGAACTTGGGCGAAGCGGCCGAAACAGAGGAGCTCGGTAAGCTCTTTCAGAAAGCCTGTGAAATAGCCAGGCTCGAGAAATTGGACGGCGGTTATCGTGTGGTAGTAAACACCGGAGATGATGGCGGACAAACAGTACATCACTTGCATGTCCACGTCCTGGGCGGCAGACGTCTAAATTGGCCGCCGGGCTAAGCGATCGCACTACCGTTTCCAACCACTCCATATACGATACATGTCCTTTGAAGAGCGGCATCGCTACCAGGCTGGGCACTC
>CAZRMH010000210.1:0-13668 GCA_964600935.1 uncultured Candidatus Obscuribacterales bacterium
GATGGCGAGTCGGGGGAAGCGGCCTCGAATGCACCACCCATTCTTTTGGCGCATTCTTGGGACAATTCGCTTGATTTATCAGGTTGGTGGATGAGCGAGAAGCTTGATGGAGTGCGGGCTTACTGGGACGGAAAGCAGTTTATTTCTCGTCAGGGCAATATATACATGGCACCAGATTGGTTCATCGAAGATTTGCCCCGCGATGTCCATCTCGACGGTGAGCTATGGATTGCGCGAAAGGCGTTCCAGAGGACCGTGAGCATCGTTCGACGTCAGGATAAGAGTAAAGAGTGGGAAGCTGTCAAATTCGTCGTTTTTGACGCTCCTCAGATTGATGATGTTTTTGAAGCACGCATTGCCTTTATCCAACAATGTCTGGATGAAGCTCGACCGAAATATGCCAGACCTCATGAACAGGAGCGATGCAAGAGTCCTGAACATTTGCTCGAGCAATTGCAACTAGTCGAGGAGGGCGGCGGCGAAGGATTGATGCTGCGGCAGCCAAATTCCAAATACGAAACAGGACGATCATCGACGCTCCTCAAAGTTAAGACTTTCCACGATCGAGAAGCTCGAGTTCTGGAGCACCTGCCCGGGACTGGTAAACATAAAGGTCGCATGGGCGCGCTCAGTGTCGAATTAAACGATGGCACTAAATTTGCAATTGGAACCGGATTCTCGGACCGTGAGAGGGACGATCCTCCAGCGGTTGGGAGCATCGTCACATTCCGTTATCAGGAACTAACCGACGGTGGAGTGCCGCGATTTCCCTCGTATGTGCGCGTGCGAACCGATATCGATTCGCTTCCTGATTCTGCGCAAATGAGTGATGTCGGCAGCGTTTCAAATGTTAAGGTTACTTCTGAAGCACCACCGGCGTCATCAACGGTTGCGTCCGCCAGAGGGAGCGGAACTGCTGCAAGAGCAACCGGGTCGTCAGTGCCGGAGAAGCCAGCAGCACCCACATCATCTGCGGATTCGAGCGCCAAAATCTCAGATGCTCCTGCATCGAATGTGGTGGCATTCGCTCCACGGAAGGCTAAAGCGGATGACGAGTCAAACGGCTCCTGCTCAGATGGAAACCCTTCTACTCCCCGTTATTTTGAGTTCATTGAGGGAGGTTCGAGCAAATTCTGGTCGATCTGGCGCACCGGCAGTGATGTCACAGTAAAGTACGGCAAGATTGGAACCAGTGGTCAGGAGAAGACTAAAAGTTTCGGTGATGATGCTGCTGCTAATAAGTACTTCAACGAGATTATCGGAGAGAAGACCGACAAGGGTTATGTTGAAAAAACTGGACTTGGTGGCGCAGGCATCAGTGAGCACAGCGGTCTTGGTATGGGGACCAGCAACCAAGATTTTGATTCGGACGACGATCAGCAACAGGATGATGATGTCGACGGCGTCGAAGCCGGCAATCGGCGCCTCGCGAAAAGTTTAACTCAAACTGATGAAGCCTATCGCGTTCCCGAGTATTACAAACTGGTCGCCCGCGGACCTGTGCATTGCTACTGCTCGACCTGCCGTCCTGATTTAGCTGGCGTTCAAAATCCGACGACCACTTATGTTTCGACTCCTTCCGATTCCCAATCATTGACGGCGAAACAGTCTCCAAGTGTGGCTCCGTTCGGAGTTAGATACTTTGAATTCATAGAGGGGTCCTCGAGTAAATTCTGGTCCATCAGTATGAACGGCAACGATGTCGTCGTCAGATACGGACGGATCGGTACTGCTGGTCAAGAAAAATCCAAATCATTTGCCAGTCCGAGTGCAGCACGAAAATACTATGACGACATCATCGACGAGAAAGTCGAAAAGGGTTACGAAGAGAAAAGTCAGAACTGATGTTCGAACTGCGTGCCCAACTTGCGTTTTCTGAACGAATCAATGTTGCTCGATTATGGGGGCAACCTGGGTTGGACCGATAACTTCTTCGAGCTGTGTCCTGATTGTCTTGAGATCTTCTTGGTTCAGCGCGCCATCTTTTAAAATAATTTGCTTAGTCACGCCCTCTATCTCGATCGGTTCGCAACGGCTGCTTGTAATGCCAAGTTCCATCATTTGAGCCGCGTTTCCATAAACTGGTTTTCCCTCAACCAAAACAAGCGCGATGTTTCTAGGAGTGATTTTCAATAAACTTTTGAATGGATCGGCATCCAATTTTTCCGCTAGAAATAGATCGCCATCGAAACCTTTATCGAGCGTTCCGCAGCGTTTTTCGATTCCTGCGACCTTGGCTGCGTCTACTGTAACCATTTTGAACAGTCGCTCGGGAGTGATCGGATTGTTTGATTTCCAGTGCTCACGTGCATAATCGTAAGCGAATTTCATTTCTTCAAGTGTATTGTTCGAACCTGAAATCGTCCAATCCGGACTGAGAGCCACGGTCACTCCGGCTTCGATGGCCTCAGGGATTCTAGTGGTTTCGTTGTACAACGCAATATTGCTGCGAGGCGACCACGATAAACCCATATCATGTTTAGCCATTTCCTCGAATTCATTTTTACCGAGTGCTCCCCCGTGAATGATGACGACGCGCGAGTTCAACAAGTCGTTGTCCCTGAGCCATTTGAATTCGCTGAGTCCAACGGGATCATCGTTTTTCCCCTCGGCGATATGGAGAAATAATCTGTTCAGATATTTCGGGTCGCTTTCGTCTAACTTAAGATCAGCCTTGTATGCGGCCAGGACTTCCGGTTTGAGTTTTGCGACTTCTGTAGTGTCATTCCAAGCTCTAAGGGGAATGAATGTAAGATTTCTCGCTAATACCAGAGGCGGTGCCTTTGCATCATCTTTAGCGTATGATGATTCAATCATCGTAGTACCGCCTACAATGGCGCGGATTTCGCTATACTTCGCTGAGGTGAACAGTGGCGCCGGCGTCTTGTTTGATTCGGACATCCTTTTATAAACTGCCGCGACTTGATCTCCGTAGGTCGTCCCGGCCGGAAGATCCTTCCACGCTTGTCGATTATCGTAAATCTTGTCCGGCTTCCATTTTGCGATACTGTTCCAGTTCAAGTGATTGTGCGTGTCAATCAGTCCTGGAAAAGCGTATCCGTTGAATTTCAATTTCTGGCATTTTTCTGGAAGCGCTGCCTCCTGGGTTTCGACGGAGGTAATCTTTCCATTTGTTTGATCGATTACGAGCCATGATTTTTTCGCGCCGTTTTCGCTAACAACATCGGCCTCGATTGCCAACGTATTCGCCATCGCGACGTTCGCTGCTGCCAGCGCCATTGATACCAATAAGGGTATGAGACAAACGTTTTTCATTGAGCTATTCCGAATAGAAATTGGTTGGTATGAGTGTAGCTGCGCTTTGCTGAAATTTTTAGTGCGTGGTGGTCTAATTTTTTTTGTAGTGTGCCGACATCCAGCCGAGGACGCCGAGAGTCAGGTCGTCTTTGAATTGACCGGCTTCGAAGATCAGATGCTCTGTGCCGCCCAGTATAACAATGCTTTTGTCAGGTGTGGAGAGAGCTTCGAACAGGTCGAGAGTTCCACGTTCCTTGACTAGTTTGTCGTCGTGTCCCTGGAAAATGATCACTGGTCTGTCTTTGATCTTCTTGGCGTATTCAGGATTCTCGTTCATAAAACGCTGGAAATTGAGCAGTTCTTCCGGAGAAAGACTGAGACGCGATGATGGATCGTGGGCCCAGTTGTGGCGCAGTTCCTCGTTACTTGTTGCCCGTTCGATAACACCTGTTCCAACGGCAACCGGCTTCGATTTGTTCTTGATAAAATCCGCGCCAATTCGAATTTTGGTTCCAAGCGATTTGTAGCGGTCGCCGGATGGTACCGAACAAATTAAGCCGTTAAACAACTGAGGAGATTCTGCCATGATGCGCAGGGCAAGCGCCCCACCCATCGATTCGCCAAGTAGAAACATGGGTGAATCCGGATAGTCTCTCCGCAACATGGAGAAGATGTTTGTAAGGTCGGAAACGCATTCTTCCATCGACAATGTCTCCATCCCATTCGCTTCGACGAAGGTGCCGAAGCCGTGAACATCAAACGCGATAGTCATGATGCCTTCCGGGGCGACCCGCTTTGCAAACGATTCGAACGCTCGATGGTGAAGACCCAATCCATGAACGCAAATGAGAATGCATTTGAACTTTGCTGTCGGATCTAGCCAAACCCAGCCTGGCGCCTCAGTCTGTTTGAACTTTCGCTTATATGGGGAAATGAAAGTTTCCGGTGGTGTTTTCAAATATTGATATGCGCTGTGACCTTCAGGCATCGGATCTGGTGGCACGATACCAGCTTTGGTGCCGAATAGTGACTTCTCGATGTGCTGTCTGATTTGATCGGGAATCTGACCGTTGTGGCTTTGTTTGTATTCTTCGATAATTCGATCTGAGTTGTCTTTTCGAAAAATGTAGATGGCACGTTCAAACCATTTTTTTACTTCCACCCTGTCGCCTGTTTTCGCCAGGGCGTATGAGGTTTGCAAACATGACCATCCGCAGTCAATGTCTGTTGCACCATATTTATCTCGTTCCAGCTTGTACAAATTCTGGTAAGCTTCCGCACTTTTCTCGAAGTCCTTTAAGCGCCAGTAAACTCCACCGAGACCGGCTAGATCAAGTTTGGCAATTGGAAAGATATCTCGGTTTGAAAGCGCATTGAGACTCTGTTTATACAGTTGTTCAGCCACCGCCAGCTGACCTTGTCGATATCGGCTGTCTGCCATTCCAAGTAGCGACATTGCACGAGTGTATTCTTTACCGTTGTTCAACTTGTCCGCTCTTTGAGCGAGTTTAAAGGCTTCTTCGAAATCGGTTTTGTAATAGCAAGAGGCGAGGTCCATCAACGAATCCGTATCTTCGTGCTCTTTTACGAGACGTTCAAAAATCGGTTTCGCCCGATCGTGGTGCTCAATTGAGTGAGTGAGTAATACCGCTTGCTTTCGACGAAGCTCTCGGTCGCCTGGCTTTTTTTCGAGTTCGGCTTCCACGACTTTCAACGCCTCCGTCACCTCTTTGGGATCGTGATCCGGATGAACTTCAGAGGCCTGGCATGTGTTCACTGACGTAAACGAGAGCGCCCAGAGCAGACTGGCTGTGAGAATTCTCATAAATGTTTTGGCATCTGTACTCGAGATTTTTGAGATTAGCATGCTGCATATCGCGTTCGAATTCAATTTAACCGCTCTCCTTGCTGCTCAAGTCCGGCTCCTTTGTTGTAAGCGCGTACGAGACCAGGAACAAAACTCCAAGCAGCATATCGATGACTGCCGGGGCAATCAGTTCTGATGCTGCACGATTTTCTAAAAACAATAGTGGCACTGCTAAACCGAATCCCACTTTCTCCAGGACCGCAACCAACATCAATGGCCGATATCGCAGCGGATCTTTCGACATGATCAGGAAGACGAACTGCCAGGCCAGCGCGACACCGAGGAAGCCGTAGTAGAACTCTGGACGACTGAGAAGTTCGGTTGCCGATCCAGCTATGGCTGTGCCTTGCGCTGCGATCTTTCGCTCCATGAAATACATCGGCACGAGTGCGATGATTCCATAGATACCTGCAATCAGGAATGTGAGCTTCGCGAATTTCAACTGTGGAACTCCTTGAGCTGTTGTTACCGTCTTCAACCGCAGCTGAATTCCGATTGCTAAACCATTTAGATTTTGGTCAGCACTTTATCGAAAATTCTGTTCAAATATGTGGTTAGCAGACTTTCGTCCATTGGTTGACTGCGGAAACCGACATAACAATCAGGTCTGATCAGATAAGCGCAGTTTGAGCCGGCTGCGTATTTATGGTGCGTTGCCATCTCCCAATCAGCTACGGTGCGAACTGTTTCCTTCAATGCAGCGAGTTTTGGAGTGCATCTGGCCACGCTGTCCATCGAGTCCAAAATTACGATCACATCAATAAATTGTTTGTACAACTTCGTGATATTCGTCGCGATTGTTTGGAATTTTTCAATTTCCGAATCGCTAGTGTCGTCGCCGGAGAAAAGAAGCAAGCTGTGCTTGGTGCCTTTGATAACTTCGTAGAGCCGAACAGGTTCTTCGCGACCGGCTTGCAGAAAGCCATCCGGGGCGCGGTCACCAGCACCAGGACCGTCTTTGAACGCGAAGATATCAGTCACGGTAGGCATGTCGTCTTGGTGTACGATTGCTCTCGTCACCGGTGCGAAATGTTCTTCGACAATTAAACTGTCTCCGTAGTTTAAGGAGAGTTCGGATATGCTGTTTTTAATTCTTGTTTGAATAACCTCTTGGGCTGTCAGAATCGGAGCGAATGTGTTTCTCAACTGTTTTGCGACCGGATTCTTCATGGTGTTGACTCGCATCATGAAGTCCGTCATTTTCAAAACACCAAGGGCGATACCAAGGCGTTCGTCATTGTAGCTGTCCAGTAAACCGTCGCTGGCGACACCCTTTGCGACAAGACCCATCTTCCATGCCAGGTTATAGCTGTCCTGCATGCCGGTGTTCATGCCCTGTCCGCCGGCAGGGCTATGGATGTGAGCGGCGTCGCCGGCCAGGAAGCAGTTGCCTTCGCGATACTTCGTCACGTGTCTGGCGTGCAGATAGAGTCCAGTCGACCAGTGCTGATCTGATAGTTTCAACTCCAGCGGCACTCGTTCATCAACAATTTTTTGCATCTCTTCCAGAGATGGTTGAGTCTGAATATTGGCATCGGCCTCGTGCTCGTGGTCTTCTTGCTCGGGTGAAACCGCAGCTATTCGATAACGGTTGCCACCATAGGGAAAGAGAGCGATTAAGCCCTTTTCGGAATTGAACACATAAATTTCGTCGGCAGTCAGATGACCTTCGATATGCACATCCGTTAGTTTCATCAAATCGGGGTATTTAGATCCGACGAAACCCATTTTCAAGAGTTTGCGAACCGCACTGTGAGCGCCATCAGCTCCGACGACCCAGCGTGCTCTAATCTTCTCTATCTCACCGGCGCCGTTTTTAACTGTCGCTTCCACACCATCTTGAAACTGCTCGAGCGCGAACAAATCCATCGAACGCTCGACTGAGTGATTGAGCTCCGAGAGCCGTTCCATCAGCAGTCTTTCGGTATCACTTTGCGGCAACGATAGGGTGTAAGAATAGAAGCTATCGAGTTCATCCAAACTCAGTTTTGCGATTTGTTTGTTGTCTGCGAAAACATTGACACCATGGAGTCGTAATCCATGAGTGATGAATCGATCGACGATGCCCATATCTTCAAGCATCTCGAGGCTGCGTGAGTGCACAGCAAGGGCCTTTGATTTATCGGAACCGATGGAAAGTTTATCGATAATTCGAAAGCGGACATTGTGCCGAGCAAGTTCGCAAGCAAGTGTTAATCCGGTTGGACCGGCACCGACGACGAGTGTATCAACATCATAGTTAGTCATTTTCTTTCCCCATCATCGGTTTTATTGATTTTGAACGATCAGAGCAACTGCGTAAGCCGCGATTGCGTTACCCTCGCCAATACTTCCTAACTTTTCAGCCGTTTTGGCCTTAACGCTCACTTGAGATTCGTTTATGCCAATCACTTCGGCCAGCCGCTTTCGCATAGGCAGATAGTGCGGAGAGAGTTTTGGCGCCTCGCACACGACAGTGACGTCTACGTTGCTTACTAGATAACCGCTCTTTTCGAGCATCGACATCGTTTTTTCCAGCATCTTCATGCTGTCGATGCCCTTGATCGAATTGTCCGTAGGTGGAAAATGCACCCCGATATCACCAAGGGCTGCGGCACCGAGCAGTGCATCAATCACGGCATGGGTTACGACATCACCATCAGAGTGTCCGACGCTGCCTTTTGAATGTTCGAGCCGTACTCCGCCGAGAACGAGAGGAAGTCCCTCTTCCAGTCTGTGAACGTCGATTCCGTTTCCAATCCGGATGCTGCTAGTCGGCATCTGAAACAGTCTCCTTGCATTCGGAACAGAAACAACTCAAAGCTAGTTTATTCGCGGAATTCACTAATCACCGACGGTCAATAAAACGACATCGCTGTCGACGGTTTCGCCGACTTTCACCTTGATACCGGTGACGGTGCCCGCTTTGGGGGATACCAGATCGGATTCCATTTTCATGGCTTCGAATGTAATTACTTTCTGTCCAGCTTCGACCTTCGCGCCTTCGGCAACAAGGATTTCTTTGACGACGCCATTCATAGTGGAACGTACATCGCCTGTGTGAGCTGTCGGAACCACGTTTTTACGTTTTGTTTTAACGGCTGCAGATGCGTCACGCGCGGCCGGTCCAGCGACCACCGTCCTGGCTTTGCCTGGTTCGACCAGTTCTGAAACCGCGACTTTGAACATGCGCTGATTAACTTCGATTTCGAATGCTCGAGGCGTGGTCCTTTCCACAACCGGTGCTCCGCCATTTGAACTCGCGCCATTCGTTCCGTTTTGCGCAGCTATGCCATTAGCACCACCATTAGTGGCAGCCGTATCAGCCGGCTTAACCGTTGAATATTTTTCTTGCAGCTGCTTCCAATTCTTCATCATCTCGCTCTCTACATAAGAGGTATGAACTTCGCCGGCTTCGAAAGTCGGATCGTCCATCATGGCAAGGTGAAACGGAATTGTCGTCGACACGCCCTGGATTTTAAAATCACGCAGAGCCAATCGCGTGCGCGCTATTGCCTCCGCTCGGGTGCGTCCCCAGACGACCAGTTTTGCTAACAGCGAATCGTAGAATGGAACGACCTTGTATCCCGGGTAGCAGGCGCTATCTACGCGCACCCAGGGCAGAGACGGTTCCTTATATAAGGTAAGTTCGCCCGGGTTAGGCATGAAATTTTTGTTGACGTCTTCAGCGTTGATTCGGCACTCAATCGAATGTCCGCGTTGCGATACATCTGACTGTTTAAAGGATATCGGATTGCCGAACGCAATTGAGATTTGCTCCTTGACGATATCGACTCCAGTCGTCATCTCGGTAATCGGGTGTTCGACCTGAACGCGTGTGTTCATTTCGAGGAAGTAGAACTGATCTCCTGCGACCATGAATTCGAGTGTGCCAGCCGAAGTGTAGTTCAGCGCTTTTGTACCGATTACTGCGGCTTCCAGGAGGCGCTCTTTGAGCTTCGCATCGATCTTGGCCGCGGGTGTTTCTTCGACCAGCTTCTGGTGACGTCTTTGACTGGAGCAATCGCGTTCATATAAATGAACGACATTGCCATGCTCATCACCAAGAACTTGAACTTCTATATGTCTTGGTTTATCCAAATATTTTTCAACATAGACCACATCAGAGCCGAAATAGGTCGCTCCTTCGCGCTGGGCACCGGATAATGCGTTCTCGACATCTTCGTCTTTGCGGACTACCCGCAGACCTCTGCCACCACCACCGGCACTAGCCTTGATGGCCAGCGGATAACCATATTTGGTGCCGAGCTTTTTGACCTCTTCAGGATCTGTGACCGGGTCGGTGGTGCCTGGCACCACTGGGACGCCCGCCTCCTGCATTACACGGCGTGATTCGACTTTTGAGCCCATGCGCAGAATCACTTCCGGTTTTGGTCCAATGAAGACAACGCCATTGTCGGTGCATGCTTTTGAAAAATCAGTGTTCTCACTCAAAAATCCATAGCCGGGGTGAACAGCTTCAGCACCCGCGCGTTTGGCGATCTCCAAAATCTGTTCGTAGTCCAGGTAGACCTTGCCGGGTTGGCCCTCCAGCCTCCAGGCTTCGTCGGCCAGACTGACATGTTTGGAGTCTTTGTCGGGTTCGGAAAAAATCGCTACGGTCTTGATGTCAAGCTCTCGACAGGCTTGGATTACACGGACAGCGATTTCACCGCGGTTAGCGATCAGAATTTTTTTGAACATTGCTTTTCTCTTGCGACCTCGCGTTACACGCCTCGAAGGCGGACATGACAAGCTAAATTCGCTTTCACGCACTGATGTATATATCAACGACATCGGCAATCTCGGGGATTTTCTCGATGTGCGCTGAGGGGCGACCCCATGCGTCGTCTGCCAGACAACACGCTACCAGCAACGCACTAAAAAGGAGTCAGAAGACACGAAAAAATCATTTTTCTCATCGGAAATTGAGTTCAAACAGTTTTTATTCTGTTGCGTTCGCCTCGACTCCCATTTTTAATTGATGCTAGGATCTTGTTTTATGTGATGGTGGTTTACTAGGAATCTTCAAATGCCTGCAGCAGCAACCTTTTCCAGGGTTTTTATGTCTGGCAGCGGCTTCATGGGTCGGGCGATCGCGTACTTGATAGCCACGAAAACCAACGCCACTGTGCATCTATATGACGTCTCCGAATCGGCACTGAAACTTGCCGCTGATGAAATAGCCAAGTTCGGCAAGAAATCTGTCGAGAAAGGCGTTCTATCCGAAAGCGATCTGGAGGACGTCAAGAAGAGAATCGTTTCGACAACCTCTCTTGATTCAGCCAAAGATTGTGATCTGGTGATCGAAGCAATCATCGAGGACCTTGAAGTGAAGCGAGCGCTTTTCAAGAAGCTCGATCAGATCTGCTCGCCTGAAACCGTTTTTGCATCTAACACTTCGTCCTTGCCGATCACTAGTCTCGCATCGGCTACCAAGCGTTCAGACAAATTCATCGGTATGCATTTTTTCTCGCCGGCGCACGTCATGAAGCTGCTCGAAATCATTCCGGGCTGTGATACCTCGCCTGATACCGTCGTCAAAGTCCGTCGTTTCGGCGAAGAGATCGGTAAGACGATTATCAAATCGAAAGACTTTCCAGGTTTTATCACGACCAGACTCGGTCTGTGCCTGATCAACGAAGCCGCGTTCGCGCTCATGGAGGGGCTCTCCTCGCCCGAGGAAATCGACCTGGGCATGACTCTGGGCTACAACCATCCGATGGGACCGTTAGCATTAGCTGATTTTGTCGGTCTCGACATTGTTCTACACGTTATGGAGACGTTGCAGGAAGGCTTTGGTGATCCGAAGTATCGACCTTGCCCGCTTCTCCGGCAGCTCGTTTCGGCTGGGCATCTCGGCCGCAAAACTGGTAAGGGATTCTATGAGTACGGTGGTGCCACAGCGTGATTACAGTTAGCATCTTCTTAATCAGTACCCTTCTGATTCTCAGTCTATTTGGGCTGACATGTGCTTTTTATAGCCTGCTTGTGCCGGTCAAGCGGTCAGTTATCGATGACAAGAGCCTGCCGTTCGTGTCTGTGATAATTCCGGCGCGCAACGAAGAGGGCAAAGTCGGTCGCTGTATTGAATCAATCCTGAAACAGGATTATCCGAACTTTGAAGTCGTAATCATGAACGACCGCTCAACCGATAGAACCGGCGAGATTATCGGCGAGTACGCGGCTAAAGATAAACGGATTAAGTTTGTTCAGGGCAAAGAAGCACCTGATGGCTGGATCGGCAAGTGCAACGCTCTTGCCAATGCCGTAGGATATGCGTCGGGCGAGTTCTTCATCTTTACTGACGCCGACACCTATCACCACCCGAATTCGGTGCGTGATGCGATCTCGCATGCGATCACCGAGAAATGCGACCTGCTCTCTTTTGTTCCGGTTCAAGAGCTGGGAAGCTTCTGGGAAAGGCTTGTCATGCCAGTTCTGCTCGGATCGTTCCTGCTTGGTGATCCGTTCCACACAGTCAACGATCCCGAAGCCGCGCGTGCATACGCTTATGGGCAGTACATTCTATGCCGCAGAAGTTCATATCATGCCATCGGTGGGCACCAGAGCGTGCGTGACGAAATTGTTGAAGACCACGCCATTGGGCGTGTCTTCAAAGAGAAGGGTTACAAGGTTAATGTGGCTGACGGCAAAACTCTCTACAGCGTCCGGATGTACACCGACTTCGAATCGCTCTGGCAGGGCTGGACGAAGAATCTTTATTCGCTGATCGACAGCAAAGTTTTCCATCTGGTTTTCCTTATCATCATGCTCAACACCATCCTGCTCCTTCCTTATCTGGAGCTGGCCTGGGTTGTCGCCGAATGGTGCGAAGGCGACCTTTCCGGAGATCTCTACAAGCTCACTTCTCTTGTGATTGCTCAATGGGTAATCTTCGCGTTCTGGTGGAGAAAGACAACTATCCACCATGCCGGAGTTGATTGGCGCCACTTCTTCTTGATTCCTTTTGGCGGCATTGCCGTCTCGTGCTTGCATATACATTCTGCATATCTAGTTCTCTTTGGCGAACAAGTGAAATGGAAAGGTCGGCAGTATGTGGTTAACAAGCACAAAACCATTAGAGCTGGCGGCGCATTAGAGACTGCTAAACTTCGCGATGCCTCGGACGGCTAAACAGAAAAACTAATCAATGTCGAATCAGAATGAAGGAAAACTCCCGTCAATAGCGGAACTCCAGCGTTTTATCAAAGACGGAGAACGTTTGACTTTTAAAACTGTCGACGGCACCAGCTATACCGGTAAGCTGCGTTGGTTCGATGAACAGGCATTCTCACTGACTCTCGATAATGGCGATTTCACGCTGATCAGGGGCAATGTCATTGGATATGGACTGACTCGCAAGAAGTAGTCCGCTCGATATACCTGTGTATTTCTGGCTTATCATCGATATTTCCGCTACCTAAAGCTATCTTCGCGTGTTAGACTTAAGGTCTGGTAGCGCTACCACGCTGTGTTTTGGAGTAACGAAGTTGGGCTTGTTCAAAGGATTTTGGAGCAAAGGCGTCGGCGTCGATTTAGGTACCGCCAACACTCTCATCTATGTTGAGGGTCATGGTGTAGTGCTTAGAGAACCGTCCGTGATTGCCATCGACAGTAATACCAATCTTCCGATTGCGGTTGGCGAAGAAGCCCGCGCGATGATTGGACGCACACCTCAAGGTGTGAGAGCCAGTCGCCCATTGAAAGACGGCGTCATTGCCGAACTCAATGATGCGACATTCATGCTCAACGAATTCATGAAGAGAGTTTCGCAACAAGAAACGATGTTGCGCAATCCAGAAATCGTGATAGCTGTTCCAGCTGGTATCACCAGTGTTGAAAAAATTGCCATCAAGCAAGTCGCGGAAAACGCCAAGGCTAGCCGTATTTACATGCCGGAAGAACCAATGTGTGCCGCGATGGGGGCAGACCTTCCAGTTACTGAACCGACAGGCTCAATGATCGTTGATATCGGCGGTGGTACCACTGAAGTTGCCGTGTTGTCGCTCTCCGGAATCGTTGTCAACGAATCAATCAGAATTGCTGGTGACGAACTCAACGACGCCATCAGGGTTTACCTCAGAAAGGTTCACAGCCTCGATGTCGGTGAAAAGACCGCAGAAGAATTGAAGTTTAGACTTGGTTCCGCCTGGAAGACTGAGGTTAATGATAAATTCAACGTCAGAGGTTTGAACTTGATCAACGGACTGCCACGGACAGTGACCGTCAGTCGAGGTGAAGTTCGCGAAGCGATAGCCGAGCCGCTCAGGCATATTGTCGCTGCAGTGAAGAGAACGCTCGAAAAAACTCCTCCGGAATTAGCCGCTGATATTTTTCATCGCGGGATTGTCATCGTCGGTGGTGGCGCTCTTCTGCAAGGGCTGGACGAATTGATTTCCAATGAAACCGAAGTTCCGGTTTTCCTGGCAGACGATCCACTGTCATGCGTTGTCGTCGGCACTGGAAAGTTGCTGACCGACCCAGCATACGCTCGCGTTCGCGACCTTTGCGAGTATCGTAAGTAGGGAGACTCGCAGGTGCCTATAGGTAACGAGCGTCGT
>CAZRMH010000211.1:0-13657 GCA_964600935.1 uncultured Candidatus Obscuribacterales bacterium
ATTACGCTTTGCTTTGCCATCCGGCTTCCTCGTTCGGTCTTCTGGTGAGCACTTCGGGCTCGCCTTCTGTTATTAAAATTGAGTGTTCAAAATGTGCAGAAGGTTTGTAATCTTGCGTTACAACTGTCCACCCGTCTTTCTTGGTGCGGACTTTTTCGCCGCCCAGATTGAACATGGGTTCGATCGCTATAACCATACCAGGTTTCAAGGTTGTCTTTCCACCTGCTGGAGTTCTGTAGTTGAATATAAACGGTTCCTCGTGCAACGTGTAGCCGATGCCATGACCACCGTATTCACGCACGATTCCGTATTGTCCATCGATGCCGACGTCTTCGATTGCGCCGCCGATATCGTTAAGGCATGCACCAGGAACGCACTTGCGGATGCCCGCATAGAGCGCTTCTCTCGTTGCATCCATTAGTTTGGTCAAACCAGACGAGCAGTTTCCAACAGGAACGGTAACTGCAGTGTCGGCTATCAAATCCAGCTTCAGTACTTTGTCTCCGTTGCGACCCGGACGTTTGCGTTCTTCGATTTCTTCCGGAGAAGCATCGCGTTGAAATGTAACGCCTATGTCGAGGCTCAGTACATCACCGTCTTTGACGATTCGATCTTTTCTTGGAATTCCATGAACAACTTCTTCATTAACCGAAATACAAACCGTTGCAGGAAAGTTTCGATACCCTTTGAACGTTGGAAATGCGCCTGCGGCGCGAATCTCTTTCTCTGCGATTTGGTCGAGTTCCCAGGTGCTGATACCCGGCTGAGCCGTTTTTGAAAGCAGCTCGAGGACTCGACCAGCCAGCTGACCGGCTTTGCGAATAAGAGTGAAGTCTTCAGTTTTAGTGACAATCATGGTCCAACCCGAACGAATGTACAGGGACGATATCAATGATAACCGGTCTGACCCTCACTTTGGTTTCCTGCAGCAAACGAATTGCAAAGACGAAAACATTTGAGCGTTCGGATCAAAGCTTTGATGGCGGTCAAGAAACTTGTGATTATCGGCAGACGAAAAGCCGCTTATTCGAGTCCGGCTCTTGGCTTCGCTTTGAAAGCCTTGACTAGTGCGCGCTTCGCTTGATCAACGCGGCCAGATGTTTGAAATTTGCTTATACTCGATCTCTGGAATGAAGAATCTCCAAATCCGCGATCGTGAAATTAAAACACTGAAAACGGTTACGTCACCAACATCTCAATGGTTGGCGAAATAAAAGGCGCGATCATCATTTGAGCGATCGGATATAAGGACTTTCAACTGACGTTTCGGCTCGAGCCAACGAATGCTCCGGGGAGCGATTTTGCCGTTGGTTAAGCGGTGACTTTCAGTTCTTTGATCAAGTTTTCAAAAATCTGTTCGGCTTCGCCTTCGCCATTAACGTTTTTAACCAGACCCTGGTTGCCGTAATAATTGATCAACGGCTCGGTTTGCTCAGCATACGTTTGCAAGCGTTGTTTTACGACTTCTGGCTTGTCATCGGAGCGGTGCGAAAGTCCGGTCTGGCATTTATCGCAGACACCTTCTTTTTGCGGGGCAAAATATTTGATGTGATAAACGGCGTTGCATTCTTTGTTAGGGCAAACACGGCGACCAGTGATTCGATCGACAAGCAAATCTTCCGACGTTTCCAAATTGATAACGACGGTGAGTTTTTTACTGAGTTCGGTCAACAATGTCGAAAGGCTCTCGGCTTGCGCCAGATTGCGCGGGAAGCCATCGAGAATAAAACCTCGGTCCATCTCCTTTTTGGAGAGAAATTCTCTGAACATTTTGATCAAAACTTCGTCAGGAACGAGCAAGCCTTTATCCATGAATGACTTCGCTTCGACACCAGCTTTGGTTCCTTGTTTGACCGCTTCGCGAAGCATGTCTCCTGAGGACAAATGAGGCAGAGATAGTTTTTCGGCAAGCTTCTTACACTGTGTGCCTTTGCCGGCTCCAGGTGCGCCTAGAAACAGAATTTGCATTTTCGTTTAACTCCTCGGATGAATCCGAATGTTGATAGTCTTTGTTCGATCTGAAAGATCCGTTCATAGAAACTCGTTCGAAATCTGCGATTTAAAACGTTTCGGTTAGGCTTTGCCGGCATTTTCGGTAGGCTTGCGGAAAAGACCGCGAGCCTGGTAGCGGGCCGACAGTGCGTGCGTCTTGATTTGTTTTTGAGTATCGATTGCCACACCGACAAGGATGATGAGGGAGGTACTTCCCAGACCCTGCAACGTGGTGACTTGCGTAAATTGTTCAGTGTGAATCGGCAGGATAGCGATAATTGCGATACAGCTTGCGCCAATAAAAACCAGCCTGCTAAGCGTGTCTTCTAAGAACTCTGCTGTCGGTCGACCTGGTCGGACACCCTGGATGGCACGACCTTGTCTGCGCAAATTCTCAGCCATGTCGCGCGGTTGCAAAATGATTGAGGCGTAAAAGTAAGCGAAAAATAGAATCAAGGCGAAGTAGACCAGCGAGTGCTCCCAACGGTAATAGACAAACATGTTGCCGACTTCGGTTGCGATAAAGCCCCAGGCGGTTTGCACTGATGGAATGTTTGACAGACTCTTGATACCGTCGCCCAGCATCGGAATGCTGGTCAACAGCTCGAAGATCGCCTGTCCGGGGTCTTTGCTTTTGCCTTGACTGGCAAACTGCATGACCGTGGTCGGGAACATCAAAAGCGACGAAGCGAAGATGATTGCCATAACGCCTGATGGGTTAATCGGCAGATATAGATAGTCGTCTGGTGCGGCGACCTGGAAGACCTGGCGGCCGACATTTCGCCTCGCCCCCAGTACCATGATTTTTCTAACGCCCTGTTGGAGACAAACGATTAGTGCTGCCAAGACAAGCAGGGTGAGGATGAGAACGAATACGCCCCACATCGGTGTCTGACCGGTGTTTACCGACTCGACCGTGTTGTTCACCATGGAAGGTAGGCGCGCGACGATACCGAGGAAGATCAAAAGTGAGGCACCATTGCCGACACCACGTTCGGTAATCACTTCACCGATCCACATAATGAAGATTGCGGATGCCGTCATGATGATCGCGGAGGTCATGACGAAGAGCGGACCAGGTGTAATGACAACTGGCGGGGCTTGAATCTTCATCAGAACATTGGATAGCATCACCGACTGTAGTATCGAAATTACTACGGTGAAACAGCGTGTATATTGCTGCAATTTTTTGCGGCCTTGCTCGCCCTGGTTCTTCTGCAAGTCCTCGAGCTGCGGGATTACCGCAGTCATGAGCTGCAAAATAATCGATGCCGTGATGTACGGTCCGATACCGAGAGAGAAGATCGAAAGTTTGTTTAACGCACCACCGGTGAAGAGGTCGACCATGCCGAGCAAGGACTGAGCGTATTCAGGGTGCTTGAGAAACGCATGTGAATCTACCCCTGGCAGCGGCACGTGAACGCCTGCCCGATAGAGAAAAATCATTCCGAGCGTGAAGAATATGCGCTCTTTAAGTCCAGCGGCCGAAAGCATTTTGAATAAATCTTCCGGACCTCCAATTGGAGTTCCACGCTTTGGTTGGTTCACGCCTATCCTCCCGGTCTCTCTCTCTGTCGCCTTGGCGATTGGTTTATTTTGTCGCTTGGCAGCGACTCGGTTCAAAAATTTCTGGAGTTCGTTCGATATGGATTTCGTTCGAACAGTGTTTAATTTTGGTTGGCTCTGTTTCAAATCTGGTTTGAAACCCTGGTGCTTCGCCGTTTTAGCGAGCCAAGCCAGCTGCGTAGTCAGTCAAATCGGCATTCCAAACGGAAAAAATGCCCGACAATCGTCCATCATAGAGGACAGAGTCGGGCATTTATCATGAGCCAATCATTGTTTAACAAATCTACGACTTATTCAGCGTCGTCCGATTTTTTTGCTTTAGGAGCTTTTGGTTCTTTAGCTTCTTTAGGTTCCTTGGCTGCTTTCGCTTTAGGTTCCTTTTCGGCTTTTGGTTCTTGCTCTTTTGATTCAACAGTTTTCTTCTGCTCTACCAAACCGTGAGGTTTGCGACCGCGCCATCTTGGTTCCAATTGAATTACTTCATAAGAACCGCCAGCCTGGCTGATCTTGTCGATAGCGCCCTGGGTGATATGGTGCGCTCTGATTTTCAAAGCAACTTTTAGTTCACCATGACCGAGGATGCGGAGCGACTTCGAGACTTGTCTCAAAATTTTGTGTTCGACCAATGATTCCGGAGTGACCGCAGTACCAGCAGGCAAAACGTTGAGGTCGCCAAGGTTTACGGTGACCCAATCGCGACGTTTGACTTGCGGGAAGTTATGGATTTTTGGAAGACGTCTGAACAAAGGTGTTTGACCACCTTCGAAACCGAAGCGTCTTGCTTCACCGGAACGCTGACCCTGACCGTTGTGACCACGAGTCGATGTTTTACCGTGTCCGGACGAACGTCCGCGACCGACAATTTTCTTTCTGTGAGTGGCGCCTTCTGGTGGTGCCAATTCTGTGAGTTTCATTTCTCTCCTTCGCCTTGCGCCGACCACTTTCCGGTTATCGACTCGGCTATATATTTGCGGCTAATTTCAATTGAAATCGCCTACCAGATTATTTTGCTGCTCTAGCTTTGGTTGTTTCTTTAGCTTGTTTGCAGCACATTTCGCGCTGAGCTCGACGGGTTACTTTGCCTACCGGTGTGGAGTCAGGGACTTCGGTAATTTCTACAAGGTGTCCGACTTTGTCGAGCATTCCCTTGATTGTAGGCGAAGTAGGGCGGACGACCGAGCTTCCGAATTTACGGAGACCAAGCGCCTCGAGCACCTTTAATTGGGTATCTTTCTTGCCGATTTTGCCGGCGGTCAAGGTAATCTTCAACATAGGACTAAACTCCAACTTTTATTTGATTCGTTTCGTCGGCTAGGCCGACTCCACTTTAAAGTGGCTTTTGATGGGCATCTCGCAAGAGCGGGAAGCCTAGTTAAGCATTTGAGGAACTGTAATTCCGCGCAGTCTGGCAGACTGATCGAATGTTCTCAGTTCATGTAAACCATTAATGGTGGCGCGCGCTACGTTAAGCGGCGAGCGCGATCCGAGTGATTTCGACAACACGTCGCCAACGCCTGCCAGTTCGAGAACGGCGCGGCTGGCACCACCGGCGATGACGCCAGTACCTTTAGCGGCCGGTTTCATCAACACGCGGGAAGCGCCTTGCTTGCCGACGATTTGGTGAGGAAGCGTTGCACCGATAAGAGGAACGGTGATCAGCGATTTGCGAGCATCAGCTACACCCTTTTGAATCGCCATGATTACTTCGGATGCTTTACCGATACCGATGCCGACTTGACCCTTGCCGTTGCCGACTGCGACTACAGCACGGAAGCTCAGTTTCTTACCGCCTTTGACTACTTTGGTCACGCGGCGAACTTGAATGATTTTTTCTTCCCATTCAGATTGCTCGCGATCTCTTTTCGCGTCATCTTGCGAACGATTTTTTTCGCGACCGGACGTTCTGCGTCCACGCTTAGTACCGTCGGCGTTAGCCTCATCTACCGGAGCTGCTGGACTTCTGTGATCTTTTTCCATGTGGAAAATCCTCTTCCTCTATCTTCGTTGAGAACGTTTTAGAACTCTAAACCTGCTTCACGAGCGCCTTCGGCAACTGCTGCCACACGTCCGTGATAAATGTATCCACCGCGATCGAATACGACGGATTTGTAGCCCTTTTCAATTGCGCGTTTGGCAATCAGCTCACCAACGCTCTTTGCTGAATCTTTGTTCCATGGCTTGTCGACTTTCAATTCGTTATCGAGTGTCGAGGCGCAGGCAATTGTTGTTGCTTTTGAGTCATCTACGAGTTGAGCGTAAATGTGCTTGTTGGAGCGATATACGCAGAGCCGTGGACGCTCAGCCTGACCCCAGAGGGAACGGCGAATCCGTTGATGCCGTTTGACTCTCGTCGCTTTTCTATTTACCTGAGTAATCATTGACTTAAATTCCTTAGTGGCTTTTTAAACTGATTAGGCTGCCGGGCAGCTCACGAAAAGTTCTGACGGTTTACTTGGAACCCGCTGCCTTACCGGCTTTCTTACGGATGACTTCGCCTTCGTACTTAACGCCCTTACCTTTATATACTTCCGGTGGACGTTTCGATCTGATGAAGGAGCAGAAATCGCCGAGCTCTTGTTTGTCGACGCCGGTTACGGTGATGACGTTGGTCTTGGCGGCCACTTCAACGGTCGTATCTTTTGGAATTTCGATCACTACTGGGTGCGAATATCCCAATTGCATGGTCAGGTTTTTGCCTTCGACAACTGCTCTGTAGCCTACGCCTATCACTTCCAGTTTGCGTGTGAAACCGGTGGACAAGCCAGTCACCATGTTGGATAGAAGTGTGCGGCTCAAGCCGTGCAATCCTCTGGCAATTCGATCTTCAGAATTTCTGACGACTGTAACTTCGCCGTTTTCTTGTTTGAAGCCGATTTCCGGTCTAAACGTTCTGAATCGCTCACCCTTAGGTCCTTTGACTCTGACGTCCTGACCCTTGATGTCGACGGTGACGCCGGCGGGAATTTTAATTGGTGCTTTGCCTATTCGAGACATGGTTCTACCTTTTTACCTTTGTGATACGCAGTCTGCGTTTGCTTACCAGACTTGACCGACTACTTCACCGCCAATATTCTGTTTTCTGGCTTGGCGATCGGTCATGACACCGCGGCTGGTGCTGAGAATCGAGATTCCCAAACCGCCGAAGACGCGAGGAACTTGTTTGGATGGACGATAGAGTCGCAGACCAGGACGGCTGACGCGTTTGATGCCTTGAATTACTTGCTCGCCTTTGGAGCCGTATTTCAGAACGATACGCATTTTTTGTTCTGGGGTGCCGAGATCTTTCGTCTCGAATGAACTGATGAATCCTTCATCTCTCAGCAGCTTGGCGATCGCCACTTTCTGCTTGGAGGCGGGCATTTCAACGACAGGAGCCTGCACTCTGGTGGCATTCCTGATGCGTGTGAACATGTCGGCAATAGGGTCTATTACGGGCATTTGTTTAACTCTCCTACCAACTAGACTTTGTGACGCCTGGGAGCAGACCTGCGTGTGCCATCTTCCTGAGGCAGCATCTGCACAATCCGAAATCGCGGTAATAGCCTCTCGGCCGTCCGCAAATTCTGCAGCGATTATGCAAGCGAACCTTCGGGTACTTGCCTTTAGCAACAAGCAACTGGTGCTTATGCTCTTTGTCAATCATCGATGTTTTGGCCACGATCCTCTCCTTAAGTGGATTTCTTGAACGGCATGCCGATTTCTTTTAGCAACGCGAGCGCTTCTTGATCGGTGCGCGCTGTTGTCACCATGGCAATGTCCATTCCTCGTGTAGCGTCAATTTTGTCGTAACTAATTTCGGGGAATATGAGTTGCTCTTTGATACCGAGTGAGTAGTTGCCACGTCCGTCAAATGACTTTGGCGAGAGTCCGCGGAAGTCTTTGATACGAGGAAGGGCAATGTGCACCAGTTTTGCGAGGAAGTCATACATGCGCTTTCCGCGCAGCGTTACTGAGACGCCGATCGGCATGCCCTTTCTGACTTTGTACGTCGCGATAGATTTGCGAGCTCTGTTGACCACTGGCTTTTGACCGCTGATCGTCGCCATCTCTTTGACGGCTGATTCGATCGCTTTGGAATTAGCAGTGGCTTCGCCGACGCCCATGTTGATAACAACTTTGACGATGCGTGGAACTTCCAGATCGTTGGAGTAGTTAAACTGGCTTTTCAGCGCCTTTTTGACGGTCGTTTCGTAGTGATCTTTTACGTTAATCATCTCTCGGTCCCTTTGAATTTGCCGGACTGTCTTTGTCGTCAAGCATATTTAGTCGTTCTGTTCTCTCGATTAAGTATCGAGCGACTCATTGCATTTTTTGCAAACGCGAGTTTTCTTGCCGCCTTCCAGAACTTTGTGAGAAATTCTGGTGGTGCTTTTGCACGATGTGCAGAAGAGCATTACGCGGCTAGCGAAGATTGGAGCTTCTTTCTTAATCAGTCCGCCCTTACCCATTTGCGTTTTGGCTTTGGATGCGCGGGTGATTACGTTGATGCCTTCGACTACGATTTTGCCTTTGCTGGCAAGTACGGTCAAAACTTTTCCGGTCTTACCTTTGCCCTGGGTCGCTGATCCGCTCATCAGTTTGACCATGTCACCACGGCGTACGTGAACTGATGCGACCAGGTTGGTTGCGCCTTTTTTGATCAGCGCTTCTGACACTACAGTCGCTCCGCCCTTTTTCACCTTTGGTGCTTGAGGGGCTTTGCAGTAGGTCACTCGTTTCTTTTCAACGATAGCCATGAGAGTTATAGAACCTCCGGAGCAAGCGAAATGATCTTCGTGAAATTCTTGTCGCGGAGTTCGCGGGCAATCGGTCCGAAGACCCGTGTACCTTTAGGGTTGCCGTCTTTTTGAATGATTACGGCGGCGTTGTCGTCAAATCTGATAGATGTGCCGTCTGGACGGTGCACGCTCTGTTTGACTCGGACGATGACGGCTTTGACGACGTCCGATTTTTTTACAGGCATGTTTGGGAGCGCTTCTTTCACTGTCGCGACGATGGTGTCACCCACGGTGGCGAATACTTTTCTTGAACCGCCCAGCACGCGAATGCAAAGAAGCTCTCGGGCTCCTGTGTTATCTGCGCATGTCAATCGCGTTTCTTGCTGAATCATTATTTTGACTCCTTAAGTTGAGCATCTGGCGATCTTTCGAGAATTTCGAGCAAGGTCCAGGTTTTATCCTTGGACAATGGACGGCATTCTTGGATTTTTACTCTGTCGCCAATTCCGCACTCATTCTTTTCATCATGAGCTTTGAACTTGTTCGTTTTCACCATCTGTTTTTCGTACTTAGGATGGGGATATCGGCTTTCGATGGCGACGACAATCGTCTTTTCCATTTTGTTGGAAGTGACAGTTCCGACTAATTCCTTCTTGGGCATTTTCTTTTCCGAACCTCTGTTGCTATCCCGTCCTCTCAGCTATGCGGTACCAGATTGGTATCACTTACTGAGCTGCAGCTGCTGCTGCCTCTTCTTCTTTGATGAATTTCTCGTGCTCGATAGTGAGCAATTGCGCCAGAAGTTTCTTAGCGCTGCGAAGTCTGGCTGGACTTTCGAGCTTTCTCAGAGCGAGTTGAAAACGCAATTCGACGATCTGTTTACGAGCGTCAGCGATATGCGCTTGCGTTTCTTCTGCCGATAGTTCTCTTATGTCTTGAACTTTCATGTTGCCTAACCTCCGTGATGGCGCTCGACTACGCGGCATTTTACCGGTAGCTTTTGAGCAGCCAATTTCAAAGCCTTGACGGCGTCTTCTTTCGATACGCCTGCCATTTCGAACATTACGCGGCCGGTTTTGACGACTGCGATCCAGAATTCTGGGTTACCTTTACCTGATCCCATCCGAACTTCGGCTGGTTTCTTGGTGCAGGATTTGTCTGGGAATACGCGGATCCACAGTTGACCGCCCCGTTTGACCGATCTGGTCATGGCTTTTCTGGCCGCTTCGATTTGACGGGAAGTAATCCACGCCGGCTCGAGAACTTGCAAACCGTATTCACCCATTTGCACAGTCACGCCGCGGGTTTCCGTGCCGCACATGCGACCACGGTGGAACTTACGATATTTGGTGCGCTTTGGCTGTAGCATGGTTGTTAACCTGCCTTCCTGGGTCTACGCCCAGATTTGTTGTCGTCTCTCTTATTGCCACGATCTTGACGGTTCTCGGAATTTTGACGATCCCGATCCGACTGCGTTTTGATGTTTGGCGGTGACCATTGACCAGGTTCGAGTTCGCCTCTGAAGACCCAGACTTTGATTCCGATGATGCCCATAACCGTGTTGGCTTCGGACGTTCCGTAATCGATATCCGCTCTCAATGTTTGTAGTGGAATGCGACCTTCTTTAGCCCACTCCGTACGAGCGATTTCAGCACCGCCCAGACGACCTGCCACCATGACTTTGACGCCGATGGCTCCGGCGCGCATGCAACGTTGCATTGCTTGCTTCATGGCGCGACGGAAGGCAACCCGTTTTTCCAACTGCTGAGCAATTGAATCTGCAACCAGTTTCGATTCGAGATCGACGCGGTTGATTTCCAGAATGTTGATACGAATGTCGAGACCGGTTCTATTAAGAAGACCTTTCAGTTTGCCGGTCAGGTTTTCGATACCCTGTCCGCCCTTGCCGACGACTACGCCTGGACGAGCAGTGTAGATGTCGATTTGAACTTGATCGGCTTTACGTTGGATCTCGCACTTCGAGACACCGGCTCCAGCTAATTCTTTGGCAAGAAATTGGCGAAGGCGATGGTCTTCTTCGATCAGAGGAGCAACGTCTTTCTTTGTGACAAACCAGTTGGACGACCAGCCTTTGTGAATGCCTAGTCGAAAACCATTAGGATTTACTTTCTGACCCAAGATCCTGTCCTCTCTTTCTTACCGTGTGTTTTGAAGCGCTGGCTTCGGTTTTGTACTGGTGGCAGATAGCCACCACTCGCGAACTTAAACTTAAACGTCCGAGATGGTGAGCGTGATATGGCTCGTTCTCTTCAAGATTGGCATGGCGCGTCCACGAGCACGAGCTCTGAATCTGCGTGGCAGGGTTGGTCCCTGATCGGCAAATGCTTCGACGATTACCAATTGCTCGGCATCTTCTCTGGAGATCGGATGCTTCTCATGGTGAATGAGGTTGTACATTGCAGAATGGAGTACTTTCCAAACTGGCTTGGCCGCTTTGTACGGCATGAACGTAAGCATGTCGATTGCTTCGCCGGCTTTCTTGCCGCGAATCTGATCCACGACGCGGCGCACCTTTCTTGGTGACATTCTGATCCACTTTGCTTGCGACTTGCTTTGCATCGCTCTAGTCCTCTTTAATTAACCGCGTTTGGCTGTTTTGTCTGCGCCGGCGTGACCCTTGAAGAGTCTTGTCGGTGCGAATTCACCCAGTCTATGTCCGATCATTTGTTCGGTTACGTAGATTGGCACATGTTTGCGACCGTTGTAGATTGCAATCGTATGACCGATCATGTCCGGCGAGATCATTGAAGCCCGCGACCATGACTTGATTACCTTCTTTTCACCCTTGCGATTCATGTCCTCAATTTTCTTGAGGAGTGAGGGATGAATGAACGGTCCCTTCTTTAGCGATCGACCCACAATTACCTCCTACTTACTTCGTTCTTCTCTTAACGATGAAACGATCTGACGGTCTGCGACCACGACGAGTTTTGTATCCCATTGCCGGCTTGCCCCAAGGTGTTTGAGGTTTGCCGCCGATAGGCGATTTGCCTTCGCCACCACCATGTGGATGGTCGACTGCGTTCATTGCGACGCCACGGTTGGCAGGCTTGATGCCCATCCAGCGTTTGCGTCCTGCCTTACCTAAAGTTACGTTTTTGGCATCGGTGTTGCCGAGTTGACCGATGGTAGCCATACAGTCCAGGTGGACCATACGCATTTCACCGGATGGCAATCTCAGCGTCGCCATGTTGCCTTCTTTTGCGAGCAATTGGATTTGCACGCCGGCTGCGCGACCAAGTTGTCCACCACGACCGAGGGTGAGCTCGACGTTGTGAATCATGGTACCCAGAGGGATCTGACGAAGAGTCATGGCGTTGCCGATTTGAATTTCAGCAGTTGGCCCGCTCATAATTTTTGCACCGACCTTGATACCAAGGGGGGCGAGGATGTAGCGTTTTTCGCCATCGGCGTAAAACACGAGACAAATTCTTGTGTTGCGGTTTGGATCGTATTCGATCGTTTTGATGGTGCCAGGAATATCGTGTTTATCGCGTCTGAAGTCGATAATCCGATACTGGCGTTTGTGACCGCCGCCTTTGTGGCGTACTGTCAAACGACCTTGGTTGTTGCGACCGCCCGTCTTACTTTTGAAAACGCAAAGCGACTTTTCAGGTTTGTCCGTCGTGATGTCCGAAAAATCGAACAGCGACATATTTCGTCGACCTGCGGATGTTGGTTTTACTTTTCTGACCGGCATAATGAATGTCCTTCTGAGTACCTTTTGGGGAAGTCTGGGGCTGCGATCTAGCCTTCAAATAACTCTAATGGGTCACCGCCGATGGTGACGATCGCTTTTTTACCGTCTTTAGGAATGCGTCCATGCCGTCTTCTGCGGCTGAATCTTCCTCGCACGGCTCCCGTGTTAACGGAAATTACTTCGGATTTGTTGCCAGGGAAAAGCTCTTTGATGAGCTGCTCCATCGCTTGTTTGATTTCCACTTTGTTGGCGTCTTTCAACACTTCGAAAGTGTATTGACCAAGCTGAGTCTGCTGAGCTGATTTCTCAGTGACGATTGGTCTCAGAATTATTTGGGAGTATCTCTTGTCCATGGTCTTTTCCTGATTCTTCCTGGCTTAGATTTGAACTACAACCTGTCTCTACCGGTGGTGCCAATTACTCTTTGTCTTTTTTCTTCGGCTTGTCGGCGGACTTTGCTTTATCGGCTTTGGCTGCTGCTTTCTTCTCTTTGTCGCTGTCTTTCTTTGGAGCTTTTTCAGCTTTCGGAGTTTCTTCCTTGGCTGGCTTCGGGGATTTCACTTTAGCTTTGGCTTCTTTCGTACCTTTGGACTTAGCTACTTTTGCTTTCTTTACTGGCTTCTTCGCAGCTTTCTTAGAAGGCTTCTTCTTTTCGGCTTTCTCTTCTTTCACATAAGGATTCTTCGAAACTTCTTTCTTGAGATTCTTATTGATAGATTCAATCGCCACTTCGGAAGTGAGAATTACATCAAAGTGAAGAAGGTCCTTTACGTTGACTTGAGCAGCGGAAATTACTTTCAACTTATCGATGTTGCGGGCGGCGCGAAGCACTTTGGCATCGCTGTCAGCTTTAGGATCGTTGAGTACGACAAGAACTTTTTTGCCGCATTCAATGTTGAGATCTTTGAGAAGCTGAGCGAATTGTTTGGTTTTTGCTTCGCCGAATGAATCGAATGTTTGGACTACGATGAACTTTTCGCGTGATGCGGAAAGAGCGGACCGCAGTGCTACATGACGCATTTTTTGCGGCATGGAGACGGAATAGTCTCTTGGCTTAGGTCCGAAAACAACACCGCCGCCTTTCCATAATGGTGAACGGATCGAACCGGCTCTGGCGCGACCAGTACCTTTTTGGCGCCAGGGCTTACGTCCGCCGCCTCGTACTTCAGCGCGTGTCTTAGTATTGGCGCTTCCGGATCTTGCATTAGCAAGCTGTCTTATCACGGCTTGATGCATCGGCCCGACTTTGAGCTCGCTGGCAAAGACGCTGTCTTCGAGCTGAAGCTCGCCAACTTTTTTGCCTTTCAGATCTAGCACTTGCGTGGATGTCATTTTCGTCGTCTCTCTACTTATATCTCTGAATATCTATGGACTCGGCTCGGGTTAAACGATTAGCCGTTCCACTTCAATCTTGTGGGGCTAATTATTACAAGGCTTCCCTCGACTCCAGGGACTGGTCCCTTGATCAAGAGAAGCTTCTTCTCTGCATCTACGCGAACTACTTTGGTACGTCGCGTGCAAACATTTTCGTTGCCCATTTGACCAGGCATGTGAGTTCCGCGGAATACGCGACCGGGAGTGGTGCCGGCGCCGATCGAACCCATCGAACGGTGGAATTTGGAACCGTGGGTCATTGGTCCACGAGCAGCGTTGTAGCGCT
>CAZRMH010000212.1:0-12135 GCA_964600935.1 uncultured Candidatus Obscuribacterales bacterium
ATGCCACTGCCTGTAATGGCAGTGCCGTTTAGTCTCAACCAGGTTAAGGTATGGATCTTTGCAATGACTTTTAAATCAGAATCTGACAATGAAGTTTTGGAAAAATCGAGAGACTGAAGTGGAAATTTTGAGATTGCATTGAGAAGTTCAGGACGGAGAACTCCAATTTCAGCAAGACTCAAAGCCGTAATGGATCGATCTAACTTTTTAAAGTCCTTTACCGTCACGCTCTTACGCGCGAAGGTAAAGTGGCTGAGATCGTCTTCAACGTTGACGCCGGGTCCGAACTTTTCCGAATGCAACTTCGGCGCGGCGCCACTTCGATCCGTTGCTCCACCGAAAGTCTTCGAACGATCACTAGAACCACCGCTTATGCCACCACCAGAAGTGCCAGGTGCGTTTTGCGAGTACAAGGCAAAAATGCAGACAGCGATAGCAACCGGGATTGTTAACAAAAGCAAGGGCAATCCAACCTTCTTTAACTTCGACTGTGGCTGTTCGAAGGCTCCGTGCGTTACCTGCAAGATCTCGACAGGGTCCTGAATAAGGGCGAATAACTCGGAACGCACCTGAGCCATGTTTTGAAATCGCAAGTCAGGATCACTCTGCATCGCCTTCGCGACAATTCGATCGAGTGAGTGCGCTGCTGCACTCTCACCAATCCACAATCGAAGCGATGGCAACGTTTTTCCAATCAGACTTTGATAATACTCGAGCACCTGATCTGCATCAAACGGCGAGCGCCCGGCCGCCATGATGTAAATCAAAAGACCAAGACCGAACACATCGGTTCTCTCGTCCGTTTGCTCTCCACGGATCTGCTCCGGGCTCATGAAAGCGGGACTACCGAGCGGCACTCCAATCTTTGTCATGGTGCCGAATTGGTTCGGCTGCGTCAATAATTTCGCGATTCCAAAATCGAGAATTCGCACATTTTTGTTCGAGTCAATCATGATGTTGCTCGGCTTCAGATCACGATGGACGACACCGTTGCGGTGAGCATGCTCAAGCGCATCGCATAGTTGAATCGAATACTTCACCACTTCGTCGAGTGGCAACGGCCCACGTTCTTCAACAAACCTATCCAATCTCGTCCCATCGACATGCTCCATAATCAGAAACAAGTCGTCAGTTTTCGAGTTCTGGAAATCGAGGACGCCAACGATGTAGCGATGGTTGAGCATGCTCAAAACTTTAGCTTCTTGCTGGAAACGCCCAAGCGCCTTAACATCAAAACTACTGTGCAAAACTTTGATGGCAACGAGCTTGTCCAGCTTGTTGTCCTTGGCCTGAAAAACCAGCCCACCGCCGCCCGCGCCGATCCGGCGCAGGTCTGAATAACGCTCTTTAAAATCAAGGTGACCCTTGATGACAGCGACAGTGTCGTTGGAAGGGTCTCTGGTTTCGCTCATGAGTAACTTCCAGGTTGCGCTCTACTTTAGCACGAAAAAAACCAGGAGCGCAGTAAACGCGCTCCTGGTGGTCCTTTTCACAAATCGGCTCGCTTCCAACGCCCGATTTGTCTGACAAACCGATCTATCACTCGGCGACATCGACATGGCTTATCTGCGTTCCATTCCAGAGGTCGACAGATTTCTGAACGGCTATTCGCCCAACCTGAGTTAGTCCTACAGAAGAAACTTTTACAGTTTTTGCGTGAGCCGTTTGCCTGATGTTTGAACCGTTGGACTGCGAGGCAGCTTGTTCAGAATGCTTTTTATTCGTTGCGAACATACTTGATTCAACTTTAGAAACGGACGCGACCTGTGCATTCTTTTCAGAAGCCGGTCTTACATTCGTAGCTGTAACTCTTTTCTTGACGCGTTTCGGAGCAGTTCTGGCTGGCTCAATCGGTTCGTAAACCATCATCAAATCATCGGTCATACAGGTTTCGGCAAGCGCGGGAGGCGTCGCCGTCAAAAACCCGCAGAGCACGGCAGCAAGAGTAAAAACGGAATTCAGGTATTGCATCTTGGATCTATTCATTTGTCTAAGCTCCGCGGCGAGCCGCATTGAAGGCGCGCAACGGACTCAGCCGGCGAACATTCATGAGGGGATTTTGCTATTTTCTATTCTCGCCCACGATCGCAAAGCGTCCATTGTTTAGCCATTAGATTGCGGTTGCATATTTGTTAATTGAATGCAAAACCGCTTTCTCGGCTATCTCTATATAAAGATCTCGTATCCACCAGGTTGGACCAGACACGATATTCGGCAGCGAAGACGAATTGGACGTCAGTTGTGACATGACTCCGCGTTCTGATTTCGGAACCTTCTCATCGATGGCAAACGAGTATTCCCTTTCACCGTTGCCAATCAATTCAGCAATCGTTTCAGGATTTTTCCAGTGGAGTTGCGAGGCAGGTCAGCAATAAACTCGACCAGTCGTGGAACTTTGTAAGGCGCTAAACGTTCTTCACAAAACTGTTTTACACACTCCTCAGTTATCGAACTTCCATCTGATTTCACGATAAAAGCCTTGACGCGCTCGCCCATCAGTTCATCCGGCACACCGATGACCGCCACATCGGCGACGCCGCTCATAAGAGCAATCACTTCCTCTAATTCACGCGGGTAAATGTTTTGTCCGCCACGAATTATCAATTCCTTTTTTCTTCCGACGATATAGACGTAACCGTCTTCATCACAACAGCCGAGATCACCGGTTCGCAACCAACCATCGACAATCGCTTCTGCAGTCGCCTCGGGCTGGTTGTAATAACCCTTCATCACACAACACCCTTGAATGGCAATTTCACCAACATTCTCACGTCCAGCAGCGAGCCGCTTGCCTTCGTCATCCAGGATTGCAAGCGACACTCCAGGTATTGCTACGCCGATGGAACCTCTTTTGCCGGAACCCGGCGGGTTCACAGTGCCACCACCGGCAGTTTCACTCATGCCATACCCTTCAACAGCCTGCGCTCCAAAATCCTTATGAATCCGCTCCAGAACCTCTGGAGAGATCGGTGCTGCAGCTGACATACAGAGTCGGAGTGCAGACAAATCAGCTCTATTCTTATCGTATTCCATGAGCAAAAACTGATACATCGCCGGAACCGCAGGTATCACGGTTACACGTTCAGCTTCCATACACTTGAGCACTGCAGCAGCGTCAAACTTAGGCATAATCACCACTGTCGAACCCATCGCGACCGGAGTACAGACAAGCGCACCGATACCGTAAATGTGACACATCGGGAGCAACCCGATGATTCGGTCCGACTCAGTCATGTTCAATGCAGAAAAAATATTGAACGGAAAAACATTCATCATTCCATCATGGGTAAGCATCGCCCCCTTGGGCTTGCCTGTAGTCCCCGATGTGTAAACAAGCAAAGCCAGGTCAGTACTTGGTTCCAGTTGACAGACCGGGTTGACTTCTTGCAGAGGTTTCAACTCACAGGTCAAAGAAACAACTTTCGGCATGGGCAACTGCACCGCCGGCGGTGTGGTGCCGGAAGTTTCCATTCCGACGATCAACCACTGCAAAGCATCCAGTTGCGAAAGAGCACCAAGAACTTCCGCTTGCAGCTTTTCATGGACGATCACTGCCTTTGCACCGGAATCAGAAAGAATATGGGCAATCTCACTGGACTTAAGCATGGGATTTATCGGCACGACGACGGCGCCAATATTTACGACTGCAAAAAATATTGGAATGAAATCAGGGTGATTAGGATAGAGAACACCAACACGCTCCGACTTCTTCACACCCAGCTCAAGCAGCTGTTCTTCAAGCGCTTGCGAACGCGAATGCAATGCCCGATAGGTTAGGCGAGTGTCACCGAAAACAACAGCTTCTTTGTCAGGACGATTTTCCGCTTGCACTCTGAGCGTATCGCCAATCGTCGTCGCGGGCCAGTGATGAACAGCCTTCTGTACTTGTTTGGTTAATGCCATGTCTATCGGTCCTGAAACAGAAACCCGTCAATTGTATATTGAACGGCGGTCTGTCGATCATCTGCACTCACATATGTCAAATGTTTCATCCCAGATTTGGAACACTCGAGGGTGGAAGTTGGAAAAGGAGCGCGAGCTTAAAATGAACGCGAGTGTGGATGCCATGCCCCGAACCACGGAAACGAGCACCCTCGAAATTCATCGAAGGGTGCCCGTTTTGGTCAGAACTCGGAAACTAAATCGCTTCTTTCTCGTGCAGTTTTTTAGTCAGTCCATTTAAAACGGCCTTAGCAAGTTCTTTTGGACAATCGAAGGTTACACTTCCATCACCCTCCTGGACGAGTTTCACTTTTCCGTTTTCATCCTCGACGGAAAAAACTTGTTGGTATCCGACGAATGGTCCGTCCGGACCGGCTGTCAGAGTGATGCGATACGGATCTTCAAGTAAGGCGAATCCAAATGAAAATCCGCGATAGTCAATCCAACCATCTTTGATGTTCTCAGTTGAAAATCCATCATAATTGTCGTCTTCGCTTTTGTTTTCGTTTGCTTCACGCGCGCATTGCACCACTTCTTTCGTGAAGTCCTCATAAAAGGCACGCGCAGCAGATTCTTGTACAGTTTTCATCTAATTATCCCCTTTGCTATTTACTCTCGGCTGGCGCCGTGTATCTCTGTTCGATCGCTTCCAAAATTCGTCCGCGACTTTCTTGCGGCGACAGTTTTCCATCATCCGCTTCACATTCCTCAGCCACTTCGGCAAGTTCGTCATCCTTAATCATGGTTTTAAACCACTCGGAATATTCTTTGCGCTCCAAGTGATAGAGCCAAGTTTCATCGTCCAGTCCTTCGGCCAATTGCCGGAAAGTAATCAAATTTTGGGCTCGCAAATTAAGCTTGTGAGGACCGGTGAAGTAGAAACTTCTATCTTCAGGCAGTTCACCCTCGGCATATTTTCTGCGGTGTCGCCGGCGTTCAAGCGAAGACAATTTGAGATTAACCAACTTCGGCGCCTTCGGTGCATCCGGCTTGGGCTGCCACATTACAGACTGGCCAGGTTCCAGCACGGTGTTCGGCACATCAGGATCTGCTTTGCCGAGAACAGCCGCAAATTCTTGAATGGTTTTTTCAGGTTGCTCACTAATCGCTAAAACAATATCGATATCTTGTAGTATCTCCGGCGATACCAGCCCAGGATGAACGGTGATTAGAATCATCCCCTTCAACTCTTGCGGAACCAGAGATTTTGCCGGTTTCCAATCCTTAGGAAGCAGATGGTGCGCTTCGTCGATAACAATCCAATGCGGTCGTCCGAAGTCGGCACGCATCTCTTGCAATCGAGGCAATAATGCGGAGAAAAAACCAGGTCGATCTTCCAACTGCAAGCCCAAAAGGTTTACGATTGCATTCGCCTGAGGATTCTTCAGCAGCTGAAGCACTTCCTCAGCTCTTGGTGCGCGTTTGGCATCGCCGAGAACAACAGCTTTGTCAAAAGCTTCGTAATCGCCTTCCGGATCGATAAGAACGAATTGGTAATCACCTTGCGATAGCGTATCGAGAATTCCGAGCGTAGCACTGGATTTCCCACCGCCGGACGGTCCAGCAATCAAGATACCAGTGCCAAGCGAAGGACAACTAACCTCTTGTCCTTCAGCGTCCTCGCCAAGCACAATGGCGTGCCGATCTATTTTGACACTGGCGAATTCATCCTTCAGAAGCATCTCCACCATCTCCTCGACGCCGGCGCCGTGGTCAGCGACAGTGACGATATCGGCCCGGTCTTTCAGCGACGGCAGAGCATTTGCAACTGCAACTGAAACCTGACACAACGACAAAAAAGCGTGATCGTTTTCCGCATCGCCGGCACCGACGACATTGTGCGGTGACAATCCAAGTTCCACAAGAGCCTCTGTCAGCCCCGTTCCCTTGTTACAGCCACCCGGCAGAATCATGACGGAACCCTTGTTGAAAATGATTTGGAGTTCCAATCCCAAGGTTTGAATTGCATCGATTGTTTCCTGAACCGAGGGTGTCCAGGTGGAAACTATGCATCTTCCAAAGTTAACTGGATGCACTTTTCGTCGTTTCAATTCTTCAATCAAATCTTGCGACACATCTTCGGCGAGCTTGCGTTCCGTCTTCGTTGCAGGGTTGTAGAGCAATGCTCCGTTTTCAACAACCAGCAGGTCGAACATCTCATATTGCGGAAACACTCGAAATAAGTCTTCGAGCTCTCGTCCAGTCACCATCAGCAACTTCCGACCGGAGTCCTTGATCTTTTGTAGCGACTTAACGGTTGATTCAAATACCTGACCGTCACTGGCCAGTGTGCCATCGTAATCAAAGGCGGCGGCAAGATAATTCAATCCGATCTCCTTTATGCTCGGCTCACGCTTGGCTGGAAATTCCTAAGGTAACTTTCACCCAGCCTTGGTTTTCTCATAGCGTAATCCGCAACAACTAAAGCTCTAAAAAAACAGTAGTTTATTCTCTTGAAAATGGCAGCCGCTGCGGTTTATGCCCATCGGGTATCGAAAGAACGCAACAATGTAAAACTTAATTCAAAAATCGGATTTGTCAGCAAGGGCAAATCGAGCGCGGCTGCCGGAGCGATCCAATGTAGTTGGGACTCTAGCGCTTATAATGAAACTTCAATGCTTTCTCAAATTCAGCCACATGAGAACCAAAGTCAATGCAGACGTCGACAATCAGTACGAAACTGGTGATCCAAATAGCGGCGATTTTGCTGGTCACCATCGTTGTTTTGGTTGTCTCCTACATTTACGCGAACCAGCCGACTTGTCCGCAATGCAAAAACCCGGATAACGTTCTCTACACTTGGAAAACATTCAAGAATTCCACAACTACGACACACGAATTCAACAGACTGGGTCCAGTTGGTTACTGCTATCACTATCAACCCCCCGTCGCCTTAGAACAGCCGTCCGGGCATTTTGGTTGGTTCTGCGTTCAGTGCAACAAACACATATTGCGACCGCCGAATTGGCGCAGCGCCAAAGCGAATGAGTAGGCAGTAGCAAAAGACGCTATCAACTCCCTCGCCTGTTTAGTGCCAGCAGCTCATAGTGGACCCGCTCCACCCCGTGCAAAGTACTTGCACCTAAATTTTCGTGATACCGAATACGCCACCGACATAAATCGATCAAAACGCAATTTCGGTTTATCTTATAAACAACTGCCTAGACTTTAGACTTATGTTCGGTAGCGAGTTTGCTAATCAATTTGTGAGTAGCCTGTTGCTTGGGCCACAGTTCTTCTCGCAGCATTGTGCGATTATCACCGTGGACGTTCATCATCTTCCACTCGTATTCATTGGAACCGACGTCCTCGCCCTCTTCAAGCGCAGAGACGATGGCGGCGTCACCGATAGCAGCAGCGGCACCAGTGACGAGCGTAGCGAAGCTTCCCCACATCCCTGACGTCTGAATCGGCTCGCCACCAGAATTTAAGATGGCATCTCGCAATTTTTCAACGCGAAATATATGCGAGTCTCTGGCCTGCTGCAAAATCTCGGCGACCTTTGAATCTTTGACATTCTCGAGCGCTTTTACATAAGACTCGACGGCAGAAATCTCTCCTTTCAAAAGGATATTCATGCTCTCCATTTCAGCTGGTTCCATGTCTTTTCCCTCATAACTCAACCGACGCTCTAACTCAACACCAGGGTATCGAGGTGTGTATTCATCTGCTTGATCTCCTCAGTCGTCGCCGCTTCGCGCACAGCGGGGAACATCTCCTCGTCCGAAAAACGAATCAGGTTTTCAACCATCTTCGTTATCTTTATCAACAGATCTTCGAACCCGGGTTCATCGACGTGAATCATGATGAGCGAGTTTATAGCTTCGTTTATCTCATTCGTCTGATACTGCCATTTATCGATCAGTTCGCCCATGCCACTCTTGTCGTGCACATTATTCAGCAACAGATCGTTTTTCTTTTGAATGTGGCCGTGAATCGAATCAATAGAATTTTTAATTGATTGAAATACGTGATCCTGAGTCCACTCCGGATAATTTTTGGTCAGCGTCTCAAGCGATTCCAGCAAATGCTTCTCGTCTGTTTTCAAGTAATCAAATATATTCATGAACGTTTCCTCAAATATTATCTGCGTTCGAACAGAGCTTGATTGCCGTGCAACCCTTGACATACGTCGGTTTCGAAGAGGCAGTGTCCTGCTCTATAGGTAGCATCGGTGACCCGATTCGATGATGAAAGCCGACAGAAAAGCGCGCGTGAATGTTTCACAAAAGCGACAAACCTGGTTTGGAAAGCTAATCGACATTAAGGAATAAAGGTTCCCAAGAGAACTATATTCCGAATAAGGCGCTACCATTCAGGAAGCCCTTTTTTCTGGCGCTGACGAATTGTCGTCGTGCTATGTGAAAGCGGGTAGGAGGTTTCGTCACTCTCATACAACGGAAACGAAGCCTGATACGTCTTAATTACAGTACGCTGGAGGTTATTTATGAACAAGCGCATTTTGGCGACGCTCGCGATACTCGGTCTTTCAGTTTCTCTTTGCACCGCTTGCGGAAGCAGCGAAGACAAAGCTCTTTCACAAAAGCAAGATCAAGTTGAGAAAGCAGCTGATGAACAAAAGGACGCTATCGGAGATTCAGCCGATGCAGCCAAGAAAGCAGCAGATGCAACAGCAGAACAAACCAAAGATAATGCTGATACCAACAAAGACTTGGCAAAAGAGACCATCGACGCCAGCGCTGATGCTAGCAAAGCAGCTGTAGAAGCAGATGCTGAAAAAACCAAAGACGCCCTCGAAGCAGAAAAGAAAACCAACTAGATTGGATTAAACAAGCTCATTCGTTTCAAATGAGTTTCAACTCCAGTCGACAAAGTTGTAATCGGAAAATCCAGAGATTCGACAGAGCAACCGCTCTCTCTCTGGGTTTTCCTATGCCTCTTTTTGTCGTATAGTGGGCTGAGCTACCGCAACTCGCCCGACAGAGTATCAACATTGATACAAAAAACAGAAATTTCGTATCAATATTGATATGACCCGCGAGGTCTAGAGTCCCATCTCAGACAGCCCTTTGTGGTCGACAGGCCGCGGTCCGAGAGGCCAATGGAACATCCTGTTCGATTCGCGAATTGGAACGTCGTTGATACTCGCGTGGCGCGCGAACATCAATCCACTCTCATCGAAAATCCAATTCTCATTACCGTGCGAGCGAAACCAGTTTCCAGAATCATCATGCCATTCATACACGAAACGAACTGCTATTCGATTTTCATGATGGCACCACAATTCTTTTGTCAGCCTGTACTCGAGTTCCCTAGCCCATTTACGTTGAAGAAACCCGACGATGGCTTCGCGTCCAGTAATAAATTCTGAGCGGTTACGCCAACGACTATCAATCGAGTAGGCTAGCGCAACTGTCTCTGGGTCTCGCGAATTCCAGCTGTTCTCAGCAAGGCGCACTTTTTCAATCGCAGATTCCAGAGTAAATGGTGGTCGCATTTTTTTCATCTCTCACTGGTCGAGGAACAGCGCCTGGGAGGCGGAGTGCAAGCGAACAGGCTAGCATAAATCGCTGCACGCTGCGAAGCAACGTCGCCAAAGCCACTCTGGCTCCAATAAGACGAAGTCATGCTATCTAGTTGACAGGAAGGATTGAGCGCAAAATCGTCGCGGCCTTCCCGGCAGAGAGTAGTGATAGGAGAGGACACACCGATGGTGAATCAATCAATGGTTGGCAAACCACCAAAGCCAGGCAAATACCTTTGTACAAAATGCGAATCAGAATTTGCATTCGACAAAGGAACGTTGCGATGCCCAAAATGCCAAAACACCAGTCGTAATGACCTTGTTCCAACTTACGTCCGCGATGTGAAAGAAGAAGAATTGATGCACACATCGGACGATTTTCAGGGCGGCTAAAAGCCCCTCAAGGTTGTGTTGGAAATTGTTAGTGGAGTACGAACTATGATGACTGAACGATTTGACTTACCCGAATCTCAACAAGAAGCCCGAGAGGCAAAATCCGCGAAGCACCTTTTCCTTCTTTGGGACAAAGTTTGTGCCCATTACGACCGCGGGCGAATTGGAAAGTACGAATTTGAAGAGATGAGAGATCTCATTTTCTCTCAGATGGACAAAGTGGTGACACTTCAATCGGCTATTGAACAATCATTCAGACGAGCCAGCTGACTCAAACTGAAAACCTATCGCGTCGGCGCGATTTTTTCCAGTCGAGTTTTCGGCCGAGCGATGCCACTTTCACATCAAAGCCGACCCTCACAGTGAAGAGCTTCATCCTCGTCGCTCACTCCGAATTTACACGCCACTTTTGGCGAATTCTTCCTTGACTGCCGAACGAATTTTAGAGGCACGTTTATCGTACTCAATACCTAACGTTTCACTTCCAGCGAGTCTGAACTGAGCAGCCCAACTGTCCATCATAGAGGCAAAAACTAAAGTGTCTTTGGTGTTCATTTGCTCAGCTTCTTCAATTGCTCTCTGAGTGAAACGCTCGGCTTTATCCGCCTTTCCAGCTTCGAGATAAACCAGCGACAATCGATGACACAACCCAGTGCACCACTCGTGGTTCATCGCAAACTGCTCGATCAATCTGTTGGCAATCTGCTCCAAACGAGAAGATTCAGAGTTTCGTCCAAGCATTAAAGACAACTTCAAAGCATCTGCAAGTTGTGGAAAGTACCAGTTATCATCGAATTTTAACTGCAAAATTCGATCGAGAAGAGCATTGGCCTCATCGACTTTTCCTAGTCCCAAACAAACGAATGCCAGCTCATTTAAACTCGCAACCAGTTTCGGACCTTTACTAGACTCGTCCATTTCAACAGCCCAAACCGCAAACAGCTCAGCTTCCTCCAATCGATTCTGCCGACGCAATAGACTAGAGATGCTGCATGCTTCGGTCGACGCATATGTCGTTCGCTCAGTCGTCTGACAGCGATCCATCGCATCGTCGATTATCGCCTTGTATGATTCCAAAAGTTCTTTTCTAAGTCGTTCTAGAATTTCATATCGTCCAGTAATTTCGCACAGACGATCCAATTCGATGATCACATTGCTCGTCGGCAATGGCGGAACATTACTCTGACAAATGGTCGCAGCATGCGCAAGAAGCTCTTCAGCAGCCAGATAATCCCGATGCGCGACTACCTTTAGTCGAGCGAGTCGGCAAAGGATTTCTACAGTCGTATGTGCGGAAGTTTTGGAAATCACTTCAATCGGCTGCATCGCCAACGAGAAATTATTCTCCGCTTCATCAAAACGATTTTGACGAAATTGGATTTTACCAAGCATCAAAGCCGCTTCTGATGTGGCTTGCGAGTGCTTAGTTTCACTAGCGAAATTTGCTAACGCTTCTTTTAAAAGACGCTCTGCTTCAGATTCATTTTCTTCTTCCCAAAACTGCGCGAGGAGGAAAAGACTTTTTCCAACCAATGCTTTGTTTTTAGATTTCGCTTGTTTTCTCATCCGCTCATTCAATTCTTCAAGAAGCAATCTGCGCTCCTCGCGTTTGCCGCGAACTAACAGAATCAAAGACAGGCATTCAATTGGATGAACTACATCGGGATCATTCAGTTTTCGATAGACGTCGATTGCCTTCCTGAGCTGCTTCTCGGCTTCCACACTTTCAAAAGGTGCATAGACTCTTCCGAGCGCAGTCAAAGTGGCAGCGACACTTTTATGCTCTGAACCATAAAGCTCTTCCTGGATCTTGAGCGCGCGCAGGAGTCCTTCTTCGGCTTCTTCAAAGCTGCCGATTTTTGTGAGTAAATTGCCTATTTCGTACAAACTCTCCGCAAGGAATTCACGATCGTCCGGTGCCGTTTCCACCTGACGAATTGCACTGAGCAGCACTTGCTCCGCTTCCGGATAAGCCCCTTTGTCCAACAGTCCACGAGCTTCTTTCATGAACTTTCGCCATTTTGCACTCACAGTAGATCCTCCTGCAGGACTACATTATAAACGGTTAACCGCAACTCCCGTCGAAGCCGAGGCGCGGTGTATAAATGTGAAACGTTTAGATTAGCGATCCAGCCGACTCCTCGCCTGAGCGCGCCCGCTTCCAGCCAGCTTCTAAACCTAAGAGCGCCCGCTTCTAAACCTGGGAGCGCCGGCTTCCAGCCGGCTTCTAAACCTAAGAGCGCCCGCTTCCAGCCAGCTCCTAAACCTAAGAGCGCCCGCTTCCAGCCGGTTTCTAAACTGGGAGCGCCCCGCTT
>CAZRMH010000212.1:12235-13649 GCA_964600935.1 uncultured Candidatus Obscuribacterales bacterium
AGCGCCCCGCTTCCAGCCGGCTCCTAGACCTAAGAGCGCCCGCTTCCAGCCGGTTCCTAAACCTAAGAGCGCCGGCTTCCAGCCGGTTTCTAAACTGGGAGCGCCCGCTTCCAGCCAGCTTCTAAACCTAAGAGCGCCCGCTTCCAGCCGGTTTCTAAACTGGGAGCGCCCCGCTTCCAGCCGGCTCCTAGACCTAAGAGCGCCCGCTTCCAGCCGGTTTCTAAACTGGGAGCGCCCCGCTTCCAGCCGGCTCCTAGACCTAAGAGCGCCCGCTTCCAGCCGGTTTCTAAACTGGGAGCGCCCCGCTTCCAGCCGGCTCCTAAACCTGGGAGCGCCGGCTTCCAGCCGGCTTCTAAAGAGCCTTACGAACCGTCAACCCGAGTTCCGTCAACCCATCTTCAACGGAGATTCCCGTGCGCTGACAAAGTTTGAAAAGCAAATGCGACTCGTCGGCGGTCAGCATATTCTCACGCACATAGAAGTGGCAAGCCAATGCAATCTGAACAGTTTCATCAGCCATCGCGCCCGAGAGAACAAGGGCTTTACTGACAAACAGAGGGCTGCGTCGAGCAGTTTCAATTGACTCTTCAATCTGGGATGGCGAAATCACTTCCATACTGGTGAGAAACTGCTCGAAGCTCATCGATTTTTTCTCACCGAGCATTCCTCGATTTCTTTTCAGCGCTTGTTCAAGCGTGAACTTGTGATGATGCACATCAATCAATACATACGCTGCATCGACCGTATCAAGGGACCCTTGAGCGATCAAATCTTGAAGAGTAAGAGCAGTATCCAAAGTACTTTTAGTGATTATTTCAAGGTCTATGAGAACTTGACCGACCGCTAAGTTGCACCGCAAGCCAAATTCAACGGCGTGTTCAATATGGGCCTCAGATACAATTCCGGCGAGCGAAAGTAACTCGCCAAGACGAACTGTTTTCAAAGGCATTGTTGAATAAATCGGAGTGGCTGCATTCTTGCGTTGGTCGGAATGGCGAGCAGCTGCGCATTTTATAGCTAAAATTCCGTCTTCTCTGGAAATTTTGTTCTCCCGAACGAAACGCTGCGCATTGCAAACTGTCTCTAACAGTGGTTCTGCAACAAGCCCAGAAATCATAAGAAAACGACCGACTTGCATGCCCAAGGTCTGCGATTTTTGTAATGCTGAATTAAATTGTTCAGCGGAGATTATTTCGGCATCAACCAGGAGGTCACCAAGTCTGGTGGCACGAGTCTCTTGTACGCTGAAAGCATCCGGATAGCCGGCGCAATTAAGCGCGCGTTGCAGAGTCATTCCAGCACAGCTCATCAAATCGGCTACTTGCATGGCACCATCCTTAGATATCAGACCATCTTTGAGAAAAGCCTGTAATTGAATCACCCATTGCAACTGCTTACCGGTTATCCATCCGGA
>CAZRMH010000213.1:0-13611 GCA_964600935.1 uncultured Candidatus Obscuribacterales bacterium
TAGTATTTGAGAGAGTCTCGGTACATCCTTGCTTTTGACGAATAGATCGATGTCACTAAAAGCCCTTTTCTTTACCGTCCCATAGAGTAAATCCGAAATTAATGCACCTTTGACGAATACGAATTCGATTCCGGCTTCCAGCAAAGTCGTCTGCAGCTTGCAGAGACGAGCAGTCAACATCAGGCTTTTGCGCTGTATCTCGTTGCTTTCCTGTCGGATGAGACCAGTAAGATTGTGATCGACTCGGTGTTTCTCGAGTAAAAAATCCAGTGGCGGACAAACTTTATGACCGATTGCTGCAACGGAAAGAAATTGCCAGTCAATATTTTGTTCGAGAAACTGAGTCAGTCTCCTCTCCATATCACGGTCTAGATCGCCTCTCAGTGCCAAGAGAATGATTTCAATTTCCGGTCTCACTCTCCCTCCCACAATGCTGCTGACAATCTGAAGCCTCTTGCTTTCGTGTGGCGGCTCATAGGGTAGTTGCAATGAGCCGAAGCAAGATTCTAGCAGGTGCTGTTCAGTTCAATCCTCGATGCCTTGCTCTTAATTCTCAACCTTACGCTCAGTTCCAATCTCCACACTCGTAACTGAGTTGCACTATACTGGGCGGAAGGTGATGCCAGATGTGCCACAGTCTGCGATCACTCAATGAGTTTTTTTCGAACCCCAATTCGAATCTCTTCAACACTGAAAAGAAGTATGACGCCCGTCCAGCTCCTTGCCAATTTTTGCAAAAAACATCTCCTCTGGGTTTTGGCGACTGTTCTATTGGGTCTGCTCGAAGCCGTCTGCAATAGCGTCGGCATCGCTCTCATAATGCCGGCCGCGTTTGGTTTCCTCGGACTTGTCAATCCAAATCAAATTCTCTCAGGCATGATTTTTTCCGAATTGATGCCGCCTGCTGTCGTGAACATCCTTCCTGCCTTTGTCATAGGCCTCTTGCTTTTGAAGATTGTCATCGCTAGCGGAGCCAATGCCGTAAAAGCCGATTTGATAAGGCAAATGGAATTGGAGTTGAGAATGGCGATGCTTGATAAATTTCTGAAGGTTGACTTATCGTTTGTGCGCACAATGCCGCCAGGTGATGTGCTTCATCGCATCGGGTATAGCGTGACCGTGAGCGTGGCGTCGTTCGGATTCTTGCTTGAGTGTATTCGACTGACGCTGGGGGCATCGATTCTTTTTCTAATTCTGCTCTATTGCTCATGGCAGCTCACTTTACTAGCTGGATTACTCTTCCTGCTATTGATTCTGGCATTGCAACTGACCTCGAAACGGTCTCGCGAACTTGGCAAACATAAAACAGAAGTCGCCAGAACATTAGTGGTTTTTGTAAAAGACCTTGTTGACGGTATTCGGACGGTCAAGGAGCGAGGCAGCGAATCGTTTGAACTGAGACGATTAGCTCGGCTTTTTCGAATCTCAAAAAGGGTGAATTTTCTTTCCCAGACTCATATTCTGATTACTGATTCCGTTTGCGAGTTCGTCGCCCTTACCATTCTTTTGAGTGCCTTGCTCGCTTTGCGCTGGACAGTTCTTTTGATCTATCTGCCTGTAATGTTGCGTCTCCTGACAATTTTGAATCGCTTAGGTAATGCCTACACTTCGCTAATCAACTCCTATCCGGAGTTTTCCTCGATCGCCGACTTCTTCAATCAGACCGAAAAGAAGCAGTTGACAGGTGGCATGCAGCGGTTAGAAACTTTGAAAAACGGCATTGAATTGGAGAACATCAGGTTTGCTCATGGACAGCTGAAATCGCCACTATTCGACGGACTTTCGCTGCGAATCGAGAAGGGCACCACTTTCGCCATTGTTGGTGTATCAGGTGTAGGCAAGACGACACTGTGTGATCTGTTGCTGCGATTTTATGATCCGGATGGCGGTCGAATTCTTCTCGACGGCATCGACTTGAAAGAATTTGATCTGGATTCGCTTCGGAAGAAAATAGCCATCATAAATCAGGACAATTATTTATTCGCTCGCTCAGTCAAGTCCAACATAATGTTAGGTGTGCATGGTGTCTCTTCCGAGCGATTCAACGAAGCCATCAGCACTGCCGGACTCAATGATGTGGTGCAAAGATTGCCGCACGACGTAAATTCTTTGTTGGGAGCGAGAGGCTCATTCCTTTCCCTGGGAGAACGACAGCGGATAGCCATTGCCAGAGCAATTGTTATTCAACCGGAAATACTGATTTTAGATGAAGCGACAGGTGCGATAGACCCATTGTTGGACAGACAAATACATTCTGCTTTAAAACAGATGGGACCAGATTGTACTCGCATCATCATCTCGCATCGTCCATCGACAATCCGTCAAGCTCAAGTTATCGCCTTAATTTCAAAAGGTCGGGTCACGGAAGTGGGCAGCCATGATGAACTAATGCGCATGCAGGGCGAGTATGCTCAGCTCTATGGCGATGAATAACTTAGCATGAGTTTTCTTCAAACGATTCGGCTTCTTTGGTTCAATACGCTGCTGACACAATCAGTTGTGAACCGTGTTTAGCAGAATCCAAGCCTCTCAAATTTGTTAGGAAAGCGTCTAAAACATGAAGTCGCCGGACGTAACCGACCACGAAATATTTTGATAGATCAACTTCTGGAGTGCGTCGGATCCGTCTATGAGTTTCGCTACAAGAAACAGATCTTGATTCGGAATGCGTGTGAATTCTGAAAAAACGGTTTCGAAAAATCCGCGATCGTGTCCATAGAATTTTATAGCGTCATGACCAGCTCGTCTGTAATGAACGGCGATCCTATTTACCAGAAGTTTTGCCAGTGCAAGATTGCTGTCCTTCACCATCAATTCGCAAATTGTACCGGCTCCATCGTGCACTATGGTGACAGCCATTGCTGTTATGTTACCGTTCTCCAGGCAGGTAAAATAAGTCGGTTTAAATCGTGGATTTTTGTCATAGCGCCAATTCAGATATTCAGAGTCTTTCCAGAGTGCAATTATTTCCTGCTTACGGACATGATTCCAGAATTGATCGTAACCGGAGGGCGTTGTGCTTGTAATACTAATGGTGGTGCCCTTCGGAATCCAGGACTGTAGCAACTGAGATTTGAGCCAGAGCTTGAAACCAATTGTTGCTGAATAGAGTTGACGAACCAGGGCGGGTTGTCGCTTGCTGATACGAAATCGAAAGCGATAATTTTTGACGATCGCTATGTTTTTGTATTGCAACTTACCAAGATTTATCGGAAGTGCTTCTTCGTTTGGAAATCCGAATTTTACATTTACGCCTTTCTCACGGCAAAGAGAAACAGCCATATCGACCGACTTTTGAAAGTATCCCAGCTTGCGAAAATCCTTATGAACGATGGTGTTGGTGGGCTGTCCGGCTAAAACAGGCGAACCGAGAAAGTTCAATTTAACGCCAATTATCGAATAGCTGCAAACGATTTCACCATCGTATGCGCCGACGCTCGTAAGATTGCTGTAGTAAGGGTTTTCCTCATTATTCCAGCGCCAATCTTCCATTGTTCGACTGGTATTAAAAGTCGAATTCTGCAATGCGATAATTTTTTCAGCATCATCTGCGGTGCAAGCTCGAATGGTAATTCGATCGTCGGGGACGATCGAATTCTCTTTTGGGCTGAGGTCGTTTGTCATGCTTACTTACACTGAAACTTTCTGGCGCGATTTTAGCAGGGTGGATGGCAGGGTGCACGCTCCTGATCGAAGTTCACTGCCGACAGCCGTGCGCGCGCCGCTAAAGCAAGTCCTGGCGTATTGACATTCGGGTTTGTCGGGCAAACGAGTCGAGCCGAAAATGGCAACTGTCGAGCCACTATTGAACAAAATGATAGAATTCGATCCCCTTGCATGTAGTTTCCTTTGACATCAGAATCACAATTACCAGAGCCGGATCGATCTGCTTCGCAACAGGCGATGCCTGAGCTTGTTCATCGCGCAATCGAAGATGCTGATGTAGAGCAGATTCTCGCCCTTCAGAATCGCACATTCGGCACTAAACGGACACAAGAGGACTGGAATTGGAAGAACGTTGACAACCCGAATCTTCAGAATGCTGGTGTTGTCGGTGTGGTCGGCGACAGGGTCGTTTCCTCCTACACGATTGTCGGATTGAAACTAAACGTCTTGGGTTCGCCAGTCTTAATTGTTCAAAGTACAGACACGGTTATTGATGCGGATTTTCGAGGAAAAGGATACTTTCAATTTCTCTTCAACTACGCTATGCGATATGGCGAGCGTCTTGGAGCGCACGCCGCTATCGGCTTTCCAAACGATCAGGCGATAAGAACCAATTTGAACCAAAGACAGACCAATCCACTGGTGGTTCTGAGAGCTTTCTCTCAGCGACTTTGTTTTCCTCATAATTCACAGTCTCTAAAGACCGCCTTGATCGGCTTCGCGTTTAAAGCGTGGACTGAAAGCCGACTGGCGACGAGACTTTTTCGGCTGCGAGTGGCGGTTGGATCGTTTGTCAAAATCGAGAAATCTTCCAGCATTCCTGAATCATTCGAAGACCTCTGGAATACGGTGCGTAAGCGTGAGATTGTTTCTTTCTGGAAGGACACCGATTACATGAAGTGGCGATACGAGAGGAATCCACGTCGCAAGGCTGAGTACATCCTTGCCACCAAAAACGGTATTCTCTGTGGTCTGGCTGCTTTCATAAGAAGGGGAAATATCACTTACATCACGGAGCTTATGTTGCGTGATTTAGATGTTGACCTGGGTAAGCTTATAGTCAACGAGATCTTGGCAGACTCCCTGAAGTCCGGCGTTGAGGTCGTCAAATTCTATGGTCACGACAGAGGATTTTTCGAGTTGGTTTTCTCTGATTTTATGAGACAACCAGTTGAGGACATAGTACCAATTACAGTGATCCACAATGAACTGTTGAGGGAGCTTTGTCAGCAGCCTCTCAACCTATGTCTCACCACCGGTGATTCTGACGTTTCATGGTAGTTGTATCTCAGGGCGTCTTGTAAATTAGTATGGAGTCGCCAGCCGTTCCGATAGGCTCAAGAGAGCAGAACCACTCCAGGACCTTTTTGTCCTGCAGACTCATTCCAAATGGTGTCGTTCTGAAAGAGGCGTCTTTGAAGCTCTTCGGCTCATCAGAGAGACTGCGGAGCGCGGCTGCTTGTGCGACAAAATGAGCCGACACTGCGAGGTATTCGTCTGGTGGCAAGATATCCTTCTGATTCCAGCGCTTCACCTGTTTGCCCAGGTAATACTCAGGGTTACCTTTGCCGAAATAGAGAACATGAATTCGATCGATCTTGTTATCGTCCACGTATTTTTTGAGTCGGTACAAGTCGGTTCCCCAGTCGAAATTTGAGTCGATCGCGATGTTGATACCATGCGTCTTTCCGCCGGCAAGTTCGTTGTAGTACGACAAATAACCTGGGAAAGCTAGCAAGGAAGAGACGCAGCCATAAAGGAGAAGGGCTGACAGAATCGATCGCAGAATTTTCTTTGACCAAAATCGCCTGTCGCTTGTCGAGTTGCCAGGCAAAGAAAAGAGACGAGCTATACCTACTGCGGTAAGCATGTACATAAACGGAATGACCGGTAGTATGTGGCGTACGCCGATGTTTAAATTGGAACGCATGGCAACGGACAAATACAGAACTGCAAAAATTGTCGAGCCGATTACGACAAAATTGGCCTGGATAAACGTTTCAAGTCGATTCATGCTTGAGTGCTTCAATACATTACGCTCAGGTTCACTTGTCGCCAACCTAACGACAGAATCAGAAGTCTTAAAAATCGATTTCAGATACTCTGACGATCTTTTGGCGGCCGTTGAAAACATCGTGAACAGCGTGATAATGAAAAGCGCGGTAAATCCGATCGGCTCTTTCAACACAAGCAAGTACGGAAAGTACCAGAGATTTCCGCCCTTGTAGAGGGCACCTTGCAAGTATGAAAAACTAAAAGGTCCCTCACGAACGTTAATGTATTGACCAAACAGTCCAGTCAAATACCAGGAAAACGGTCTCAGGATAGGAATCTCACCCGTTAACGATATGAGTTCGACTCTTGGATCAGCGAGGAAATATTTAAAATGTTTGTGCACCCACCACTGCTGAAAATGAGGTGTCATGTGGATCATATTGACATAGTAACCGAGCCAAACGATGGTGGCGACGATAAAAACGAAATAGCTTGTATTCGTAAACAGCCTGACTGCTAGCTGTTTCATTGGTTCCCTGTTTACTGGGTTACGGGAAAGACTCCACAATAAAAGTAGAATGAAGTAAACCGGAAACAGAAATGGGAGTGAGAATTTGACCAGAAGTGCTAATCCTGTGACCACGGCTAGCACTGTTAATGAGCGCATTGAGGGTTTTCGAAGGTAGTCGAAAAAAGTAAATAGTGAGATGAAAAAACAACAAGCGCTCGGAACATCAGTTGTGGCGAAACGTGCGTGCGTGAGAAATGTTGGAGACATTCCCAGCATAGTCACTGCGATAAGACCAGCAGTGTTGCTGAATTCACGTTCTATTCGTTTAAAGTAATATGCAAGAAAAACGATGGCAAAGACAATCGACGGAATGCGAGCCACTCTTAGCATGTTCTGTGAATCTGACTGCCCCCAGAAAAAAACATCACAGATGCTTTTTCTAAAGTGCGACCATTCCGATCTTTCGATATGAGATTTAGGATTGGTGGTGGCAACCGCCCATCCGGAAAAGTCTTTGACCAGCGGAGGTTGGTAATGGTTGATCCAGTATGATTGCGCCGTCACGTAATAGTAGCCGGCGGAAATGTTTTCTACTTCATCATATGATGGTGAATCATCATATGATGATGAGAACATCAGTGCGCCAGACAAAGCGATCACCACCCACGCTGACATCGAAATTATTCTGCTCGTCAAAGTAATTTTTGCAACCGTTGCCGAGCCGCACTCGAAGCCCTTTTCAGCAATAACCAATGGTCGTAATTGTCAGTCGTTAGTGTAAAGTTCCAATTCTATCACGCTCACGGGCAGCAATCGTACGAAGAAGGTCGACTATTCAACGGTTATGACTGGTTCGGAACAATCTTGGGGCGCATAATGGCGTTGCGCTAGAACGCTGAATCGCGTGGCGCTGCACTTGAGCGACTGCGTTGCAACGTTATTGCAACTCTTGCCCCGTAATATCCAAACATCGACGAATCTGGTCGAAGTATCAAAGACATCAGAGGGAACAACTAAAGATGCGCGACTGAATATGTTTAGACCCAGTATCCTAAGCTGGAGTCCTCCTGAGGAATAATTGATTGGTCGATCAGAAATGCCCAAAGTGTTTCAAATCCGCTAATTCAAAGTCCGGCTCAATAACGCAATGGATCAGCGTTTGTCGATGCCATCGCTTGAATGATTTAGAACCGGTCGAGAACTTACCATCTTCCGCTGATGTTTTGCGTTGCGGAAAGTGCGCCAAGAGCTTACGCAAAGGGCGCTCTGGGTCTCTTACTCAGTGGATATTTAAGCACGATCTGTGTTGCTGCGAGGGGCAAAACTTACCAAGACTGGTATCGGCTGCTAGTAAAACTAATGAGCCCTCGCCCGAAAGCTCCAAAGAGGCAGAGGGCGAAAGTGAGTTGACGCTCGAAGATGAGAAGTTTCCACATGACAGGTATAAACCGTTAGCCGTATTGGGATCTGGAGCTAACGGGATCGTATATCTGAGCAGAGACCGCCTTTTAGCTAAGCGCGTGGCAGTTAAAGTTCTTCGCGTAATCGAGCGGGAGCGTTTGTTATCTTTCCAAAACGAAGCAAGAACTGCCAGTAGACTGTCTCACCCCCATATCACGAAGGTCCTTGATTTCGGTTGCACCCCAGAGGGGACACCGTTCATGGTAATGGAATATGTCGAAGGTTTAACTCTTGAGCATCTAATCGAGCAGGAGCAAGGATTAAGCGCTGATCTTGCCGTACTCATCTTGATACGAATAGCGGAAGCCCTCGAGTATGCACATAACTCAAATGTTCTTCATTGCGATTTAAAGCCAGGGAACATTCTGATCCACAAAAGTGATTTGGGAATGCATCCTTATCTCATCGACTTTGGTGTTGCAAAACTAAAACCACTACAAACCGCCACCACATATAATGGCACTACAATTGTCGGTACGCCCTCTTACATGAGCCCAGATCAAGCCAGAGGAGCAAGTTATGATAGACGTTCAGATATCTACTCATTCGGTTGCATAATGTTTGAAACGCTCACTGGTCGAAAGTTATTCGAGGCTGATTCTGCGTTGGAACTTTTAGCTTTGCACGCAAATAATCCGCCAACCTCAATTCTAAATTATCTCGAGGCGACTCCGAAAACTAAAGCGCTTTCGCAAATTATAGAGATATGCCTGGCTAAAGATCCGATTGAGCGTTTTCAAACAGCAAAGGACCTGGTCAATGCACTACAGGCGGTGCAAAATCAATCGTCGTTAAATGAAGAATCTTCCGACCCGGAACCTTTCCGTTATCGGACAAACTACCTGGTTTGGAGTTTTCTAATTTTGGTATTGTTTGTGGTACCAATCATGTGTGCTCTCCTATTTTTCCAAACGGATAAACAGGGAATACGCCTGACTGATGACTTTATTACGACCCATGGCGACGCAGGATACGTCTTCAATTCCAGTTCAAATCGTTCAATAGACAGGCAACCGATTAGATCCTTCTTTCAGGCTAGAGCCACCGGTAGCGCATGTTCAGCGGCATTCGAGACAGACTCGTCATTGGCTGAACTCGTACACTCCAACCCTTTGCTCAGTGAACTCTGGATTGAGCTATCGAGAGTAACGCCGCGCGGACTCATGTCATTGCGAAAGTTGAAAAAACTGGAGGCTTTGAGACTCAAAGACGAAAGACTGATGTCGGTTGAGCACTTAGCCGAAATTTCGAAACTTGAGGGTCTAGTATTGCTCTATCTAGAGCCGGATCAAAAGTCATTCGACCTTCGAGGAATTGAGAAATTGAGAGGCACGAAACTCAGAGAATTAGCTGTTTTCGATCAACCAACCTTTACTGGCGAAGTGCTCACTAATATTTCGAAGATTACTGAGCTCCAAAAACTCCGAGTGCATAACTGTGGTGGTTTTTCAAAACTAAACGTCGGAGATCTAGCTAGGCTCAGGCAATTATCTCACTTAGAATTAGTCGGTTGCGATCTATCGGATCAGACGTTGCGTGATATCTCGCAGTTGAAAAATCTAAATACGATTTATCTCAATCGGTCGCCAATCTCGGACGCATCGTTAGAATGGCTCAGTAAGTCAAAATCCCTTCGGTACGTCAATTTAGCCGGGTGCACCAACCTCACCGTAAGTGGGTTGAAAAAGTATAGGATGAAATCAAAAACAACTGGTGAGCAAGGTCTTGAATCCGGCTTCGGTGGGAACGACTGAGAGCAGCCTTTTGTAAGACTGTCGTGACCGAGCATGCATTCGATCGAGCAGGTCACAGCTAATTTCTTCGCAGCATCTGAGCCAGGCTAGGTGCTAGTGGACTTTGTTAGCCGCAAAATTACATGTTCTCAATGTAGACATGGAATTGTCACAACCGATTAATCAGAATCAATTCCTGAGCCAAGTGCCGAATTAGACGGCGGAGACGGCTCAGTGTTTTAGAGTGGAGATTACTTTAGGACTGCTGCGCGGAGTAACTGATGTCACATCATTTTGATTATTCGTTGCTGCGATGGGAGACCGACTTAGCTAGTTCGGCTAGCCTTTCGGGAAACCACATGGGTTAGACGATCTGATAGTAAGCAGCCTAAGCATCACGGGAAGCACGGAATATGGTCAAAGAATTACTAAATCCAGTTGATAATCAAAGAGCTTCAGCGGCGGCGGAGTCGGCTCCGTCTGCGTTGCATAAACAGGCGGTATCGGAATTGTCATCAAAGGGGCAAGCGACCAGCAATAGCGAGCTAACAGTCGTCTCCAATACTAAATCCGGTGTCGAGCCTTCGGTCTCAAATCCATCTGGGAATATTGAGAAATTGCTTCCTGAAGAGCGGTCTGCCGAGGTAGCGGTTTCTCCTATCGATCGTGTCGCGATGAGACCTTCCCTCGCTGCAGAAGAGTCGATGGAGCCTGGAAAGTTGACTCCAGAGTTGAAATCGGCGGTGGAGCACTCAGAGAGAGTTATCGTGAAGATGCCGTCTCATGATACCGAGGGCACTGACCTGGTGATCAAACGGGACGGAAGCATATTGCAGTATCTCAATGTGGATCCAAACAAAGATAGTAGTAAAAATTTGACCGTGTCCTTTGAAAAAGGTTCCGGGGACAGTCTGAGCGAGGAGCAAGCAGAAGCTCTCAAAGAATTGCTGGCATATACAAAAACCAGAAATAAGGAATTTTCAGTAGAAACCCCACCGACAGCAGCTCCGAAAAGCGCTGAGGGCGCAAGCCCGGAATTTCCAGCCGGTTCTCCGGGACCAATACTCGGGGCTCCTGAAGCTTCGTCGGCGGACAGAAGTAGTGGTGAATCAGGTACCGGTCGATCTTATTCGAATCCCGGCGCTTCCCCAGAGCGGTCTGCCAGTTACGGCACCGGCGGTGATACCGGTTACAGGAGTTCTGCTCAGCGCGACTGGAGTCAGGTCGACTTGGAGGAGCTCTTGATTGAGTGGTTTGGTGCTGATCCGGAAACTTTCAAAAGGCTGATGCCCGAGTTGTATAAAAAGATAGCTGGTGCCGATGGCAAGATCGATCCGAAAAAACTACGCCAACTGCAGGAGTCGAACGATCCGTTACTTGGTAGTGTAAAAAATCAACTACCGTTGTTCGCCGAAGTATTTCCGCCGACACAGGGCTCGAGCGGTGCCGTCTCTGCGTCTGGCGACGTCGTCAATGCGACTGGAGCAAAACTAAGTGATGCAGCCGCGCAAGTCTCTGCTGAGCTGCCTGGCAGTGGTTACTGTGCCAAGGGAGTGAGCTACGCTATCGAAAGAGCTACAGGGCTTGTTATTGGAGGCAATGCCAATGACATGCGTGAAAGCCTTCCTGACCACGGGTTTACTGTAGCGAATTCAAAAGATCTTAAGGTCGGACAGGTAGTTCATGTCTACTGGACGCCGGAAGTCTACGCTCAGGAACGAGCTAGACGCGGTCCATGTCCGAACTATGGTGACATTGCAGTAATCACTAGAGGAAAAGACGGTAAGTTATACGCAGCCAACGATAACATGATCGCCCTGGACGACTATCTTGGTAAGGACCGATACGCTTGGAACACGTTGAAGGTGTTCAATCCTCCTGTCTCATGAAGTCGAGGGTGGCTCACTCTTGATTCGACCATTTTTGTTGTTCGTTCCTCTAGCTCATTGTTACTTAAATACTGGAGATTCTAAAATGACCAAGCCCGGACTCGAAGCCAACCCGCCGGTTGTTAGTGATGGAAGTGTTGCTGCTCCATGGTCTCAAAAGTCCGGTCCGCGAGCCGAAGTCGCATCGGTTTTGTCCAGTCCCCCAGGGACAGACTACAAAGCTGCTTTTACTAGAGAGACTTCGTCAAATTCGAATGTGCCACCATTAGAGGTGGCAACAGCCGCTACACAACCTACGCCGAGCGCAGCTGAACTCACTGTTCTAGACAGAAGCAAATCTCCTAAGGAGCTGTCCAAGCCGGGGGGCGCAATTGTCGACTGCACAGTTTCCGGCTCTGATGTCACCGGTGAGAGCAACCGACCACAAGAAGTAAACGAAAACACTAAGCCCAAGATCTCGGTCGCCATGCAAGACCTGAGCAAACCACAAATTGAGAAGCCAAACTTCGTTGTAAAAAGCGATGGTACGGTCGAGATGCATTCCAATCCGGAAGCGGGAAATTCTAAAAACGTTTCAATCCAGCTAGAACGTTCGGCAGGACAACTTAATCCGACCGAAGCACAACAGAGAAAAGCTGAAGAGTTGGTGAGATATATTTCTGACCGTTTGAAACAGAAATACCCTGAAGAGAGCAAGCAGGGTGTAGAGCTTGACGACAAGGACGGCGTGGTGTCTGAGAAAAACGAGGAGGCATCAAATCTAGTACCACCTGCAGAGCAACAGAAGTTCACTCCGCAGACCAGAGAGAGCATGCAGGAGGTCAATCGTTTCAATGGTTCAGGTGGAGTCGATATGCCTCATGCAGCTACCGAGCGTATGGGATCGTTCAATACTCGAGATGTTCCGAAACAGGCCGGTGAGACGGAGAAGCAGGCATGGGTTAAGGAGTCCTGGGCCGGGCTGTTCAAGCCAGACTCGGATAAACCATACGAGACACTTAGAAAATCGCCTCAAGGCGACTACCGTTTTGGTCGTTACGGAATGAGTGGAGATCAACTCCTTTCGTTTCTCGAGAGTCTCGGAGATCCGCTTAATGAGGCGTTGATTGAAGCCCTGATCAAGAAAGGGAAATTACCCAGAGACTTCGCTCAAAAGCTCAAGAATCCTCAGTTTCTCGCCGGATTGAAAGAAGCGGCACAGAAGATGAAGAGCGGCGGTGACGTCAGTAAGACCGAACTGGCTCAAATGCTGCCGAACGAGGCGCAAGAATCGATTGCCAGCATGCTTGTAGATCAGATGAGCGCCAACTCCAGAGTTGCTGGACAGCCCGGTGCAATATCGGCTGCGCTTATGTCAGGCAAAGCACCACAACAAGTCAGCGAAGCCGATCTTTCATCACCTGAAGGTCAACAGCTTGCTTCAGCTGGACAGAAATTGTATGACATCGCATCCAAGAGATCGGGTGACCAGAATAAAGGTGGTGTAGGTGAGATACCTACAGGTGAACGTGCGGAACTAATTTCTAAAGCGCTTCGACTTGCCGGTGAAGAAGTCAACGAAGCCAACTTAAGAGCTGTCAACACTATCGTCGAAAAGGAGAGCAGCTGGAATGCCAAAGCGATCAACAATTGGGACTGGAACGCCCAACAGGGTCATCCGTCTCAAGGACTGATGCAGACTATTCCTACGACATTCGCGGCCCATGCTCTTCCTGGATACAACCGCGATATAACCGATCCTCTCTCCAATTTGATCGCCGGGATTCGATACTCGAAAAGTAGATACGGATCGGTTCAGAATGTTCCGGGTCTTGTCGCTATGGCAAACAAAGGAGCTTATGTAGGTTACTAATAGAGTGCTGGAAGAATAAATTTCTATGGCAGTTACTAGTTTGGCTCTCTTAGGAAAAGGCTTAGCGTGACCACTGAGACGAAGAAATTTGCTTGGTGCGGCTGAGGAAACGATTTTGTGAATCGGCACTATCTGTGGTGCCACGTCCAAATCGGTTTAATCAGTTCATACTAGAGACGAAAGTGTGAAACTTCCATGCCGTGGTATTTAGAGTCTGAAGTGGCAAGTTCTTCTCGATCGTTATGGATGTCACCATAGAACAGCAGACTGCAACTTGCCGATGATGAGCATGCCTTCGCAAGGTAATTTTTTTCCGACAGATGAACGATTAGACCGGATAGTTTTTCGTCATGTCACGTATCAAGTCGTTTTTTAGAAAAGTGACTTGATCTGCTTCGGTGACCCTGCTAACATGCACTTCAATCAAGCAGGGGTGCCGTCTGGCAGAGCGAGCAAGTGCTCAACCCTAGAACCTGATCTGGTTAATGCCAGCGGAGGTAGGCT
>CAZRMH010000214.1:0-13602 GCA_964600935.1 uncultured Candidatus Obscuribacterales bacterium
CCATAGTTCCCATGAGATTGGTACGCTGTATCAGAATATCGGGAGATCAATTTCGCTGATTGGATTTGCTCGGTACCGAGCGTGCCACCAATTACGGTGGCTATTGGATACGAAACGATGTCACCAGGTTCCACAATAAACTTACTTTGCGCAGAATCTTTAGTGATAGTAGCTTTCCATGTCGCGCCAGATGCAATCCCCGCCACTCGCCCATAAACAAGCTCTCCGCCGGCATTCGGTTTTGTCGGTGTTCTATCTCGAGGTTCGACTAAAGGATGATCATTCAAAACTTCCAGCCAGTGCTCCAGGCTTGGATTCTCAGCGTCCTTTAAAAGGCTATTATCGCGAAACGTAGCCAACGTAGCGACGTGCACGGGTCCACTGGATTCAATTCGCAGTAATCCAGAACATCCATTAGAATTATGGAATGGTGGTCTCACGGTCATTGCAATATTGAGAATCAATTGAATCTCATTCGGTTCCAAACTAATCCGCCTCCGCAATGAGGTTCTGTTCGAGCCTTGCAAAAGGTCTGTGGTCACTCGATCTCCTGGACCAGCAAAGGCAAATCCATTGGAACCATCCAGCACTGGCTCAAGCACCACAAATGGTGCGTCCGGAATCGTCAGGTAAGTCTCCCCGTCCAACACATCCACATAAATACTCCGCGATGACAAATTTCCAATTACTAACGACAGAAAGGCAGTACCTTTCTCGATGCACTGATTCGCACTAGTAACATGATGAAAAAACACATTGAAACGTCCGCTCAGCGGTTTTGACAAATGTGCTTCGGGAAACTTCTTTCCATGTCCAGGAAATGTCGACAGCAATATTCCGGATTTCAAAATCATCTCCGGACTGTTGCTATGAATGACGGGTGTTTCGTCCAACGCGCCAGGTAACGGCAAAACTGATTGCGGAATAAGGACTGTTGCTGTTGAAATATTTTCATCGATCATGATATCGCCCCAGAGCACCAACATGGAGTCGCGACGAATACCGCAGATCGTCAAAATTTTTAAGCACTCCTAGAAGAGTATAATTTAAAGAGAGCGATGGAGCCAGGAATGGATTTGAATAATATCTCGAACGACCTGACAAACGATCAGATTATTCGCGGACTGAGGGCTGCGAATGAGGTAGCAAAGGAAATGAGGAGGTTCGGTCACCATCCATTTGGCGCAATCCTTGTTGGACCAGACAACACGCAGATTATTATGCATGAGGGCAATACAAACGTAGTGCGCCACGCGGAATCAGAATTATCTCGGCGCGCGGCAGAGACCTACTCGCCGGAATATTTATTCACGTGCACCCTTATTACGACAATGGAGCCGTGTGCGATGTGCGCAGGGACAATCTACTGGGCAAACATTGGAAGGGTAGTGTTCGGCGTTTCAGAATCAACTCTCAAAAAGATCACGGGCTCGAGCCAAATGAATCCGACGTTGGACTTGCCATGCAAGCACGTATTCGATGCAGGACAAAAACCAATTGAAGTAATTGGACCAATACCGGAATTGGAAGACGAACTGCTGGAGCAACATCGGGCGTTTTGGAAGTGAAGCCGTCCGCTCTAAAATTTTCATTGACCTTTAGGCATATGCGGAAGGAAAGATTCGGATCTTGTGATCGGCGTTGCGCAACTTTTTCGAGCCTCGGGTGTAACATTGAAACACTCAGGGAGAACCGTTACATGTCGACTAAGTCAGTGACCGCTGGTGTGTGTTGTCTTCGAGCCTTTGCAGTAGCGTCGGCTTTCGCACTGACGGTCAGCGCAGTAGCGCCGGTCATTGCTCAAGAAGACCCGAGCAATCCGCCTACGGCGCAATCGGAAACGGAAACTTCTGAACCACCTTCGACAGGTGAACAGAGGGGTCTTGGCGGCGGGCGGAACCTGACAGATGAACAGCGACAACGATTGAAACAGTTCATTCAACGCAGGCGTATGCAGAGAGACAGTGGTGCTGGGTCTGGTGGTGCCGGTCTTGGCGGAGGTGTCGGCACGGGTGGCGCTGGGTCTGGTGGTAGTACCGGTCTCGGTATGAGTGCTGGGCACGGCGGCGGTTCCAGTCTGGGGCGTGGCTCTGGCTTAGGAGCCAGAGGCGGGTTTGGAGCGGTCTCAGGTCTTGGCGCCGGAAAGGGAGGCGGTCGCCAAGCTTCACCTCCGGTAGACCCAACAAAAGTCGACGCACGTTTCAACATCGCTTATGGCAAAGACGCCCGCCAAAAACTCGACATTTACATTCCAAAGCAAAAGTTTAAGGGAGCGCCAATCCTCGTCTTCGTTCATGGCGGCGGTTGGAAACGCGGCAGCAAAGATCTGCAGCACCAAAAAGGAATCAGCTACGCCGAGAATGGCGTAGTGACTATTTGCACCAACTATCGCCTGGCACCAGCAGTGATGCATCCCAAAATCGTTGAGGACATCGCATCTGCGGTCGCATACGCAAAAGCACATGCCACCGAACTCGGTGCTGATCCGAATCGCATCTATATCATGGGACACTCTGCCGGTGCTCATTTAGTAGACCTGCTCGGCACCAACGAGCGTTTCTTGAAAGAAAAAGGACTCAGTTTGGCCGACATCAAAGGTGTTATCAGTTTAGACACAGCAAGCCTCAATCTCGGCGAGCGTTCAAAAGATAATTCGATCGAAGGCGGCATGGTTGGCGATATGATCACACAAGCATTTGGAACTGATCCGAAAGTCCTTGCCGATGCATCGCCTACGCTCTGCATTCACCCAGGCCAATCCTACCCGCCGTTCTTAATGTACTGCGGAGAACGCAGAAAAAGCTGCGTTGCACAGCATCGCAGTTTCGAAACCGCGATGAACAAAGCCGGCGGCAAAGCCACTATAAAACCGGTCCCGCTGAACCACGGCGACATCAGCAAAGCGTCAGCCACCACCAGCACCACCATGTTCAAAGAAATTCTGTCATTTGTTAATTCTAGTCGTTAGACTTCTCTTGGAACACACTTTTCATTTCGAGAGGCAGGCTGCACTCTTGTTTTTACGAAGCTACAGACCAAAATTCAGAAAGCAAAAATAAGCGTACAAGAACAATCTCAGTTTTCATCCAAAATCTTTTGAAGAAAGATTGATTCTGTCTATTCGAGCGAAATGGCATCGCATCTAAAGAGTTTAGAGGGCTTGGAAACGCTCCTGTTTGGGTATATAGACACTCCCACTTCCACCTGCCATGAGCGAAACTACCGAAAAGATCGACCTTGTTGTGCCAACTGAGCGGCGCCAATCCACGGCCGCTTCTCTCAACAGCGTTGAAAATCTGGAAAACCGCGAACAGCGCAGTAAAAACTCAACACCATCGACGTTGGAGGCATTATCCTCGCTGCCCCTGCTCAACGAGATTAGTCGGAAACAGCCAACAACGGCCTCGGATCTGCCGAATTTGAAGGTAGTAGGTCAAATTCATACCGATGGAGCAGACGCTGCCATCGGAGAGGCAAACGATACCACCATACTACATAGACAGGATTCGAAAAGGGATGGCACCACACAAGAGAAGCCGTCTCTGGATATAGAGATTATTTCAAAGAGCGTGGATGTGCCGGGAAACGCATCCAACGACGGCGAAAGCGTAGACAGGAGCGACATAAACGGCACCAAATCTCAATTTAAAATTGTCGAACCACAAACTGAAATAATGGCTAAAGGCGGCGAAACGCTTGAATCGCTCACTCTAGCAGAGTCTCGAAATTTTCTTGGGGATAGTTACGCTCAGTTCGAATCAGACAACTTCTTGCTTCAGCAGTTTGTCGAGTCGTATAAAAAATCCCTTGCCACCATCAACGGTGTCGACCAGACTATTCAATTTAAAGCTGGTGAGATAATCCTCCTCCCTGGTAAAAGTGGCGAGGGAGAACCCATTTTCGAAAAGGACGGAAAAATCACATCATGGGCGCTCGATTCAGTATCAACTCGAGAAACTGATGGAACGGAACGACTGGACTGGTATAACGGTTCGTATTCCATCAAGCGACCTGATGGAGTTACTGAAGCGCGTGACCAGAACGGACTAAAGTCGACCTCGCGAAAAATGGACGATGGCTCTTGGCTAACCGAGAGAAGTGACGGAAGTTCCGAGCGGAGAAACTATGATACTGGTGATTTGGAGACCAGAAGCAAGGACGGTATCACAACAAAAACAAAAAATGACGTCATCACTACGACATACCCGGATAGTTCAGAAAACGTCAAGAATCCTGATGGCAGCTCAGTTTATACACTAGCAGACAAAAGCGTCGAGAGAACAACGCCTGATGGGCAATCGAAAAGGTTTGATAAAAATGGAAATCTAATCGGCCAAGGAACCGGATTTGGTCGATTCAAAGTCGAGTTCCAAACCGATGACGGAACAACGACAAGCACAGTCTCAAGTGAAAGCCGCAGTGAGTTTAGGTTTATACTTATTGAAAACGGAAACAAAATTCAACTACAGGAAAAAGATTCAGGCGACCGACTAGAGTTTGTGTCAACAAAAGACTATGAACCTGTAAAGCCAGAACGAGATAAGTTGCTGGAGATGGCCTCCGCCCAAATTAGCGACCCGCTGCTCCTCGCAAAATTCAAAGCGGACATGATTCGCTTTGAAAACCGCAGCAAAGAACGAGAACTTCCTGCAGAGCAGGTTAGAGCGACCTACAAGTCTGTCGGACAGCTTCTCGGTGACAATAGCAACCCGGCGGTCGAAAAAACACGGCTTACGCAGGTAGCTACCGAAATAATGAGTGATGTAGCAGAACCATATACGGTATCACAAGGGCGTCACGGAACCTGTAATGTAAAAATCATGCACGTACTGATGGCAGCAAAGGCTCCCGAAAAATTAGCCGGAATGATCTCGGAAATCGCACTTACAGGATCACTGACTCTGCCTTCGGGTGACAAAGTAGAACTGCCTCCCAAGACCCTGAATCCGGCGACAGATGCGGAAACCAACCCGAGATCAAACGGAGAGCGCGGATTGGCAGGGCAACTCTTCGACAGTGCTGTTATTAACGCGGTTATGAAAGACGCCAAAGCACCATTTCATTTAGACCAACTCGCGAAAGACCCATCGCTCAAGGGTTATAAAACAGGCGACATTCTTGTTGATAATGAAACCGGCAAACCATTGATTGATTTCAACGGAGAGGTGCAAGAGTTTGCAGGTCTCTATTCAAAAGATATCGTCAAAGCTTATTCAATGGTGATGGGTGATGCAGAGGCTGGTTCGCACTGGCTGCTCGATCCCAACATCTCCGAAGCCGATCACCCTGGAATCAAAGGCTTTGAATCAGCCGACCAATTACACGATATTCTTTCCGAACTGGCAAAAAGAAAGTCCTTCCCGATTGCAATCATAATTGATACCAGAATGCCACCATTCTGGGGAGACTCAGGTGCGGGAGTCGCCGGTGGAAGTGGTAGCGCTCACGTTCTAAACATAACCAATTACGATCCACAATCACGCACGGTCATGCTCGATAATCAGTGGTCAACTAACCGTGATCGACTGTTACCAGCAAATGGCATACCAGTCGATCAACTGTTTCGTTCAAGTATTTACAACCAGACTCTCGTCAAAAAGATCAACGAAGATATCATACGAAAATCTGGCGGCGAAGCTGGTGCACTGGAATCGAACATTCAGCGCCTAACGCAACTGAGTCGCGCGCTTGATGGCGGAGATCCGACACTTCTCGAAAATCTCTACAAGGCAGAATCTCAAAAATTCGGAATTGAAATGAGCACCACTAGCGATGGCGATCAAAAAAACAAAGAGTACAGAGCTTTGTACGACGGCTTAAGACCGCTCGCAAAATTAGAAGTTCTCGGAAGTCTCGCTTCACGGAATGCTGTAGGTCGTACAATGTCCGCTGAGAGTTTTAATGAAGAAATTAGCAAGATCGCAGACTCATTTGAAGTTACGGAACCGGATGTTTTCAGGCAAATGAAACACAACCCGCAAACCCTCGTCGATGGAAAAGCGGCGAAAATACTGTTTGATTTATCCAGCGACAAAGAATACATGAATCGGGGCAAAATGGAAGTTTTGAATCTGATTGCACGATTACCGGGCGAGCAGCGCGACTCGATAACTAGAAAGATTCGCGAGAATGTCCAAACTAAAATCGCCAGAACAAAGGCAACCTCAACGCTTGCTCAGTAGCAACTAGTCGTTTCAGGACAAGTGGCGCCGAAAAACAACGCAAAGACTCTTGTGAAAGTTTGCTCCGCTGTTTGGATGCGCCGGCAATGCTTCAATGTTAGAACTAGGTTGCTTGTGCTGACCGGGATACAAAATTGCAGCGTATTTTATTTCACTAGCACCACCAGCGGACTTGACATAGTCTATCGCTCGCTGGACTCCGTCAACATCTTCTTTCAGCGGCTCGATGGCGCTTAGCAATTTCAGAAGCCTTTGTTCTTCAGGCTTTGCATTTCCGCTAGCCTTTATGTCTACCGTATCTTTCGCCTTTTTCGAATCGACCCAGTATTTCGGATCGAACAGCAAAATCTCCAGCGGTTTCCCTTCACTCTGAATAGTGACGGCCGCTCCCATGGGCACTTCTTGCCCGACAATATAAACCGTTCCTCCGGTTGCGCTCCAAGGGAGAAAACTCACGACTCGTCCCGTTCTCGCGCACGAAAGTTGAACAGCTGGTCGGCCATCGGTGATTACTTGAATCTTGGTGCTTCGATGATAGCTTCTCACCCATTGGTGGTTTTCGCATCGATAGCCTGATTCTGCGCAAACCTGGAGGAGTGCACTGAGCACATTCAAATTTGCCCAACGTTGATAGAGATAAGGAAAGTTATTCAGCGGAGCATTGAGAGCCGGTTCTTCAATTGAAACCGAAGACGAAGACTGATCGTTGAGAGCTAGATATCCTTCGAGAACCGCCCGATATGCCGGGTTTTTCAGAAGCACCATGGTCACGCGCACGGAGGAGATTGTAGGGTTTCTCACTTCTCTAAGGAAGGTCGCCCGGTTAAACGCCAACGTAAACTCGTTGGTTAAAGCTTCCAACTCAGCAGTCATCGCAGGCGGTGCATGCGCAGCTCTCAACTCTGATTGCAGTCTAGACAACCGGCTTCGCAAAGCGAGACCGTAAGCTTTTACAAGTCTGTTCTCGTACGCTTCAAAAGACTTTTCAACTGTGATATCGAACATCTCATACACTCTGTCATTCGAGGCGATGTTACCCGGCATGGCGATCGCCTGGGCCAACTTCGAGATGTCAGGTCTTCTAACTTTGTTAGTGCTGCGAAGTTCATGCTGCGGAATCAGAATTTGGTGACAATCGCGTTGAAGCATCGGAAGAATTTGCAGCATTCCCAGTTTATCTTTCGTACCTTGAACAGCGCGACGCAAACTGAGATATTCCTCTTCAATCGACGAGCGATTATCGAGCTTCGGCAGCGCTAAATGGGCACCACATTCATTCAATCGTGTTGCGATCGCCGTCGGTATCGTTTCTGTCAAATCATGAACTATCGATTTAAATTCATTCTCGGAAAAATAACGCGGCATCACTGTAACTGTGCGATTCTCACGAACACCATCACATTCCAGAATCAGCTCGTAATTTCCTGAGCTACATGGAGGCCATTCCGAGTACGCGATGGTATCACTCTGAAAAATCGGCAGTGGTTGGTTACCTAATCTCAATGAAGTTCGCGGCCAAAGTTCCTTGGGAACATTCACAGCGATTCCGCAATTACGCCCCTCGACCGGTGTCGGGATCGCAACTCCAGCTTGATCGTGAAGATCGTAAAAACTGAGATTAGAAGAAGGAGGCGATTCCATTGGTTTGATAACCATAATAAAGCTGCTGAATTTTGTAATTGCTTCGGCGGAAACGGTTAGCCGTTATTTCGTTGAGACGCTGAAGCATGGTACCAAGTCTGATATCAGTTCCCTTGATGCGTGGCAAGATTTTTTGAATAATCTGGTCATCAAGCGCTTCATCCCATGGTAAACCGATCCGCGCAGCCTCAGCGACGTATCGATCGATTTCGTCAACAATCCGGATAGAAAACGGATTGACTTCGGCTACCGCATCCCAAATCGCCATGAGCCATTCTCGTAATTCAGGATGTTGAATACGAGATGCGACTTCCGCTCGGTTGTGCGAGATCTCAATTACTTGAGCGCGGTCATAGATTTTGTCAGCGAAATTTTGAGTGGTTTCATCAACGTTTACTGTTCCAATAAAATATAAATTGGGAGTCAAATCAACTACGTCGGTTCCGGACATACTCACCTGCGCTTTACCAGCTGCAGTCAAAACTTCCATTGCCGACAAAAACTTCGCAAAGTAGTATTCCACACGAGCCAAGTTCATTTCATCAAGAACAAGGTGAAACGGCTCGGGGACCTTCCTCACGCTTATGGCAGATTTATAAGCCCGCGAGGCCTGGCGAAGGATGAGGCTAAAGTCTGTGTCGTAATACTGCTTGTTTAGCGGATTGTAGTATCCAAGCAAATCTTCGTTGGTCGTCCAGTTTGGTGCTACGGGGACCAGGCAATACTTGGCATCAACGGCATCGGCATACATACGCGAGAGCAAAGTCTTACCGCTTCCGCTCACTCCGCATAGAATGACGAACCTCCGAGTTTTCAGCGAAAGGTGGTAACGTCGCAAAAGATCAGGATTATAGACCGCTCCTGACTTATCGATTTTCTGGCGGATCAAATCAAAATTAGGTTCTACATACGACATGGCGTCATCCCTTTCTGCCAAGCAGGGAGTATTCAAAGAAGCTTAGGATATCACAGTCCAAGCCTGCTTTCTTCGATTCACCCACAGGTTATTGGCTCATGACAGCTCAACATAGGTTCCTATCTGAACCCTGATGTCGATCCCAGCGCCAAGCTATTGTCGGTGAAAACCCCGAAGTTCATGTCACTTACCCAGCCAGCACCACCTGTAATACCAAAAGTTCTCCGTTTACTACCTGAGAAGCAACAAGTGAAATCAGTCTTTTCCGAAATGAAGTTTCGCGACGCTGAGCGTTTTGAAATATACTTTTGATAAAGAAAACGTATTTCGTGCGAACCATCCGGTTCCAAATCTCGACAATGTGAGTCGCCATCCAGCTTACTCAGTGCTCTTATTTCGGCAGCGTGAAGAAAAACTTGGCGCCTTTGTTGAGCTCTGATTCAACCCAAATCCAACCTTTATGTGACAAAACGATTTTTCGTGACAGAGCTAAACCCATGCCCGTCCCGTCAGCATCAGGTCTTGCACCAAGACGAACAAATGGTTGAAATACGTCTTCGCTGTGCATTGCATCAATGCCGATACCATTATCTTCAACACAAAACAACCATTCGGTTCCATTGTCCTTGCATGTTATTTGAATTTCTCCCGCCCCAGCAGGACGTGAAAACGAGATCGCATTATCAATCAAATTTTTCAACAGATACTCGAGCTGATAGGCGTTGGCGTGTACCTCAGGAAAGGATTCCTGCATCAAAATTTTAACCTTTTTCACTTTTATATCTTCGCTCAGTTCTCGCAAAACCCGGCTGAGAATTTCAGAGACGTTCACTTGCGAGTAAGCAATATGCGGTTTGTCAACATGCGAAAAATGCCAGAGATCATCGACCATTCGTGTGACGGACCGGCTGGCTTGAAGGCACTTATCGATAAACTCATCTGCATCTTTTCCAAGGCGGTCTTTATAGCGAACAGCCAAAAGTTTCAAATAACTCGCGATAATATTCGCTGGTTCTTGAACATGCTCTGATACTAAATTTGCCATCGCCCGCAGTTCATCGTTTGCTCGTGTTGCTTCATCCGTTCGCTCACGTACCACGTTCTCAAGTTGCTCAGCCAGCTCATTTCGAGACTTTGCTAATTTCAAATTAGCGCGCACATAAGCAACGAGTTCTTTTGCAGAAAAAGGTTTAGGCAGATAGTCATCGGCTCCGGCGCTTAAACCGTCGATTACAGATTCCTCTCCTGCGCGAGCGGACAACATTATTACGGGAGTTGTTCTTGTTGCATCCGTTTTTCTTATCTTATTAAGGAGTTGGAACCCATCCATTCCAGGCATCATCACGTCGGTCAATACAAGATCCGGCTCTTCTGTGAGGAGCGCTTCCCAAGCTTTATTTCCATCCGATACCGCGATCACTCGCCAATGAGGTTGTAACAGACGCACGAGATAATCACGCATGTCGGCATTATCATCTGCCACCAAAACTGTTTCAGGGAACTCAGCGACCATGCCATCAATAGAGGATAACGAACTATCCAGGGAATCGATGAAGCCGTCCGCAGCAGGACCGGTGGGAGTTCTCCACCGTGCAGCCTCTTCTATAAATGCCGCCGAGCCGATTAATGACGATTGCATTTTTCTTGTGCCAGAAAGCTGCTCCAATGAAAGGTGTTCCTTACCCCTTGGTATCGAAACTGTAAAAGTAGACCCCTCGCCGACTCGGCTCTTTGCCGTAATTTTTCCTCCATGGAATTTCACTAACTCGTCGACTAGCGAAAGTCCAATCCCAGTCCCCTCGTGAGTGCGCGCCTCGACCGAGTAGACACGATGAAAGCGGTCGAAAATCAGGGGCAGCTCATGCTCCGCGATACCACATCCAGTGTCAGTCACCTCTAGAACTATTTCATTTGCGTTCTCGCTGAGAGAAACTCTTATATAACCCTTAAGGCAAAACTTGAACGCGTTCGAAAGCAAGTTAAGAACAATTTTTTCCCACATGTCGCGGTCGACATAAACCGGTTCTTCAGACACGCGGCATTCAACGATAAAGTCTAAACCGGCATCTTCAATTGCGGATCTAAACGCGCTCGCCAACTCAGTCGTCAAGGCAGCAAGATCCGTTGGTTCGTAAATCGCCTCAATTCGCCCAGCTTCAATTCGCGAAAAATCGAGAAGCGTGTTAACAAGCTTCAGCAACCGCAGACCATTGCGATGTGCAACTTCCACTTCTTTCCTGGCCGCGTCCAGCGACACATCAGTATCAAGAATTGTTTGTAGAGGACCGAGCATTAGAGACAGCGGAGTTCGAAACTCATGGCTTACGTTATTGAAAAACGCAGTTTTGACGCGGTCCAATTCGGCTAACTTCTCAGATCGCAGCCTCTCGTCGGCAAGTGCTCTCACTTCTGTAATAGCCGTGCTAACTTCCCGAGTGAGCGAGTCTAAAAATGATTGATAGGACTCATCCCAACTTCGATGCGGACTAAGCGCAGAAAATAGGATCAACGCCTCGCCATCTTTATGAACGGAAAGAGGCGCGAAAACTGCGTAAGTAGGTATCCCACCCCAGATTCCCGCAGGAAGTGGTGCCAGCGCTTCAGACAATTCTTCGCTGCTCAAGGAAAGATACCGAAGAGTCCCTGAATTCGCCAATGCCTGACCAAACGCCGATTTGTTAACCTCTCCACTTATTGGCAGAACACCTGACTTACTGGAACATACAGTTTCAAATTGTCCGTCACAGAGTCGATAAAGCGACCAAAACGGCAAATCAATATTATTGGTGCTTAGCGCTGTCGCCAGCGATTTCATCAGCGCCTCTTCTGTTTCAGCACGCGATGAACTGCTCAGATCCTTTAGTGTGCGAAGCCGTCTCTCCGCGACCACCTTTTCCGTCGTCTCCGCTACTGGGGTGAAAATTCCAACAATATTTCCTGCAACGTCCTTGATGGCACTGTAAGAAAACGTATGGTAAGTTTCCTCTGGAAAACCGTTGCGATTAAGTAGGAGATGCAGGTCGTCGCTGTAAGTCGCTTCGCCCGTGGTGAAGACCCCATGGAGCATTGGTCCAATTACCGTCCAGATTTCACTCCACACTTCCCGACCAGGTCGGCCCAGAGCGGAAGGGTGTTTGCTCTGTAAATGGCCAGTGTAGGAATCGTTATAGAGCATCAGCAAATCTGGTCCCCACCAAAGAATAAGTGGAAATCTAGAGTTGAGACACAAGCTAACCGAAATTTGAAAAGCCTGAGTCCAATCTTCTGGGACACCAAATCCGGTATCAGACCAATCGAAAGACCTCAGTAACTCTCCGACCTCACCGCCGCCGTTCAAACAATGAGCGGTTTCCGAAACTCTGGAACTTTTCTGCATACTCAAGTTATCTAACCAGATTCCTCTTTTTAAGACGATTGACAGAACAACAGCAAAGCGGTCAACCCGCAAGCTAAAGGACATCACTTTCCACAAAGTTCGGAATAGAACCCCGAAGGCTTTCGCAGCATTCCTGATGCAAACGGGCCCAGGAGTTCTGCTCATGACCGCTACTATGGTCATCCGGAGGGATGGCTTACCGAAAGATATCACCTTTTCGCCCGTTTTTCATCGAAGATGGCACAATCACTTTACAGCCAATGGCATTGCCAGCCAACCTTTGCTAAATTGGTTCAGCAACCATGAAAATCGCAACCTACAACGTTAACGGTCTGAACGCCCGCCTCCCATCACTTCTTCGATGGCTGGAGGAGGAGGCGCCTGATGTGGCATGCCTGCAAGAGCTCAAGATGGTCGACGAGAAATTTCCGGCGTTATCGATCATGAGTGCGGGCTACAATGCAATCTGGCACGGACAAAAGAGCTGGAACGGCGTCGCAATCCTCGCGAAAAACGGACTCGAACTTACTGAAGTCGGACGAGGATTACCAGGCGATCCGAATGATTTGCAGAGCCGTTTCATCGAGGCGCACGTGGACGATCTCCTGGTTTGTTGCCTGTATCTTCCAAACGGCAACCCCGCACCGGGACCAAAATTCGAATACAAGTTGGCATGGCTGGAAAGACTAATTAAAAAAGCGAAAACGCTGGTTGCATCGGAAACTCCCGTGGTGCTACTGGGCGATTACAATGTGGTGCCTACTGATCTAGACGTTTATAAACCGGAACGTTTGGTCTATGATGCGGTTTTTCTTCCCGAGACGAAAGCGGCTTATCATCGGCTTCTCGAGCAGGGTTGGACCGACGCTCTGCGTAAACTGAATCCTGACACCAAGATATATACATTTTGGGACTACTTCCGCAATTCCTACGGTCGCGATGCGGGTATTCGCCTAGATCATCTTTTACTAAATCCCGTACTCGCCAAACGCTTGCAATCCTGTGGCGTAGACAGACATGTTCGTGGGTGGGAAAAACCCAGTGACCATGCTCCTACCTGGATCACCATCGAATAAATTTCCGAGCGAGTATCGAGCCGTCGAAACTCATGCACCATATATGATACCGTCAGAGAGGCCGGTTAGTGCATGCGAAAAACTTGCTCAGAAAAAATAGCGTAGCGACTAAAATAAGTCAGCAGAGCAGCTTCGAGAAGATAGGTGAGCCAAACTTGGTCCATAAAAAATTCAAAAATGTTTCATTTATCTTTCAATTTATGAAAAAAACCGCCTAGTCAAGAACCACCTGTGGCGATATCCTTGAGCTGTTAACCTGGCGGAATTAATCGTGAAAAGACTACTCGGAACAGTGATTGCCCTGTCGGCAGTCGTAAATTTTACTGCGAACCCTGTGGCGGCGGAGGTTTCGAAAGAAACAGATCAATCCGCGAAAAGTGCACCGCCACAAGCGATTGAAGGCACCGAGGC
>CAZRMH010000215.1:0-13596 GCA_964600935.1 uncultured Candidatus Obscuribacterales bacterium
ATGGGCGAGAGAGGACTTGAACCTCCACGTATTACTACACTAGATCCTAAGTCTAGCGCGTCTGCCATTCCGCCACTCGCCCGAGTTTCAAAGAGCAGTTCGTTCAGGAATCAGCATACCATAAACATTATTGCTGTGATTTAAATTTGAAGAACAGCGTTACTAGCGCGATACGGCGCCTTTCAAGTATGGAATGAAGTCCTTAATCGCGGTCTGCAATTCCGTCTCGGTAATTTGCAGCGGTACAAACTGACAAGCAATTATTCGGTTGCCATGTTTATAGTAGAGAATATATTCTTTTACGATGCCGGAGCTTTCGCCTGTCTTTGGAGCGGCATCGGCACCATCTTTAGTGGCTGCATCAGTTTCAGATGTCGCTGCGTCTCCTTCACTTTTAGCATCACCGGTGGTGGCATCCGGATTCTCAGCGGTTTTCTCGCCATCTTCTTCGGCGTCTTCCGATTTCTTCTCGGTAGCCTCGCCTTCAGTTGCAGGCGCATCTTCTGTTGCCGCTGGTTCCTCCGTCTTTGCAGAACTTGGCGGTTCTTTGGGGAACGTAATTTCTTGAACGATAATTGTTTCAGACTCACTGGCCTCAACAAATTGTTCGGAAACGTTATCCCATTCAACCCCTTCCGCATCAGCGAAAATCTTCTTATACAGTGCATTTGCGGCCTGTACAGGAGTGATGTCGCCCGGCTTAACATCAACCGGAATGACGATCGCCTTCATATCTGTATGTTCTGGATTGTCTTCCGCTGGATTCACTAAAAACGGAGTCGGTGCCGCTGATAGCAACTTGCCTTCGAAATCCACACGCAGTTGAAGATCTTTCGGAACTTCGCTTAGTTGAAGAGTATCTCTTGGCGGCATTCGTTTCGTAGAAATCGTAGACTCATCAAAGGATTTGTTGGTCGTCTCTACAGGCTCTACCTGAGGTTCTACAACGATCGCCTCATTCTGGTGCATCATCATGTAAACGCCACCAGCCATGGCACCAAAGGCGATGAATACAGCAAGTCCAATGATCAACGGCATCGGTAGTTTCTTGCCACCATCATCGGTGCCGTTCTTAGCACCGCCAACGCCTTTCAAGCTTGTCGAGGTTTTGTTCTTCGTCGGTTGTTGCGCTTCCAGCTTTTGATGACTGCGACCAGTCGTTTTCCGCCGTGGCACTGGATTTGAGCCAGACGTCAGTCGCGGAGGTTGTGCCGCAACGGCCGCAAGCATTTCTTCGGACGCGCCTGCAAGAGTATTCTCTTTCGTGAGATGCAAACTGGAACTCAGCAATCTCAAATTGCCAGCTTCGAGAATTTGATCGCGAAACTCGCGCATATCCATTTGACGCTCGGCAGGATCTTTTGCGAGCGCTTGCATGATTGCGTCTTCGAGCGCCTCGGGAATCGAGATGTCCCGCTCCGGCGGCAAAACCTCACTCAACATCGGCGGATCTTCATTGACGTGTTTCATCAATGTTTCCATCGGCGATGTGCCACCAAGTGGTGGCTTGCCGCAAAGGCATTCGAAAAACACACAAGCCAGTGAATAAATATCGGTTTTCTTCGTAATATGTTCGCCGCCACATTGCTCAGGGCTCATGTAGAGCGGACTTCCGAAAACCTCGCCGGAAGTCGTCAGTTTATGAATCGTACTTCCGTCTTGTCCGAGAAGTTTCGCGATTCCGAAGTCAAAGACGGTAAGCGATTCTTCGCCGTTTTTCTCAGTACGAATCAAGAGATTCGCGGGTTTAATATCTCTATGGATCACGCCTTGATCATGCGCGTGTGCTAGCGCATCGCAAGCCTGCGCGAACATCGGAATCGCGCGCTCCGCGGTCAAAGTCTTGTCTCGTTTTAGAATATCCGCAAGCGTGTCGCCTTCCAGATAATCCATGATCAGATACGGCGTTCCGGTCGCGCTCATCAATCCGTAATCGAAGACGGTGACAATGTTTGGATGTCGCAGTGCTGAAACCGCATTGGACTCTTGTTTGAAACGTTGAAGCAATTGAGGCACGGCAACCAGCTCCGGACGCAGCATTTTGACCGCCACCATCCGGTTCATCATGTTGTGCTTGGCTTTGTAAACCACGCTCATGCCGCCCTTTCCGAGCAGCGAAAGAATCTCGTACTTTTCGGCAATCACTTGACCGATGAGCGGATCTTTCCCCCGCGAGGTCATGGGCGAGCCATCTCTCGGGCAGATTTTAAGACCAGTGTCGTCTTCGAACTGACACTTGGCGCATACTCGTTTAGTGGACTTGCTTGTCATCCTACCTCTCACGGCTATTGTACCGGGAGTTCCGGGATGTGTCGAAGTTTCGAACCTAATTATGTGCAAAAATTGCTTAGATTTTGCCGAATGTCAAGCTCTGTGGTCGCTTCCCCTGTTTGATTAAACGAATCGTCGGCAGTTTTGGCTTCATCTTCAAATTAGTTTCTTTGCCAAAATTTTTATACGAACACTCACCCGAGAAGCAAGGCCGGAAGTGCGATCAGCGCATATTGAGCGTATATGCCCGCCTCGTCTATCGTCCGAAACGCTTGCTCAGCAATTCTTTCCATAAGTTTGGAATTCGAACGGTAAGGCGTTTTGAAACAATATGGTCTTCTCTCGATGCCCAAATTGCACAACAGTTCTAAGTTGACGTTCTTCGCGCCAGAAGTTTGTGTCGGTCCTACTAAACAAGAATGCTTCAGCGTAGTCAAATTGGTTTCCAGCGGAATATGATCGCTCTTCACATGCAGAACGATTCGATTTCAAATAGTCGAGAGCGAATGCTGAACGCGGAATCTGTTGACTACCCCCCGGTTCGAGGATTTTAGATGAAATTCGATGTCGTCCACCCAGGCTCAAACGCGCTCGTCGCGGTTCATCTCGAACCGTCTGAATCAATCCAAGCTCAATCCGGAGCTGCCGTTTCAAGAACCTCCAAGATTGCCGTCACAGGCTCATTGTTGGGCGGTGTTGGTCGGGCATTGAAACGTTCCTTTCTGGGTGGCGAATCTCTGTTTTTTCAAACATTGAAAGCCGAAGATGGTGAGGGCGAAGTATTGATAGCACCGGCGGTGCCAGGTGACATCAAAGTTTTGCCGCTTACGGGCGGTCAAGATTATTATGTTAAGAACGGCAGTCTCCTAGCCAGTTTCGAAAATGTCATCATTGATACCAAAATGCAGAAAGTCAGTCGCGGGATTTTTTCCGGTGCCGGTTTGTTCGTTATCCACGCCCATGGTGAGGGGCATATCGCAGTCAGCGCATTCGGCGCGTTGATCGAAATCTCCGTTCCTGCGCGTGAAAAATATATCGTCGACAACGGTCACCTTGTCGCCTGGTTCGGTGACATGGAATACCGAATCGTCCGCGGTGGCAAAACCTGGGTCTCCAGCGTCACAAGTGGTGAGGGTTTGGCTTGCGAATTTACTGGACCAGGAAAAGTTTGGTTGCAGAGCAGAAACCCTAAAGCCTTCGGCGACTGGATTAAGACTTTCGTGCCTATGCGCGGTGGCGGAGTTTCGATATTCTAGAATCGAACGATGGGCAATTCGATTTGACAAGGGAACCAGTAAGTCTGCAGTCATCAAATCTCACTCGGTGAGAGTCCAAACTCATGAGCAATTTACCCGATATATCCGATCAACCTTCACGCTTCAAAGCGCGACTCTACATGCCGGAGTCCGGAGACTTCGATGTTGTTCAATTGCGAGTGGAGCAGTACTTCTTAGTTGTCACCAATGGCGGTGACGAAAAAAACTACGATATCGCCGAATTTAAATTGGATCTGACCGGGCAGGATGGCGACAAAATTCGCTTGGAGCATGTGCCAAGCGGAATTTCGCTTATTACAACCGATCGCGGCCTCCTGAAAGAGCTCCAATCGCACGCCTCGAAATGGGACATCGGACGTGACGCCAGGACTGCAGAAAAAGAATTGAAGGTTATGCCCGGAAAAAGGCTCGCCTTCTTTGGATCGCTCTTGGGGATTATCGTTGGCACAGCGTTGGTTTGTTATTTCGGATTCGAGATGTGCATCGGTTTGGCGATGAAGAACATCCCACCATCAGCCGAACAGATGATCAGCGATTTGTACACAAAAGGAAGAACGGAAGATCAAAATTCGCCTGAGTGGAAACGAGTGAATCGCATTGGACAACAACTCGTTTCGAAATTGAAAAACAATCCCTATAAATTTCACTTCCTAATTGAAGAGAAAGACGAATTAAACGCGATGGCGCTGCCAGGTGGTACCGTAATCGTTCTCTCTAAACTGGCTAAAGAAGCCAAAAGTGATGATGAAATCGCTTGCGTGTTAGGTCATGAAATTGGACATGTAATCCACCGTGACACGCTTCGACATATGTTGCATAGTGGTGGACTTGGTTTATGTGTTGCCATCGCCTCTGGTGGCATGATCAACAACGATCAGATCAACGCATGCCTGCCGTTTCTCCAACAATTGGAAAATCTGAACTACAGTCGAAACCAGGAAGCCGCGGCAGATAAGACGGGTATACTGTTAACTGTGGAAACTGGTTACAATGGCGAAGCGATCATCGATTTGTTCGAGCGCATGGAGAAAGAGAGTCTCAATCCGAAGTTTGGCAAAGAAGCACTTGCACTTTTGTCCGACCACCCGATGCACGAAGATCGCATCAAAGCAATTCGCGCCGAGGTCGCGGTAGCCAGAGAGCTGATTAAACAAGGCAAAATAGACGAATTGGAAAAAGACCTCCAGTGAAAACTCTGTCGCGAAAAGTTATTAACCAGATTTTTTTAATTTGGCTCTTTTGATATGTTGCGCAGTCACGCTTTGACTTTTGCAATTTTTAACACTGTGTGAACTGGAGGCGCGCTGAAAGGAGTAATTACCACGCAGAATCGGATCGCTTGCTTCGATTCATACTGTCAAAGTAAATGGAGTGCTGGGGTGGTAGTTTGCTGGCGGCCGACTGATCTGGTCCATTGGGAGCAATTGTCGAAGATGGTGGCGTCGGTTCTGAATCTGATTCTGCCTGTGGTAATGCGACTGCGGAAGTCGACGTGGTGACGCGTGGTGCAGAGGCTGCGGCTGCCATCAACTCTGATGCTCTTGTTTCCATCTCGCGAGCGGCGGAAGTTTTATTCATCTTTGTGAGCAGCTTTGCATAGTTTCCAAACAAAACAGCTCTAGTCATTTTGCTGCAATCAGGACGATCTTTTGAAAGCGATAACGTCGTTCGATATTCCTTCTCCGACTCCGCAAACTTGCCCATCAGCTTGTGCACGCGTGCCAGCTCGCTGAGTGTGATTATGTAGTCGTACGATTTTTCTGTGAGGTTTTGGAGGATTGTTTTTAGAGCCGTTTTATACAACGCTTCCGATTCAATCAAGCGTTCTTGTCCGCTATAAACTAATGCGAGATCGCCCAGCATAAAAGCGATTTGCAGTTTCTCAGGATCATGATCGTCGAGCCGATCGTGCATCGACTCCATCGCTTTTAATTCTTTGCGTACCATCACTTCCGCTTCAGCAAAGCGACCTTGTTTGTAATAAATGCGAGTCAAGCGATCGACGACTTTCACGATTTCATGACCTTTTCGAGCGGCGCGTTCGTTCAAATTCTTCAGCGTTTTTCGATAAACTTTGATTGCTCGTTCGGTATCACCGTCGGTGTTCAGCATGTCGCCTTCTTGAATCATCGGGGCGACTTCTCTGAACGCTTTGCCTGGAGGGACGGGCTTCACATGATATTTCGGATGTTGAATTGTATTCGTTACAGGCAAAATCAGATCTTGAACATCTTTTACGCTCAGCTTCTTGCCTTGCTTTTCTGCGCATTCTTTGAGTTTCGCTACCGTCTCTAGACGTTTTGGGTCATCTGCCTTAAAGCAACTCGAATGTTCCAGTGCCGACTCCAGCAGTGCAAGTTGCTTGGCGTTGTCTTTCGCCTTGCCGGCAAGCTCAGCTTGCTCCATGAATGCTTTCCAAACGATCGCATCGCCCGGAGTTTCCCACAACCAGCCGTCGCGCTGCCGTTTCAAATGCAGCATGTAATCCTCGCCACTATCGGCGCTTGGAGCGGCGATGCCGGCAGAACTTAAACACATTAGTGCTGAAACAGCGATTGATAGGATTCGACGCATTCGATAACGGCTAAAATCTGTGTCCAATTTTGAATCTGTGTCTACTTGAAACCTGTTTGAATTTTCGCATATTTTGGGGGCGCTGTCTGTGACAGTGCTTGGGGTGTTGCGAGTTCTCAAGAATCAACTCCCATGAGCATTACGCGTTATCGCGATTAAGAATTGGAAACGTTAAATGTGTTAGTGTTCATAATCTTCTGCCAGTTTTCTCGGAGCAATGCTATGCCGAATCCAACAACCGCTGTCATCGATCCAATGAATCCGCTAACTCCGGAATTTCTGGAGAATCCATATCCGACTTTCAAAAAGATGCGTGAAGAAGCGCCTGTAGCCTGGAGTGCCAAAAGTAAGTACTGGATGTGCACTAGCTACAACGAAATTCGCGGCATCCTCGGTGATATGCATTACGAGAAACAGCTTCAGCGCTGGAAGCAAGTAAACCCACTGATGAAGATGGTTCCAGAAGTCGCCGCGTTGATGAAGTCTCGAGCTGTTTGGATGCTCAACCAAAATCCACCCGATCACACTCGTTTGCGTGGTCTCGTAAATCGAGCGTTCACGCCCAAGATGGTCGCTGGTATGCGCCCGCACATCGAAGAAATTGCCAACAGTTTGATCGATAATTTGGAAAAGAAGTCTGAATTCGATTTTGTTTCTGAATTTGCCTTCCAGCTTCCCGTCACCGTTATCGCGGAAATGCTTGGAGTGCCGAAAGAAGATCGAGAGAAGTTTAAACACTGGTCCAATGCTCTGACGGACACGTTGGAACCGTCACCCAATCTCGATCTTATGAAGAAGGCAAACAAGGCAAATGAAGAGTTGTACGAGTATCTTCGACCCCTAGTTCAAGATCGTCGACGCGAACCTAAGAACGATTTGATCAGTGCATTAGTTGCCGCAGAGGAAGAGGGCAACAAGCTTTCCGAGGAAGAACTTCTCGCGAATTGCATTCTGATTTTGGTTGCAGGGCATGAAACCACAGTTAATTTGATCGGCAATACAGTTCGAATGTTGGGTGCACATCCAGACCAACTCGCCCTGCTCAAGAGCAATCACGAACTCGTTCCAGGTGCGGTCGGCGAAACATTGCGATTCGAATCACCGGTTCAGACTACGCGTCGACTCGCCGGTGCGGATATGGAACTTGCCGGACAGTCAATTAAAGAAGGCGATATGATTTTGCTCTTTATGGGCGCTGCGAATCGTGATCCTGAGCAATTTGAAGATCCCGATCGTTTCGATATTACCCGCGATACCAAAAAACATCTTGCATACGGTCACGGTATCCACCACTGTCTAGGCTCATCCCTCGCCGATGCCGAAGGTCAAATCGCACTTGAGACACTGCTGAAACGCATGCCCAATCTCAAAGTGCTTCCTCAAAAGATCGAAATCCGTCCAACATTCGCGTTGCGCGGAGCGAAAAGGCTTATGGTTTCACCTAAATAGCAAAGCTGAGAGTCTGTTACTACAAGAAGGGCCAGCGTTTCGGCTGGCTCCTTTCTGCAAGCCCTACTTTTTTTGTTCTTCTTTAATTTCTTCGACGAGCTCAGTCATCTCTTCTGCTTTTTCTTCGTTTTCTTTTTCTTCGAAATTTTTCGGAGGCAGCTTCTTGGTGCCATCCGGATGCAGATAGTCGACCTCTTCTTCTTTCTTCTCTTCGTCCTTGCTCATAACGCCTCCAGTAACGTTGCGCGTGATTCCGCCCCTGTTCCCGCTAATAGCACGTTTCAATTCAAGAGGCGCGAAGAGGTGGTTTCTCGCAGGCTTGCTAACGCGCTTGGGTAGCCAGTGGCGTATTGGCTGATTAATCCAGACGAAACTTCGAAATGAGGTCGAACATTGTATAGACTTCCAAAGCAATAAATAGGGACCAAAGGGCCAAAATTGTCGCGTAAAAAATTTTGATAGGTTTAATTCTCACTCCGTCTTTCAAATTTTTGACTATTGTTGGAATCATCAGGCACAATCGAATAGCCGGTGTGACGTGACACAGCAAAAACAGACCGGTGTATATCTCGTGATTATGCTTCCAGCATAATCCCACACAGGTGAAAATGACTATCAACAATGGATAGAGAACCCGCGTAGGAGCAAGCTTCGAACCCCGAATCTTTTGAACTATTTCGCCCAAGATTATGAGGTTGAGAATCAAAATTCCCATATAGGTAATCATGATGCCTGTGAAAAACATAGACATCGCTTCACCTGCCACCGAATATGGTACTAGTTATTAAGGTAAACACGAGACTCTTTATTTTAAAACTGTTAGGGCTGGTGCAACTACTGAAACGAACTCGCTAAGGAAAAATAAATGAGGCACCGAGAGTGACCTTCATATCATCATCGTTTGACTCAATCGAAAGGCGCCACGTTTCGCAAAGCTTCTCGAAAAATAGCGATAAAGGTCACAAACGCGGGCATGCTCGAAATGAGCGAAGCGACTATTAATAGGTTGTGGGTGGGTTTAATCTTTACTCCTGCTCGTTCCAGCTGGTATTGTCGAATCATCAATGTCATCGCGCGAACAGGCGGCGCGATGAACATAAATAGAAAAATTGGTATCGGCCATAACCATATCAATCCTAAGCAATGATGTTCCGAGGCGCTGCATGTTCCCCACAGGAAACCGACCACGCTCAGGGCTAGCACAAGCATCAACGACAGCTTCCATGAACGTCCCGATTTGGGCATGGGAATTTTTCGAATAATTTCGATTGCGATATAAACATTGGTTATCGCAATTCCGATCAATAAAGTTCCGAATAAAATTGTCGCTATGTCCATAATTTTACCTGTCACCACTAGTGGTGGCGCTTATGGTGTTCAAAACCCAAGAGGCACTAGACCGCTACTGTCGTACGCCAACCAACCCACGGATAAAATCACCAGAGACAGAACGCTCATCAATCCTAGAAAAACTTCGTATCCCGATGATGGAAGAAAGCGATTGTTCTTAAGCGAAACTTCTCTGAGTTTAATGATCGGGGCGCAGAGAATCGCGCTCACAACCGCCATGAGTACGGTCCCGGAGCCAATGGTCCACAGAAATCCGCAGCTCACAACGGCTAAAATGCCGACGGCATAAGTTTTCCAGGACATTTTGGGCGGATTTCGGATCAATTCCTGTATTGTCAAAATGGCGTCGACTAACACCACGAGCAAAACCAGCAAAAATATCATCGGTTTCTCCAAGCGTTTTTCTATCATACCTAAAACTCACAGACTGAAACTGGTGTTCACCCTGGGCTGGATATGGGATTCCTGGAAGTTCAGTCGGTGATTGGCTTAGAGAGTTTAAACTTCAATCAATGAGGTTTGGGGGGATACTGAATGCCTTTCACTCGCTGATTGGCCTCATACATGATGCGATCGGCTTCGTGCGTATATTCTTCGGTAATCGCGTCTTCTTGAGCCGAGGTAAGACCGGTTTTGCGCTCGCCGGTCTCGGAGTTCTTGATGCGTTGGTTCGTGGTGGCATTTTCGTTTTGAATGCGCTCGGCGCAGTCTTTATGGATTTTTGCGACTCGTTGTTTCGCTTCGTTGAGGATTTCATCGCGTCGCTTATCGATCGCTGCGACCTGTTCTTCATAGCGACGCATCGATTCTTCTTCGCGCGCAGTTTTCCTCGTCGCTGCCAAATCGCTCTTCGCAGTTGATGCCGCGAGCATTTTGTCTAAATGTGTGATGGCTGTTTGGCAATGCGCTTTAGTCTGTTCGTCGGCTCCAGGGCTCGCCATGCTTCGCTCATAGGCGCTCTTCGCCTCAGTATTGCGACCGAGTCTCAAATACGAATTGCCGAGGTGATAGAGCGCGACTGTATGGTCGGGAACGTGGGCGCTGACGTGCTCAAACAATCGTACTGCGTTTTTGTAATCGCCTTTGGCGTAAGCCGCTTCGCCTTCTTTCACGAAATCGGAGGTCTTCTTTCCGGCGCCTTGGATCATTGCGCCGGACGCGACAATCAAGATAGATATGGCGATTTCGCAAAACCTCGGTCTACGACTTTTAACGGTCATCGTTCCTCCCTGCTGCGGCTAACTCACGTCCTCGAGGCATCGCGTAGCCCAAAGCGATTATTTGACTATAGATTTACATGGATAACATGAAGAGCTCGGCTGCGCAATCACCCAAAAGGTCTATTTCACGTGGCTTTCGATCTTCCGTCACGACAGGATTATTCTTTTTTACGGGGATTGGCGGTTGTCGCTCAGTTTAAGGAATTTTGTTGTCTTGACATCTGGGGCTAGTGGACCTAAACTGGCTGGGTATTACCGTTGCACTTACTATCATGCCGCATATCAAATTCGGACTAGTCATTCTAGGTCTGCTTTTTTGTTTGACTTCAAATTCAAGTCAGGCAAACGCGCAGCAAGCTGTCACGCCAGCACAAAACGGGATGGCACCGTATGTGATGCCGCCGATGGTTCCGGTTGATCCTAATATGCAGATCAGTCAGCCGGTTGGCTATGCGGTGCAAGATCCAAACCAATCGTATCCACCTCAAGGCTACGCGGTCCCACCGCAGCAATATGCGCAATGGGGACCGCCTCAAGGTTATGATCCAAATCAAATGCCACCACAACAGGGTTATCCGCCGCAAGGTGCACCTCCGCAATATGCCGCGGCCGCTGCGCCATATCAACCCCAATACGCTCCTGAGACGCCACGCGCGATGAGCAAGTACGAGCAACAGGAAGCTGCTTTGCGGGAATCATCGATGGTCGATCAACTCGAGGATGTGAAACAACAAAAGGAAATGGAAGAGTCATTTCGCAACGGTGTTCTTGCTGAATTTGATGACGGCAAAAATGGCACCGCTAGCAGTGGCTTCAATGGAGGCAATGGCGGAAATGGCGACAAGGTGAAAGGCGGCGTTAAAAAAGCGGGTTCCGTTCTGCGAGGTGGCATGCGCGCCATTGGTCCAACTGCTTCCTACATCGGTACGTTTTTTCTGTTAAATGCTGCTACCGGTGGTTTCTAAACCGACTGATTCTAAATCGAATCGTGGCTTACATCGATTTCCGAAAGAGACTCTTCGTCAGACGTTTGATTGGCAGACAGTCGATTGTCATTCCTAAAAACATTTTCGCCGAATAGATTTTCGGCTATTTCGTTTTCTATCATGGATTGTCGGACTTCACGAACTGTTTGGAGTTCTTCGAATTCAAATAGTTCGTCTTCGTGCATCATGACGTTCTTCGACACGCGATCTTTCAGGCGACGTGAGAGCTCGACCTTTGTTCTTTGTCTGTTTACCGCGACCTTTAATCGCTCAATGGTTTCCTTAAGAAGAAATCTGGTCTGGGCGAGCTCAGGGGCCAACGATGGCGAACCAATGCTCGATTGCAGTCGGCATATATCTGCACGTTGAGTGGCGATGCCTATTCTGCGCTTCAAAATCTCGGTTCGATGGCTTTGACTCAAACAACGGTCTATAACGCGTTGCAATTCGACTGTAGTGGCTGGCGATTTTGCGTAAGACTGCATATCTATGTACATCCATGCACCAAAAGCCGCGGTCGAGCGGTGTAGCGTTTCGTGCATCAGTTGCGTCATTGCAGTGTTTCTAGTACAAAAACAAATTATCGGTTTTCCTGAATTGCGAGGAATTGCCCGAACTTCTTGCAAGAATTCAAACATCTGTGAATCATCAAAGTGTAATGTCGCCACGATCAGGTCGAAATCGTGTTCGGTGAGTTCCTGCTTGCCGCTTTTCAGCGTCTTGATAGAAGTCAGTTCATGCCCAGTCAGAAGCTCTGAGAAAGAGCCTGCATCCTTTAACGTGTCGGCGATTAAAATCTTAGCCAAAGCAATTCTTCCTTACAGAAAATGAGAAGACAACTTTTGGTCTCAAGGCATCATGCTCAAAGAAAGCAGGCTGCATCCCGATTGTCACCCAATAATTGTGAAAACTGAGTTAAAGGGACTTCGGGTTGAGGATAAAGTTTATTAAGGTTGTGTCTCGATATTCCTGCTCCTAGAACTGAACGCAAATAGAAAAAACTGCGATAAACAACTGTGGGAAACGGCTCGAGTCCCCAGTTCAGGTTTGCATTTCTTTCGTCATCCGGACTTATGACGAAGGTCACCAGCCAAGCTTCTGTTGTCTGGATATGATGGAAGCTGAGGTCTACAGAAATGCCAATCGTCGCCATTTTGATGCTAATCGCCATTTTGATGCTAATCGTCGCCTGTGTTGATGTTTTCATCTGCATAGAAACGCTCCACGTTCTCATTGATTTTCTTCAAAAGCAGAAACACCTGAAGGCGAAACACTCCGCACTCGTGCTTATTTCTGTGAGTATGGTAGCGGGATGTTTGTATCAATTCTGGCCATCGCCGATTTCTTGTCTTCGGGGTATTTTTGCTTTTGGCACCTCCGATTAGAATCGCGATTTTGTTCACGATTAGCAAAATGGAACTGGCGTCGAAAATTGCGTACGGCATATTGCTGCTTCTTTCGACGGTTCCTCTGTTGATTTATTTATTGACTTCGGCATTCGCATACGGTTACTACTAAACTCGGCTCTTTCGGCCGACGACTTCACCGCTAGAATTTAGAATTTCGTTGTGTTTATTTTATCTGTCCAGGCAAAAACTTTGAGCTTACTCTCAGCAGCATTCGTTCCATGAGGTTTGTGTCTTCACCTTGTGCTTTAGCTGCTTTGAGCATCTCCTTCGCTTCTGAAACGAATTTGACTACGCCTTCCCCATCTCCCGATTTGACCTTTAAATCTGAGAACGCGAGATCGTACATTGCGAGCTTTAATCGGTCTTTCGCGTTAACTGGTTCGTTATTCTTAGTCGCTTCGGTGATCTCATTGTGCAGATTTACGCGCCTATGGCAAAATCGAGCAGGGTTGTTTTGGTAATCGTCTTGATAAAGTTTTAGTTTCCAGTCAATGAGGTCTGGTTCCTTAGAAAACAAGCCTTTCTTGTAAGGATCATCAGTAGCATGCTCCATTTCAATGCTCACTGCCAGTGGTGGCAATCCTTTTTCGATTGCGTCTAAACCAGCCCTCGCCGCGAGTTCATTTTTAGTACCTGCAAGACCATCAATCGTGCTGCAGAAGTACAGCTCGCGCCGCATCTGTTCCGCCGCTTCGTTGACATCTCCGTGCAACAACGACAAGTCAATCTGCGATCTAATCTCATCACTATGAGGTTTCGCTAGCGGATCGCGAACTGCCAACACCGCAGGCGTGTGATTCCAAATCGAGTTTAAAAACAGCTGACTTGCATCATCTACACTCTCGACGATATTTCGTGTGGTTTTGCCAACTGATTCGAATAGATTGCTCATGGTGTCATCTCATGTTTGGAACGTTCCATTATTCAAACATGCAAAGACTTTCCAGGTTACTGTCGAATTCAACAGTCGATCGTTTAGTCGTTCAGCGATAGCACTAGTTGCGGTGTTGGAATGTGGTGGTCCTGACGCATCGGAGCGATTGCCGTTCCCACGACGAAG
>CAZRMH010000216.1:0-13540 GCA_964600935.1 uncultured Candidatus Obscuribacterales bacterium
GTTTCTTTCGTTGAAGTACTGTTGTTATTCGTGCTCCGTCCTGAGCCGCTTTTAGTTTCTACATCTTGTGCCGCGCTGCTCGATTCTTTCGAGGTTTTCGCCTTCTCTTTGATTGCCAAATCACTTAAGTATACGATCAAGGAATCGATTTGTTCTTTCACTAACGGACCGCCGGCTTTATCTAAGAAACCAGGCATGGAGCGGTGTGTCTTGCTGCCAAATTCGATCGTATCGCGAATATGTTTCGCGTATTTGGGATCGCTGTAGTCTCCTAGAATCAGGGCGCCACCAATTGCGCCTTTAGCATCGCTGCCGTGGCACATAGCGCAGTCGGCTTCGAACAGGTCTTTGCCGCCGAGCCCGACACCCTGGTCTACGTGACAGCTCGCACACTTTTGATCGGTGAAAATCTTAACTCGACCATCATCTGTGAGTCCGACGTGACGATCCCGTATTTCCATTTTGATAGGCAGTGAGACGACCGGCATTGACGGATCATTCGATGAGACTTCTACTGTTTTAGTGACTGCGCCCTGTTTCATCGTTGTGTCGACCATGATATCGAGCTTAGTGCTTTCACCTGGTCGCAGCTCATGTTGGATTAAATTGGGAACTGTGCATCCGCAGGTTGAGTGCGCTTCGTGGATTTTTAGCACCTCGTTACCAACGTTCTTCAGCATGAAGGAAGTTGGCACTTCGGCGCCTTCCTCAACGGTACCGAGCTCCACCATATCGGGTTTAAACTCCAGGCGCGGTTTTTTCTCGAATGAGAATGGATTAGCGATATTCGCGCAACCTGACAATCCCACCGGTGCCACCAAAAGCAGTATCATCAGCACAAAGTATCTCAGCTGCTTGCAGGACGCGGATGTGTTTTCCAACTGCTGATGTTCAAAACTGTTAAACATCATAGGTCAGAGCTTCGCCGGCGCATCCGATCGCGGAACGACCACGAGCGGTTTTTCCTTTAAATCCTGCCTGAGCAGCTTATCTATGACAGCCTTTTCTTTAGAAATTCGTGCGATTATTTTTCGTTCGTCAGTCTGTGACGTATCGATTATCACAACTCCCCAGTGTGGGTAGTAAATCGAAACATCTGCATTGAGCACACCACGAGTCGCTTTCAAGGCTTTGGCGACTTTGCGGAGGCAGGTTACACATGAGGCTTTGACCTGGAAATCCAAACGTTGATAGGGCGAATTACTTTTCGTGAACGTTCCGTCTGCGTCTGTCGGGTCTGCAGCTTCTGCCGGCGAGTAAGTGCCAGCGAACAGACCGAGCGACAGTATAAGAGCGCTCAACGCGATGGTTCTAACAAACATGCCACCACCTTGTTGACTGCGCGTTTTCACAATCCAATTATTGGTTTCCATCTAAGTAATTCAAAACATTCGTCGCTAACTACCAACTTCAGTTAACCACCCGGGAAAAGCAATTGCAACCGCTCGCGCATCATCACCAAAACTACAGTTGCGACAACGTTGAAGCCGATTACCAGTGCCAATAATCCCGTACCGACCATGAGGTGCCAGCAAACTAGAGCATGCCGTGGTTCCATTGCTCGGATGATACCAAATCTGCTGACCACGAAAACCGTGATGGCACAGAACAGAAGCGCGTCAGCGAGAATGTATGCGAAAAATGCGATTGCGTTCATCTCAAAAAATGGCAGTGTCGCAAATCCCATTGCTAGTATAAACGCGCCGATTAACAGACGGCTGGTAAGGTGATCTGAAGCACGAAAATGTAGTTTTTTATCGCGACTGATTGAGCCGATGTAATCCAGGGTGAGGTTGACGTTTTGCATCCAACTCCGACGGTCTTCGCGCTTGCCTCCGGGGGGCGCTTCCGGAGACTTCGGTTTTTCCACGAGCAATTCACTTGGCGGAGTGGTATCAGTACTTGATGCAGCACTTTCAGCGATCAGTGTAGTTGTATTTTCGGTTTTCACAGCAGTCGTACTTTCGGTTATCGGTGAGCTGGTCGCCGTCACACTTTCAGTATTCGATGCCGGGCTAGTTTCGCTGGCCGCAGTCTCAGTGTTCGATGCCGCGTTACTTTCTGCAGAGGTCGAAGAATCCGAGTCGTCCGTTTTGTCATTTTCCGGGTTCAACTTTGTGTCCCTTCTTATAATGAGTAACCTGTGGTACGTTTCGAGTATATCCCACCGGTGTGATGGTGTCGATCAACGTCTTCTTTTCAGGAGTACCATGCGTTTCCGAACTATTTTGGTTTCAATAATTGCAATTTCCATCGCGGCATGCGGCAAGGCGACGTCCTGGCAAGACGATATTCATCGCGCGCGGCTGGAGATGCAGAACGGCAATAGAGAGATTGCGCGCACACTGTTTCAAAAAGGCATTGATAGCGGAAAGAAAACCGGAGCAAATGGCTTGCAGCTGGCCCCACTGTATTTGGAATTGTCGCGAGTCGAGTTGGCTTTGAAAAATGATACTGCTGCAAGAACGGCTGTGGATGCTGCTATTGAGGCTGGACAATCTGGTGGCGGTAAAAACAGCGAACAGCTCATACCTATATACAAGGAAAGCGCAAATCAGTTTTATCGAAAAAAACAATTCGTAGAATCGCAAGCGGCGGCCAAAGAAGCGCTGCGTCTGGAGCGCCTTTGCTGCGAACCAGGAAGCTTGCATCTCATCGACAGCCTCAATCGAGTAATCTCTGCAACCTGTGCGCAGGATCGTTGCGCAGACACTGCACCGTATCTCGAGGAGCAATTGGAGATTCGACGCAAGCATTTTGGACCTACTCACTCTCACGTCGCTGTCAGTTTGTGTCTTTTAGCCGAAGTCGACGAGAAGAAAATGAAATGGAAGGATGCCGAAAGCAAATATCTGCAGGCACTCGAGATTCGGAGGAAAGTAGAACCACAGTTGGTGAGCCAAACGGAGAAGAACTTGGTTCGGGTTCGGACTCATCTGAATTGAGATATTGGGCGGATTAAATATAAAACCATGGGAGAAAACCCACTGATATTGACTGCTGTGACTGGAATCTCATTTACAATGCAAGCTTCGAAATTGCCATAGTTGGCGCTCTTGCCTACAATTTGCCAATTAGTAGTCCTAAAAGTAGATTTTCACTTGACCTCTGGGCTCTAGGCGCCTAAAATTAAACTTTGTTAAGGATGCGCCGTGGTTCAGGACCTTGTGGAGTTTTTGCTTGCTTCGACCCGGATCACACTGAAATCGCACTTTCACAAAGTTTTGACCGTAACCTGTGGAGACAGGACCGAATTTAACGGACGCCAATGATTATTCATAGTGGATTAGTCACAAAAGGTCCTGCACAGTAAGTTACCGATAGAACCGGTGTTCCCGGGAATCAATAGAGGGGTTAGACAATCATGTCTCGTCGACGTACAAAAAAGGGCGCGCTGCTTGGTTTAGTAGTCGTTAGTTGTTTGGTTCTCGTGGTTCTGGGACTGGGACTGCTATTTTTGATTATGCAGCTCGGCGGCGGTCAAGAGTTGCAGCATGCAACTGACGCCGGCAACCTCAACGTCGCTAAACAAGTTCTTCGGCATCCCGGCGTAGCCCTCCGAAATGGCGATGAACTCAACCACTTCGGTGATTCAGATGACGCCGATACAAATGAAGTCAACCTATTAACTATCAACAGGCTGGTGGCACAGACATTTCTTGTCCAAGCGAATGCCCAGGCTCTGGGATCGTCGCAAGCCACTGCTCATGCGGCTCAGATGATGGACTTGCTTGAGGGCATCAGTAATCGCCTCAACGATCAACTTGTCAATTCGAGCAACTTCGATTCGCACTTCGGAAACATTGCCCAGAATCATGCAATGCGCATGTTCGAATCCGGGTCCAATCCCGTTCTTCACATGGGCACCGAGCACGCTGTTTCCTTGATGGTCCGAGGCGCCGCCACCAACGTGTTTGTCGTCGATAAAAGAGATCCAGGCGATCCGTTCCATAAATACAATCAAATCTTAAGCGGCAGCCCGACTGGGCTAAATGCCACCAACTCAATTCAAATTCCTGGCAAACCCGGACGTTATCTTAAGGGATATACGCAGCTGGCTGCCAATGGCTCCGAATCAGTATGGGGCGTTCCACTGAGACCTGGTCTTCCTCCTCACCTTGTTTCCCAAGTCAATTTCAATCAGGACCAAATTCGTGGTCCAATTCCAAACTTCGTTCCACCGAACGCTTATAGATCAGCTGGTCGCGCGTCTGACAAGACCGCCAGCATGGGCGACACCAGAGCTCTTTCTATGTCACTTGTCGGTTCGCTCGCCACTCAATTTCCAGCTGACATTCGCCGCGGTGTAATCGTTATTGACAACACTGGCTCACTGAGCGGGGTTCAGTATCCAGGTGGGTTTGATATCTGGCAAGACAAACTGATGAATCCAAACTATGTTGAAGTGCTCGGTGGCAACGCCAACACTGGATTAGTCGCCGATCAATCCGGTGGTGGAGATACTCTCGCCCAGGTTCAAGCCTTTATTGCCAGCAACTACGCAGCCCTCTCGGCTGGAGATGCGACCGCTCAAAGTCAGCTAGCCAGCAGACTCTCGGCTGCCGGTGTTGACTCATGGGGACCTTACCCGGCCAATCCAACATCGCTCGCCGCCAACCAGAGTTTCATCGATTGGGCTAGGAACGCTCCAATTCTCCATTGCGATAACACCAATACTGGTGCGGGCAGACCATGCGATTTGACGAAATTCGTTTCACTCTACGGACAACCTAGCAACCCAGGAACCAGTGGTTCACCAGTCAACAATCTGATGGCAGTTGAGAAATACCACATCGACATCTGCGCAGAACGCGCTTCGGGAGCTGAATGTGCAACCATCACGGCTAACAATGACTTTACCGGTTTGAAATTCTACAATCGCAATGACTGCGGTTTGACTCAAATCAGAGAAGGCCGACTGAACGAACTTCTCAGTCAGACATCTGCATTAGGTATCAAACCTCAGATGACTACTTACATGCACCAGATGAAGCCTAGCGCCGAACCTGATGAAGTAAATGCGGTTTTCAATTCAACTGTTCCATTCAACAGAGTCAGCTTCATCTATTTGAATCCAAGCTCCAATCAACTTGTCTTGAGCCCAGTCGCTCCGCCTTGGGACCTTCCCAATTTAACCTCATCCAACTTGCCTGATGGTAATCCGCAGCCTTATAGCTCGGGCAACTTCAGCCTTGACGGCATCACCAATTGCAGCGGCGAATGCGGTTATCCACACCCATGGGATTGCCCTCTGGATTCTCAAGGCACCGGCAGAGACTCGGCTGAATGGACTCCATCTTCTGGTTTCAGAAATATCCTCGGAGTACTCAAGTTGAGAAATAAAGCCACCGGTGGCGGTCGCTTCTGCTGCCCGTGCTAAAGTAGAATCCACCTCTGAAAGGACTCATCTGTGCTCATTGTCAATAAGTACAGGATTCATATGAAAATTCAAATCGCCATTCTTCTTGTTGGATTGCTCCCCTCTTGGGTCAGTTCGCCCGCACTTGCGGAGACGGCTAAGACCAATACCAAAGCTGCCAAAGCCGCCGCCGCAACAGCAGAGGAGAAGTTCACACCGGCGCAGCTGAAAGCGCTGGCTGAAAAAAGAAGAAAGTGGATGCTAGCCCAGAGGTCTGAATACGGTGGTTCGGGCGAAGCCGCCTGGCAACTAATGAAGCAGCCTCTGGACTTGCCGAATTTGCCGCAGTACACCGGTGCTGGTGCCGTGTTTGTCGAAGGTCTGATGTATCCGAATAAACCGGGTGGTGCCGCCTTCAGTATGACTTTTCGCGCGAAGGAAGCACCGGATGTGGTGCTGGATTGGTACCAAGAAGCGCTAGCCAATTATAAATGGAAGATCACCCCGACTAAAAAAGGGTCGAACACTATAGATGCGCTGAATGGCAGCAACGGAGTGACGGTCAAAGTCACACCAACCAAGGCCAAAGGCTTCAGAACCGACTACAAGATCAGTTTCAAGCTCTCTCATAAATAATCATGAGTGGGCGAACCGCTTTCTCTCTGTTTTTCTTAGTGTTTTCTCTCATGCCGTTGGGTTTTGATGAGAAAGCCCTGGCTGTCGATGACGGTCTTGACCTGCCATCAATCACTCGCAAAGTCGAGGACTCGAGCGCCTCTGAACAAGATTTGAATAAATTGTCTGAGTTCATTGCTAGAGAGCCAAACAATCCAAAATTGCATTATCTGCTCGGGTATTACATGGAGCAAAAGGGCTTCGAGCAGCTGGCGTTAGACGCTTACGATCGGGCAATTAAGTGTGATTCTGGATTTAAACCTGCGCACTACCAGCGGTGTCTCGTTCTGCTAAGAGTCGATGACGTCGAGGAGGGTATGAAAGAGATGCAGCTCTGTGAGCAGCTCTTCGCATCCGATGGTGATAAGCTGTTTCGAATCGGTCAGGCTTTAGAACAATGCGGCAAACGCGATGACGCTAAACGTCTCTATCAAAAATCTACTCTCTCCGGGCATAAAGAGCGCGGTCGTGGAGTGACACTTGCGAAGATTCGTTTGCAACAAGGTAAGTTGGACGAGGCTCTGGAAGCGGTCGAGTGGGATTTGAAAAATAATCCAAACGATGGACCCGGCAATTTAGTTAAAGCAGAAATTTTGCTTCGGTCAAAGCGCGACGAAGATGCTATGGCTTGTTATCTGCGAGCGGCTAAAGGTGGTCCGTGTGCTGACCACACCGCAATCACCGTGGCGCAAAAATTTATCGAACGTAAGCGCTATGCTGATGCGCTTACGGCCTCACTCTTCGGGCTATTGTGTCCACCGAAGGATCCTGCCGAATTGGAGAGAACAAAGGCTCAAGTTTCAGATTTAATTGTTCGTTTGCCTGAGAAAGAAACTCAAAGAGTGCTCGAGTCTGTTTCCCACGACGTTCAAAAACTTCGCCGATGTCGCTATTTCAGGCTCGCTCTCGGTGATGTATTCGATCGACTTAATCGTCCGCAGCGAGCGATGGAACAGTATCAGCTCGCGATCCACGATTGCAGCTCGCCGATGATGGACAACAATATTCTTGCCAGAGGATATTTTCGTTTGGGTCATGACTACGAGACCATATTCCGAAATCATCGTGAGGCGCTCGATCTCTATCGTCGAGCTAATATGATTTCACCCGACGATCGAGAGATTCAGGCTAACTATATTCGTTTAACAACGCGACTAAAAAATCGTAAAAATGATGTCTCAGCGCATATCAAGGACGCTTGGTATTCGCTGTGGAAGTCTTCGAAGAAGTGATTTTGACTGGCTCTACAGAATTGATCTTCAACAATTTGCAGCCGCCCTTTTCAGCGAGCCAGCCTTTTACTCTGACTCGCATCGCGACGTACGGCAGGAGCAATCCGGCGCAACCATTGTAGGCCTGGTGTTTGGCGGCAATATACAAAGTTCCGTCATCAGCAAGTATTCCAGCGGTGACACCACCGCCAACGCATTTTCTACCGCAGCTCTTGTGTCTCTCGCCTCTGCCCTCACCCATCACGCCTGAGGTGTAGCACCAGGTGTCAACGACTTCGCCTTCGACAGTAAACTCTCTCGTGTTGGTCTTTACCGTCACGCCAGAATCGCGAATGACGTTTTCAGGACGCGGTCCGCTACTTTGAGATTGAGTCTTGGTGACCGTCTTTGCTGGTTGTTGATCCGCGGCTGATGCAAATTGCCCTGTGAGGGTTAAGCCGGAAGCTGAGATGGCAAAAATCAAAAATCGAATTGAGAATCTGTGCATTATGGATTTGCTGGAAGCATGACGATAGGCTCGGTGGCTCGGGCGTGCATGTCGCGACTTCGTTGTAACAGGGGGACGAACGGGACTTCTGCTGGAATTGTGATGTTCACTTTTGTGACGACGACAACGTTTCCACTGCTGCCACTATCGAACGATAACGAAATCAGCGCTGGAGCCGATACTATTCCGTTGCCCTGAAACGCGCTAATCATCGCATTGGCCGCGCCGCTGGCCGCGCCTGCAGTCTTCTGTTGCGCTGCTGCTCGAGCACAGCGTTTTGCCAGAGCGTCGTTAGTAATTTGTCCAAGAACGATTGCCGAGAGGTCGATGATACAGAGGAATAGGGGGACAAGTAAAAACAGACCGACGATTACCTCGATCAAACTGGCTCCACGAGAGCGACTCTGATTTCGATTTCTCATTACAAATCGGTTCCTAAATTGATGCCTTCTTCTTCCTGCAATCTAGTGCTGGTCACCTGGAATGTACAGGTTTGGTTCAAACCCGGAATGCCAGTGAAAAACGGAATCGTGAGAAGCGGGTCGACGGTCGCCACTGTTGTACAAGTCACCATCCTCGGTGTTCCGGAATACGTGGCACTGCCAGGCAGCGGATGCTGAATACGAGGCATTGTCAAACCGATGAACGTGCCGAATCCTGTGCTCGTAAATATCTGATCGACATTCGTCAATGCGGTGACGCACTCAGCTGGTATTCGAACGGATAGTTCTCTAACTTCAAGGTGATTGAGATACCAGACGATTGCAAAGGCCACTCCCATGTAGAGTAAGTCAATGAGTGGAAACAATATGACGATGAGCAGCAAAAACAGCGCTGGCCCTGTCTCTGTTATGGCACTGCCTTTAGTGCGTCTTTTTAGTTTTTGTTGGTAAATCGATCGAAAATTCATTGATTGCTACGTGGTCTAAGCAGACGATTATACTGCGAGTTTTAGCCGGGATCTTCATCGATCAATATATGTATAGAAAGCGTTGTTGTCAATGGGGTTTTAACGACGGCGCCGACCGCAACTGGTGGGAATTATAGTAACGGTCACTTCCGATATCGCTTCAGGTCCAGTCCGCCCATAATTTTCGCCCGCTTTTCCCCAGGCATCCACTCCCGGGCCATCTTCTCGAGCGACTGTGTTTTTTGCCGTCGTCCGGGTTGTTTGAACCGTACTTTGGGGCAAAGTCTTCAACGCTTGCCAGGCTTTGTATCTAACGTTTTTGTCCTGAGCCTTGTAGTAAAGGTAAAGATACTCATCCTTAGCGGCTTTGTACTGTTTCTGCTGCTGATAGCAAAGAGCGCGATAATAACGCGCAACTTCGCCGTTTTGTTTGGAACTGGCCAGCTTATCGAATTGGCTGGCAGCCTCCGAATAGCTTGCATTTCCATAGAGTGCGACCGCTTTTTTGAAGTTCGGATCTTCGGCAGCTTTGGCGTCTTCAGCGAATACTGCAGCATCTGCACTGATAAAAAGCACTGTTGCCAGGCTTGATGCTGACAGGAGTTTTGCAAAGAAATCGCGATCGACAAACGCCATGAATGTCACCTTCTAATTGCGCCCGCCCAGGGCTGTATCCCAAGTATACTCCAGAATCTCCGATCAAATAAAATTGTATATTCTCGAGAACTTTCACCATTCCTGCGTCAACCCTCGTCGATAACCGCATTGTCGCGCGAAAACGGTGCTACTAATTTAGAGCAGACGTCAGAAAATACAGCAGGATGTGCGCAGAGCAAGTTTTGGAACGTTGGCAGTAATCCGGAATTGCAGATGGACAGTAAATTATGAGCGAAATGTTCGTGTCGGGAATCACTTTAGACCCGAGAAATAAACAACCAATTTTAGTACTCAACGATGCAGACCGGCGGCGCGCCCTGCCGATTTGGATAGGCTACGCAGAAGCCACATCGATTGGCATGGCGCTGGCTGAAGAGTCAGTGCCCCGGCCTATGACTCACGATCTGATGATAAATATGATTCTAAGCCTCGGTTTCGAGGTCGAAAAGATTGAAATAAACGAGAGTGTCGATGGAGCGTTTTTAGCGTCAATTACTCTGAGCTATCAGCAGAGTAAACAGTTTCGCCAGGTGATCGACTCGAGACCTTCTGATGCAGTCGCCCTGGCTCTCCGCGCGCATTGTCCGATCTTTGTTTCGCCGGAAGTTTTTGCTGAGGGGACCATATCGCTCGATGAAGAAGCTGATGAACGTGAGAAAGCCGACTTCAATAATTTCATCGAATCGGTCAATGCATCCGATTTTAAGTTGGGACCAAAACGATCTGACGCTGCGTAACTGGAAATCAGTAATCGTAATGCACGACAAAACGTACTAAACTAGTACGCAAGATTCAGGTCGTCATTACTAATTTTGATTGATGGTAGGACTTGCGATGAGTTTTTTTTTCCGGGGTAGATCTGTTTTCGCTGTTGCAGCGATTGCCGGAGCTTTATGCGGTTGTAGCCCGTCGCTGAACAGTGCAAACAGTGGAATGAATACGCAAACTGTGCCAGTCTCGACTTCGAATTCATCATCGCCGTCATCAACTTCTTCTTCAAAATCGTCGGCTTCGCGCAGCGTGAACACTCAATTTCAAGTTGAAGCACTTCCGAAGTCGGGCTCCTCAAGCGCTAATTGGGGCGCCGATAAGGGAGAAACATCCAAGTCGCCAGCTTTCGAGCGGGGCCGATTACTCCGTCGTGGTGGTGGCGCTGGTAGTGGCACTGCCGCCCCGCCGGTTGATCCGTATGCTGCTCGATACTCTAAAGACCGACTGGAAAAGGCCGCCGTTATCCGCAACTACGCCAGCGTTTCCGTCATGCCTGTCGGTATAGACGCTTTTGTGAAAACCGCATGGACAAGCGGAATGGTGCACATACGCTTAGCCCTGCTCGGTCCACTCGATAATCTGAAAACATTCAATCGCACTCAGAATGATGTGAAATTGACGTTTCAAGACCACGCCGGCAACCCGCTCCAGGTCATTATTGTTCCGATGAGCGAGATGAAGGAGGCACCACCAAGCACCAATTTCGGCACTCCAACCTACGTCGTGGAAGGCTCAATGGAGTGCCCCCTGGAACTTTACGAACAGTATTATCAGTGGATGTTCGAATGGGAATAAGCCTGGCCGTGTAGCTTACAGGTGGCTCGTACTGCGAAACTATCTCGATTTCTCAGAACTCTCCGCCCTTAGAGTAGCGAGCGTTTCAGGCGCGAGACGTCTCACGATAGCGATGGGCACTGTCGAATGATTCGCCAAATTCAGCGACACACTGCCTAATAAGAACTTGGTTAATCCAGTTCTTCCGCGCGAACCCATGATGATCAACTGCGCACCGAACTTAGTGGCAGCCTTGAGCAACTCCGTGCGAGGATCGCCAGGGATGGATTGCACCGTAACGTTTTCTCTTCCAACAACCTGACCGATTGTGGAAGCTGCTTCATCCAACATTTTCAGAGCGCGTGACGTGATGATCGTCCATTGAGCCTTCAGTACACCGCTCTCGACCTGACTGACGTTCTGCGCATCAGCTGTATCGAACTCGGGAAGCGTCATTACGATATGAACCTTGGTGTTCGTCGACCACTTGTGATCGCACATCCAGTCAATCGCGTCGTGCGAATAGGCTGAGCCGTCGAAAGCGATAAATAAACGCTCGAAATCGCCCCAGGCTTCAGGTTCCCCTTTGATAATCATCACAGGGCAGGGCGCATACTCGACTACGCTGCAGGAGACGCTGCCGAGAAGAAATCTCTCGACTCCTGTTCGCCCTTGCGAACCCATGACGATCAAATCGATTTCATCTGCCACCGCGGTGTTGACGATGACAAACTTCGTATCGCCAAACTTGACCTTGTGGCTGACTTTCAGGGCCGGCAGCTTGTTCGAAATTTTTTCAGCGAGCTGATCGAGCCAGGCAGTTCTGGCTTTCGTCAATTCTATTTCTTGTTTTTCATTGTCGTCCATTCCGAATGGCAGCAGATAATCCATCGGTTTGACAACGTTAAGTATGATTAGCTCGGAGCCCCGTAGCCAATCGATGTGGCAAAGAGCCTCTACAGCTCTTTCGGAATGGACGGAGTCGTCAACGGCAAGCAAAAGTTTCATGTGTCGCCCTTCGCTACGAATTGGAAACGCTAAATCCCCGCACTGATGCTGACAACCGGCTCTGGTCGATGGTCATCTTGGGCGGAGTTCTTAGATCCTACTAGCTGCATCGCAAAATATCCATCCGGTAGATATTTGAAGTGCGGCGTTTTAATCCGGGTATAAGAAAAATGGCGACTCTTCGAATAAATCGGGTCAAACTAAAGTGGAGGAAAGCTGATGGTCCTTGCCGATACGATGGCGATCTTCCTTGTTGTAGTCGGGCTGTTGATTTGTTTCAACGCACTCTGGCTGCTTTGCAGAGCTTTGTGGGGACCGCTTGTCGCCCAGTCTCGTGAAATTCATCGGGATGGCATGCTTAAATCATTTTTCCTTGGATTGCCGCTTACCGCGCTGATTGTCGTCATGTTCGGTGCAATGACGAGTAACAAGCAGGGCACCTGGGGGTTGATCGGTCTAATCGTCATGGCGTTGTACGTGATGTTTACCAGCATTGGAACTGCTGGGATAGCTGACTTGATTGGTGAGAAGCTTGGCGGAAATACCGAAGGTCAGCCACCATGGCGTGAAACCGTGCGCGGTGGCGCTATATTGGTTTTAAGTTTCCTCTTCCCAATCCTCGGACAGCTTGTGATTATGCCAATCGCAATAATTGTCGGTTGTGGTGCCACCATGCGTGCGATGTTCCGCGAGTGGAAATCTTTAAAACTTTCGCAGAAAAATAGTAAAGCGATGAATCAACCTGTTTTCTCTAAGAACAAAACTTCCGACGGTGCAGAAGAAGCGCTTGTTGCTGATCGGAGTGATGCCACCAGCGATGCAAATGATTCGCACATGGACAGATAACGCGAGGTTGATCGGTTGATGCCGCGCTCCAACCAATTGAGCCGCAGAACTCTTTTGAAAATCGGCGCACTGATCGGTGGCGGGTCTATGCTTGGCGGCTGCGAGCATGTGATTAGTGAAACCACACAGCGCCTCGGTTTGACTATCCCTCAGAAAATTGTTGTTCCAAATAGTCAGTTGATCGATCCTGTTTTTCATTTGCTCTCTCGAGCTGGTTATGGTCCATGGCCAGGCGATCTCGAGAGAGTGAAACAGCAGGGCGTTAATGCCTGGATTGAAGAGCAATTAAAGCCGGAAACGATCGATGATGGAATTTGCGAACTGCGATCTCGTCGTTTTGAAACAATCAATATGCGCCCAGGGGATTGCTACGAGTTTAAAAACAATGTTCTGCGCGATGACATCACTCGGCACACTCTGCTGAAAGCGATTTACTCTAAACGGCAATTGTTCGAAGTGATGGTGGAATTTTGGACAGACCACCTCAACATCAACCTGGAGAAAGGCGATTGCATCTACCTCAAGGCCTCCGACGACAGAGACGTTGTACGTGCGCATGCACTCGGAAACTTCCGTGAGATGATCAAGGCTTCTTGTTTGTCGCCTGCTATGCTGGTTTACCTCGATGGAAAAGAGAACAAACGCGCGAGCAAAAACGATGTGCCGAATGAAAACTATGCGCGAGAACTCCTTGAGCTGCACACTTTGGGCGTCAACGGTGGTTACACTCAGAAAGATGTTTTTGAAGCCGCTCGCTGTTTGACTGCTCGCTCGTGGGTGACTCCAAACTGATCTGACGATCGGGTGCGAGTGCAAACCGT
>CAZRMH010000217.1:0-13532 GCA_964600935.1 uncultured Candidatus Obscuribacterales bacterium
ATCCGAAAAACTCTGTCGCCTATCAGCTGCGCGGATGGACTTTCTATAATATGGGGAAACTTAAGGAGTCTCTCGTTGACCTTGATACGGCGATTAAGCTGAATCCTAATAGGTACGAAAATCTCACATCCAAAGGCGAAGTTCTTCGGCAGCTGGCTCGCTACGATGAGTCGCGTAAGATTCTCGACCAGGCGGTGAAAGTCAATCCGAGAAGACCAGACGCGTACTATCTAAGAGGATTAGATTGCCTGCTTCAAGGTCTACACGTCAGAGCAAAACAAGATCTCACCGACGCAATCAATCGAGGGAAAGGAAATCCTTATCTCGGCTACGCTTACTATTGGCGCGGTCGGACGGCTGAGATGCGTGAAGATCACGAATCTGCCGTCGCGGATTTTTCGGAATCTATAAGATTGGATCCGAAGATACAACCGGAGCTCATCGGCTACGAGACAGCCGGAGTAAATTCGCAGTTTATTGAAAACAGAAAAACTCCGCTCGGTCTGTTGGAAAGAGGGCTCTCCTACAGCCTGCTCGGTGAGCATGCAAAAGCGATTGAGGATTTGACGATCGTCAGCAAAGCGTCTCCGAAAGAAACGCTGCTCTATGAAAAGCGAGGCAACTCCTACCTCGCGCTCGGCAAGTATACTTCCGCGCTCAACGATTTCAACAAAGCATTGCTCTTGGGCACAGAGTCTGGCGATGTTTATTATCATCTTGGATTGGCACATTTCTGTTTAAAACGATATCCAAGCGCGGCGGCAGATCTGAGCGCCTGGGTCGGCAGAACGTTTTGGCAGGATGATAATAAGAATCCGCTCGTTGCGGTGCTTGGTTACACGGCAAATAAATTAGCTGGAAAACCAGATAAAGCCTCGGCTCTGGCAGTCGAATCTACTAAAGGTATGGTCAAAGCGTTTGGATGGACGAAATCAGTTCCGCTCATGTTGAACGGCAAGATCTCGCCTGAGCAGCTAGTTTCGTTGACTAATGCAAAATCTATTAAGGATAAAACCCAAGCGCATTGTTACGCTGGTCTTTACTTCCTTTCGGAACGCAAAACGAAGGACGCCTTGAAGCATTTTTCCTGGGTTTCGGCTCAGGGAGACCGAAAAATACATGAATACATGCTTTCCGCCTATGAAGTCACGGAACTTTCAAAGCCCGCAAAGTAAGGCCACAGACAGCTAAACGCCCCTCCTAAATAAAATCAGTTTCCAAGTGGTAGTTTTTAACATTAGACCCGTTGAATCTACTGAGTGGGGGGCATAAGGACTATACGAACTCAATCTTCTCGCCGCAAATGGAAATAGCGCGGCAAGAGAGTTTTGGCAGGGTCGTTCCAATACATATCTCGTGAGTGTGCGTCATGAATCAGATGAAGCGCCTGTTGGCACTTTTCGTTTTCGGCTGCCTGATATCCACAACAGTAGGTGCTTATCAGCCTGCTCAAGGTCATAAAATTGACCCTGACGAGGTGTATCACCGCGCATGGCAGTTGGTCAAAGACAACTATTATGATGCCGGCTATAACGGCGTTAATTGGAAAGAGCTCGAGCATAAGTTCGACAGCAAAATCGACAAGCTCGAAGATGCGCACAAATACATAAAGGTGATGCTCAAAAGCCTGAACGATCCTTACACTCGTTTTCTCGACGTCAGATCATTCCAGGACGAGAACGATGCAATCGACGCGAAGATAGTCGGCATCGGCATCAACCTCACTCAGACCAAAGACAAATCCAAACTATTAATCACCAGAACCATCGAAGATGGACCTGCTGAGAAAGCTGGCGTTAAGCCTGGTGACGAGATCGTCGCTATCGACAGCTCGAATGCAGTCGGTTTCACGCCAGAACAAGCCGCAGAAAAAATCCGCGGAACCGCTGGGACTCCAGTTCAACTCACCGTCAAGAGAGAGAAGGAAGCGGAATCGAAGAAGATCTCAATCGTCAGAAGTGAAATTGTCATCAAAGCAGTTTCGACCAAAATGCTCGACAACAACATCGGTTACATCCAGCTCACCACCTTCATCTCCAACGACGCAGCCCGAGAATTCAAACAAGCTCTCCGGAAGTACAACCGCGCCGACGGACTGGTTGTCGACCTCAGAGACAACCCAGGCGGATTGCTCTCCAACGCTCTCGAAATCGCCGACATGCTTCTTGAAGGCGGACCGATCGTCAGCACCATCAGCCGTCACGGCAAGCACACTGACCTCTCATCCGGTACACCTGTGACACATCAGCCCATCGTCGTTCTGATCGACGAAGAAAGCGCCAGCGCATCCGAAATTTTGGCGAGCGCACTTAAAGATAACAAACGCGCCAAAATCGTCGGCAACAAGAGTTACGGCAAAGGTCTCGTTCAAGAAATCAACAAACTCCCAGGTGGAGCAGCTGTTCACATCACAGTCTCACGCTACCTCACACCAAACGGCACCGACATCAACAAAGTTGGCGTCAAGCCAGACCTCCAAGTTCAAGATAAAGAAGAACAGTTGAAGATCGCAGTCGAATCACTCAAAGGCGAAATCGCTTCTCTGAAGAATCCTGGAAAGATCAGCAACTTGTCCTACAGCCACTGAGGCGATTTGAAAAACTCTTTGTAGCCGGTTCCGAAGGAGCCGGCTATTTTGTTTTGATTGCTTCGTTTTTACTGCACGCCAGTTTCGGCGTGTCGGTGGTTCCGATAAGCTGTTCGGAAACTGTTGCATGGAACAGGCGTTAAAACCCCAACTCTTGGGCTTTTATGTTAGGTTGAAATAGGGAAAGTTATGTTGACATAATAGGATTTGATGTCAAGATAACAATAACGGTTTTCAGTGCGCCATTTTTACTAAGAAGCAGGCTACTAAGCCGATTCTGGCGCATAATTTCACACCAACAACCATCCGGAGATGGGTTATGAACTTTCGACGATTCCACTTACTACTCGCGTCATCGCTCTTTTGTCTCACAGCGCTTCCTAGCCTCTCTGCGCTTCCCGTGCTCGCACAGGGTTCCGACCAACTGCGCTCTGACGATATGACCTACCCAAGCCCCAGCAGTGCTGGTCAATCGGGCTGGACACAGCCTTCGACGACCGCCGCGCAAGACCAAAATTGGGCTCAAAAATCTGGTGCATTTGACAGTGGATCATCCTCGACACCTGGTCAATCTGGCTGGGTGCAACCTTCTGGTAGTTCCGGCAGCGGTCAATCAGGCTGGGTTCAGCCTTCCGGTGGTGGCAATTCTGGTGCTGGACAATCAGGTTGGGTGCAGCCCTCCGGTGGTGGCAATTCTGGTGCTGGACAATCAGGCTGGGTGCAGCCCTCAGGTGGTGGCAATTCCGGCAGCGGTCAATCCGGCTGGGTGCAGCCCTCAGGTGGTGGCAACTCCGGCGGACAATCAGGCTGGCAACAACCTGCAGCGAGCCAATGGCAACAACCTTCAAACGGTGGCGGTCAATCCGGTTGGCAGCAACCAGCGGCTCCACCACAACAGTCCGGCTGGGTCGATCCTAGCGCTGGCGCTAGTTCGGGACCTGGACAATCAGGATGGCAGCAACCATCCGGTGGCGGCGCGCCCCTACTCGGCGAAGTTCTGATGCAAGAGCAAAACAATGGTGGTGCCAATGGTGGCATAGCCGGTGGTGCTATGGGCAGTGGCGCAATGGGCGGCATGGGTGCGGGCGCAATGGGCGGCGCAGGAGCAATGGGCGGAGGTGCAGGTTCGATGATGGGTGGTGGCATGAACATGCCGCTCAACTCAGTCGGCGGCGCAATGCAGGTCATGGAATTCATGATGAACGCAATGCCATCGAAGAATTCGGGCGTTCCCGGAATGACAAGTCCAGGCACCGCAACTGGTGGCGGACAAGTCGTCCAGCGACAACCACAGAAGAAACCTGTACCAGGAAGTTACACAGCGAAGAACACCAGCAAAAGCATGACTCGAGGAGTAAATCGCGGCATCAACATGGGAATCAACCGTTCACTCGGTCAAGCAATGAGACACCTTCGCTTCTAGTTTCTCGCTCTAGCGCGATCGAATCATCAAATTTAGAACCAATAATCTCGCCGCCACCAAATCAACGCGACGGGAAATTGATGATTAACGGCGCCGCTGGACGGAAAGGCTGTCACAGTCCGCCGGGTACAATACAAGGTGAAGTTACAGTCAGGGGGTACCATGCTGAGAGCCGTGAAGATGCTCGCGGGGCTTGCCATTATTTCAGGGTTCATCATCGCCCTGGTGTACGCGTATAACTTTTCGGACACCAAAAATTGGCCCGGTACTAAGGGGCATGTGGTGGAATCAAAGATCACGTATATTCCCCGTGATGGATACTACGGCCTGGTCAAATATATCTATCTTGTAGAAAATGTTTCCTACATCAACGAGGAAAGATACCGTGCAAAAGCATCGAACCCCAGAGGCGGCGTCACATACGAGGACACCTTGAGCTTTTTGAATGCACACTACAGGAAAGGTCAGGCGGTTGATGTTCACTACAGTCCATGGTCGCCAAACAACTCCGTTTTGAGATAACCTTGTCCTCCGGTTCTGTGCCAACCAATGAGGGCATCGAGACCATTGCAGGTTTCGATTTAGAAAAACCTTTATTGCCTTTCCGCAAACTAGTTATATTCGTGTCGATCTTTTTTGTAGTTATCAATTTGTTTGCCGATATAACTTACTATCGATCTAATCAGATCCAGTGTTGATCCATAATTCGCGATGTGGCGCGAGCGTGAAACCGAAGGCACCAGCGGAAGCACATCACCAAGCTTTAACTGAAAAAGATACGAGATGCACAAGTTCTGCAACAAGCCATACTCTTGCGAAGCCTCTAGCTGAGAGGATTGCTCCAGGATATTCAGCGCGCGCTTAAAATAGATCTCTGAATTCTTAAAATCGTTACGATGCAAATACGTCGACCCCAAACTTACCAAGTTGCTGACTATATGCGGGTCTTCTTTGCCCCAGGCTTTCTCGGCACCAGCCAGCGCTTTCTTGTTTAGCTCGAGCGCTTCATCAACATTTCCTTTAGCCAAGCAGGTGGCGGCAAGGCTTTCTCTCATGCGAATATTCAAAACATGCTCATCCGGAAGCTTCGACAGAATATCCGCACCACGTCGTGCAACAACTTCTGCTTTTTCGAACATTTGAGTTTGTACATATTGCGACGAAAGATTGTACAGCGTCAAACCGACAAGCGGATGATCGGGACCAAGGGCCTTTTCCTTGATGGCGAGCGCCTTTCGACCAAGCGCACCAGCCATTGTAAAATTCTGCGAGAGCGCATGGCACTGCGACAACTCATCGAGAGTTTGTCCCACCAACGGATGCTCTTCGCCCAGTTTTCCTTTTCGAATGCCGAGAGCCTTGTTTAAAAACGCTTCCGACTCCTCGAACTTGCCCTCCAGATGCGCACCGGAAATTCCAACACGCTCTGCGGCATCGGCGATCGTGAGGTCATAGGCAGTGGTTTCTTTTTCAATGATCGCAAATGAGGTTTGAGCAAGTTCATGTGCTGGCTTGAATTCTTGATTCGCCAGGCTTAAATCTGAGAGGTAGAGATCAACGAAAGCAACGGCTTTGCTGTCAGCTCCATACAACTCCTCTCTGAGTTGTCGACTCTTCTTCAGATTTTTCTCAGCGGCATCGTACTTGCCGAGCCAGGTTTGAGCGCGACCAAGCCACTCTAAGGCTGACGCATAGTTGCTCTTCGAATTGTCGTCGCCACTCAATGTCCCGACCACGCCAGACAGAGTCTGTTCGGCTTTCTGGAATTCTCCGCGTCCAAATTCTGCGGCGCCCTCATCAAGTTGTTTCTCCCAGCTCATCGGTCGTCCTCCTGGACATTCATTGACGGTTATTAGATTGGTTGAAACCGTTGCTCAGGTTTCGATGGTTCAATTAGGTACGAAACATCAGTGGTTTCGATAGAAGGCGAATCTCAGTTTTGAGATGACTGAGCTAGCTGTTTTGGAAACTAACGCTTCAGTTCATCATATACCTCATATGGGCAACTTCGCTCGCCTCTCTTGACAAGATAAAGGTAAGCTTGGGATTGTCTTCGTTGGATTGGTTTTACTTGTATGATGGGTGGGAAATTAAAACGAAAGCGTTCTCAACACACATAGCGAAATCGAAAAAAATAATGGCGTATTTAGCAGAAATTAGTCGAGCCAATCCATCCTGTTTCGTTTTCCTGATCGACCAATCAGGATCGATGCAGGATCCATTCGGCTCAATCACCGGAACCAAAACCAAAGCGATGGGCGTTGCCGATGCAATCAATAGATTGCTGCAAAACCTCGTGATTAAATGCACCAAATCCGAAGGCATTCGCGACTATTACCATGTTGCGGTAATCGGTTATGGTGGCAAAGGCGTGAAACCGGCTTTTGGAGGCAATCTCGAAGGGAAGACTTTGATTCCCATCAGCGATATCGGCAACAATCCGTTCCGGCTAGAAGAGCGTCGAAAGAAGACGGAAGATAGCTCCGGAGCGGTCGTCGAGCAAACGATAAAATTTCCGGTGTGGTTCGATCCTACCTCCTACGGCGGCACGCCGATGAACTCTGCATTGCAGAATGCGACATCGATTGTTGTTAAATGGCTTGCCGAACATCCGCATTGTTTTCCACCTATCGTAATCAATATTTCCGATGGCGAATCGACCGACGGAGACCCGTTTCAATCGGCCTATGATTTGATGACTTTATCCAGCACTGATGGTGACGTGCTTCTATTCAACGTCCATATCTCCTCGTCAAATCACCAACCATGCGAATATCCGGATAATGAATCAGTGCTGCCCGATCAACACGCCAAGTTGCTTTTTTCGATGTCGAGCCCTCTACCCGATTACATGCGCAAGATGGTCGGCAACGAGGGCATCGACATCTCATACAATACGCGTGGATTCGTTTTCAACGCTGATTTAGTTTCGGTAATTCGATTCCTCGATATCGGTACACGTCCTAGCAACATGCGATGAACCATATCAATGCGACGAGATTTTTTTAGAGACTTTAGACTGATGATCAGAGAAAACTGATGAAGATTAGCTTCCAAACATTCTGGATGCCCAAACGCGGAAACTCGGACGAAGAGTACGAGGATGCAGCGTTTCCCATTGAATCAGGCGAATGCGATACTGACGAATTTTTGTGTGCCGTCGCCGATGGTGCCACCGAGGCATCATTCTCAAGACGATGGGCTCAAATTTTGGTCAAGGGTTTTACAGAGCAAACTGATCTTACCGAACAGGCTCAAGCCTGGAGCGCTGAGATTAAGGAGATGGAACTTCCCTGGTACGCACAGGAAAAGGCCGAGTCGGGAGCGTTTGCCACACTATCGGGTTTAAAACTGAAGCCGGACGGCACCACCGGCGGTACTTACTGGGCGAAGCTTCTCGGTGACAGTTGCATTTTTCACATTCGCGATAATCAACTAGTTGATTCGTTTCCGATGAAAGACTATGAGAGTTTCAACAACTCGCCGGCTCTGCTTTGCAGCATTCTGAGCCAACATTCCGATTTAGAGTCGATATTCACGATCAAAGAAGGCGAATGGAAAACAGGCGATCGATTCATCTTGCTTACAGACGCAATAGCTGCTTGGATTTTTAAACGCCAGGAGCAACATGGCGATGGAATTAAAACCCTGGTCGAAATAAAGGACCAAAAAGAATTGTCAGATCTTTGTGTCGCCGCGCGTGAAAAACATGATGAGGACGGGCGAGTGGAGATGCGCAATGATGATGTCACCATGTTGGATGTTCGGATCGGCGATTAACGACGAGGCAAAATTGTGCTCAATAATTTTTCCGACACCTCAATAAAGATTCTACAACTGGCTCTCCAGGAATGCAGCAAACTCAATCACGATATCATCGGGACAGAACACATATTGCTCGGGCTTCTCAGCCATGAGACTTGCAGGCCTTCTATGGTGCTCAAGTCGCTTGGAATTACGAGAAGCAAGGCAAAGCAGGAAGTACTTCGAATCATGGCTGCGGGAAGCAGACCGGTCGAAAACTTAGATTACACATTCACGGTCAGAGCCAACGCGGTTTTCCGAAAAGCTGATGAAAACCGGGTGCACAATGCGGACCAATTAGTCGAACCGGAAGATTTGATGTTTGCACTACTTTCGGTACCACGTTGCACCGCCCAGAAAGTCCTGCACGCTCTTGATATCGATACAGATGCGCTTTTGACCAGGCTAAGCCATGATGGTGAACAACTTACCGATAGCAATTCAGGAGTGGAGACACTCGATCAATTGGAAGAGCTGCATGAAAGAATTCGTTCCGGGCGTTTGCCCATCAGCGTTGACGATCGACAAAGGCTAGCCGACGACACCGGTCGCGATCCGATGATCGGTTACATAATCGACCGAAAGTACGAAGTCATCTCTGCCATCGGATACGGTGGCATGGGCGTGGTTTACAAAGTTCGACACTTGATTCTAGGAAGACTGTTTGCCATCAAAGTCATACATCCATATCTTGCCGCCGACGTGAGAAATCGCAGACGATTTCAAAGAGAAGCGCAAGCGGCCAGCCGTTTGACTCATCAAAACCTGGCAACTGTCTTTGACTGGGACATTATGGAAGATGGCAGACCTTACCTGGTCATGTACTACATCGAAGGTGTCAAACTATCTGACTTGATCAGAGTCAGAGAAACAGTCGATGTGCTTACCTGGCTCTCTATCTTTATGCAAATGTGCGATGCCTTGATTCACGCTCACGAAAACGGCGTTCTACATAGAGATTTAAAGCCGGGAAACGTTATCTTGAGCACCAACGAAGACACCAAGCACTTCGTGAAGATTGTCGATTTCGGCATCGCCAAAATTCTTTCGTCATCGCCAGCCGAGGCAAAAGAACTGACCAAAACCGGAGAGGTTTTCGGCAGTCCCTACTACATGAGCCCTGAGCAATGTATGGGCAGGACTCTCGATGTTCGCTCAGACATTTACGGTTTAGGTGTGGTGATGTACGAATGCTTCACCGGACTATGTCCATTTTACGGCGCCAGCTTGTATGACACGATGACAATGCACGTTAAAAACCGACCGCCGACTTTCAAAGAGACCGACAAGTTCAACAATGTTTCACCGGTTCTAGAAGCTATCGTGATGAAATGTCTGTCGAAAGTCCCGGACGAACGTTATCAGTCGATGAGTAGCCTCAGACGCGCCTTAATCCTTGCTCTCGGAGCCAGTAACTCCACTAGTTTCGTTAATCAAGCGACCTAAATTTCGTTGATAGCTTCAGACATGGCGTCGCCATTGCTATGATGGAACTGGGGGAGATGCATCGGCATCTCAGAGGGACTAGGGATTATTAGATGCTTATTTTTCTGGCATTTGTATTTTTCACTGCAGCCTACTATGCAGAGCCGATCGCCATGGAATGGCCGACTGTGCAGAAAGCGTTCACGAACGTGCGTGGTTTTGCAGATGACTTCGCTGGTGGCGATCCGAACAAGATAATCAACTACCAGATGACGACTGCAACCGTTCTCGATCATGGCTTCGAATCAGCCAACATCAAGTATCCGCATCACGGTTATCTGATGACCACAGGGATTAATGCCCGCAATGAAACGGAGCGTGTGATGCTGCAAAACACGCCTAACAATTCCGGAATCATTGTTTTCTATGATCCAGCCAATCCTACGATTGCAGTAATGCAGCCGACGTACAACGAAGCCGTGCGCAAGATGAAGCACATCTATATTCCCAAAGGCGGATTCAAAGGCAAACGGGCTCATGCCTCTTATATGCCAGGATTCGGATACGCCAGCATCGTTACTTACGTGCGCCTTGCCTGCATCGTCATCGGCGGCGTGTTGCTCTACTTCGGAGCACAACCACCGAAGGCCGATCCGTTCGACGGTTTCATCAGACCGACTGATTATCGATAACTCGATGGTCTGTACCAGACGGTCAGATGTTAGGCGCTCGTCCGCTTGCGATCGGGACGAACTTCAGAAATCAGCTCTTGCACTTGGTTCAGCAAACTGCCGAAACCGATTCTATTGGTGGCAGATGTGATAATTGGCGTTGGCACTTGCGCGGCGAGCCAAGCAAGATCCTCAGGACGCACTTTATCTGCTTTGTTCAAAACAGTGATGATTGGCTTGTCGACAGCAGCAAGTTCTGCAAGAACATCAAAAACGCTGACGATTTGCTCAAGTACATTCGGGTGACTGGAATCAACAACGTGAATCAGGACGTCGGCGTTGGAGACTTCTTCAAGAGTGGCTCGGAATGCGGCAACAAGTGACGTCGGCAATTTCTTGATAAATCCTACTGTGTCAGAAATCAACACAGTGCTTCCATCAGGAAGAATTGTTTTTCTGGTAGTTGGATCGAGGGTGGCGAAAAGTTTGTCTTCAGCAAAAACTTCAGACTTCGTCAGAGCATTTAGCAAGGTTGATTTGCCGGAGTTCGTGTAACCAACTAATGCGGCAACTGGCATGTTTTGAGAGAGGCGCTGACGCCTTTGTGTATCTCGATAACTACGAATTCGTTCAGTCTCTTTTTCGAGCTGATTTATCCGGGCGCGAATAATCCGCCTGTCGACTTCCAACTTCGTTTCACCCGGACCTCTAGTCCCGATACCCCCACCCAGTCTGGATAGTAGCTGGCCTTTCCCGACGAGTCGTGGCAAAAGATACTTTAGTTGCGCGAGCTCGACCTGCAGTTTTCCCTCTTTCGTCTGAGCGCGTTGCGAGAAAATATCGAGAATCAGTTCAGTTCGATCAAGAACCTTCACTCCGACGATATCCTCAAGATTCCGTTGTTGAGTCGGACTAAGTTCTTGATCGATGATAACCAGGTTGGCACCCAGTTCTTGAGCCATCAAAGCGACTTCCTGAGCCTTACCTGAACCGAGGAAGTGTTTCGGATGAGGCATTGGTCGAGCCTGCGTCAAGCGCCCACAGATGGTAGCACCGGCGGTGCGCGCTAATTGTGAGAGTTCGTCGAGATCATCTTCCACTTGCCAGGAATCGTTGTGCGCGCCAATCAAAGCAACCAGAACAGCACGCTCTTCGCCCTCGGCCATCTGCAGTCCAGGAGCCTGCGTTCTGAATTCGTCTTCGAGCGAACTGATCATTTCATCGAAGTCATCCTCTTGTGCACCACGAGTAGTTTGTGGTTCCAAGACCTTCCATAGACGTCCTTCACTGTCGCGCCCTGGTAGCAAGTGAGCGATATGGACGGCGTCCGCCATCTTCGCCTGTTCACCACGGGAACGGCTGAATTGACCATTAGGATCAACTTCGATTTGAGCAAGCAAGTCAAGTCGGTTTCGCGCCAGACATTGAAGACTCTCCTTCGAAAAAATCTTCGATTCGTGAATTTGATTGCCACCGTCTTCGGTATCATCAAACTTATCCTTGGTATCTTTTTTCTTCGCTAGTCTCAACGTTTGATTGTTGGCGAGGCGCGTGTGGACGATTCTATGCCCGCACAGACGTCCTGGACCGACTCTCACACCGCGCAGCTCGGGCATGTTGACTGAACCCGGTGGTCCAACAGTGACATTGACGATATGACCGCGACGGTTGATCACTACGGAGATTGGATATCCGGTCTCGTGTGATATCTCCGCGACGGAGTCAGCTAAATCTGTAGTTAACACCCTGTCTTTGGGAATACGCTTCGTGAGAAGACGTTCTAATTGCTGAATCTCTGACTTCTTAAGTCCCTTGGCATTTGCTAAATCGAGTTTGCCGTGCAATAGGAATGCTCCTCCGAATCAGGGCGGCAATAGTAAGTCCAGCGAACAGAGGTGGTAAATCTCATCATCATCATCATCATCAACAATGCTTGAGATTCCGATAATCGGATCAATAGCATAATACCCCTTCCGATTGCCAAATTCACTCTAAATTAATCTACGACCCGTTGTCAGAGTTTCCATTTTTCCCGCCATCCTGCGGCAAAGGCGACTCTAGCTCTTCTCTGACAGCGACTGGCAATTCGTATGATTTAGTATTCGATTGCACAGCAAATTGGATATCGGCCAGCTCCTCATTCGACATGTTACTGATGTCTTCTTGAATGAATTCTGGAGCCACTTCCGAGGCGCTGGAAATTTCTCGAGGCGGCGCTGAAAAACGGCGAAATTCTCGTACATTTTGTGGACGAGGTTGACGACGTCGGTCCTGATAACAGGCTTCAACGCGCCCCCAATCCATAACCAGTTTTCCACCTCCGGCAAGATGCTGTTCTTCCCAATTGACCATGAGATCGAGGCAAGCATGATCGATGTAACTGAGCCCTTCGAGATGCACGTGCAATTCAGTGTCCGGACGCACCGATTCGAGTGCGTCGGCAAAACGAGGAAGACTCAAAAATGTCGATGCACCCTTGAGGAAAATATCAGTTCGATTGCGTTCCAGATCGTCGGCGACTCGAATATCGAGATGTGAAAAAATATACAGCAGCTTGGCCAGACATAGCGCGATTCCAATGAGGACTCCGGTGAGAAGATCAACCGCGACTATACAGATCACAGTCAGTGCATATATCGCTACTTCACTTTTGCCGAATGACTTCAATTCAGAGATGATTTGAAAGTTACAAAGTTTCCAACCAGTGAGAACTAGAAGGGCTGCCAGACTGCATGTGGGAATCATGCGAATGACAAACGGCAATAAGGCAACAAACAAAAGCAGCCACAGTGCATGCATGAATGCAGATGCACGTGTTTTTGCACCAGCAGTGACGTTGACACCACTGCGCACCATCACGCCTGTCATCGGTAATCCGCCAAGGAAGCCACTAGACAGGTTACCGACACCTTGCGCGATCAATTCACGATCGTAGTTTGTTCGTTCACCTTTATGCATTTTATCAACTGCAGTAGCAGTAAGCAGAGTTTCAGCAGCAGCCACAAACGCGATTGCCAGCCCATCAAAGAGGAACTCCCAATTGGAGCAGCGCTGCAAAACAGAAAAGTCAGCTGGTTTCAAATCACCTAACAGTGATGACGGTATTTGAACAAAATTGATGGGCAGCTTGTAGAAAGAGGCGACTAGCGTGGCTGCGATGATGGCGACCAATGTGCCTGGTATCAACTTTAGTGGCCCACGTTTTGTCTTATCCCAGAGCAAAACAACTGCAATTGTCATCAAACCGATCATGGCCGCGACGTGATGAGCTTCCGGACCGGGGATTATTCCTTTGTAGACCGCCATCGGAATGGAAATCAGGTTTTGAATTCCGGTGCCTTTGGAAGTATCGTCGACCATCACATGAAACTGACTGGCGAAAATCAGGACACCAATTCCCGACAACATTCCATTGACGACTGATGGTGGCACTGCACGAAACCAGTGCGCAATCCGCGCGTAACCGGCGATCATCTGGATGGCTCCACCGAGCATGATGATCATACAAAGCTTTTCTGGGCCATGTTCTTGAAGAAGCTCATAGACGATAACAGCAAGTCCGGCTGCCGGACCGCTGATTTGCAAGGGGCAACCGCTCAAGGGACCGACGACAAGACCACCG
>CAZRMH010000218.1:0-1331 GCA_964600935.1 uncultured Candidatus Obscuribacterales bacterium
ACTGGCGGCGCTGCCAGGTAAGGTGTACGCGCCAATTGCGACGGTGTTCAGGCATTTTCTTAACGGACCTTTTGGTGCAATGCGGCGAACCAATCTCCATGAAAAAATGGCGTGGCGTGAGCGCACGTTGTTTAACACGCCTGTGTACAGCCTCTCTCAGATTGTTGAGAACTTCAATGATGTTGATTTGTTCTCTGATCCGTTCACGTTGTCTTGTCCGGTACATCTCTCGGCGGGCCGCTTCGATCCTGTGGCGACGATAGATCAGGTAATGAAAATGCATAAGAGTTTGCCAAACTCTACTTTGAAAGTTTTTGATTTTGCTGGTCACAACTTTATGGATTACAACGCTCATGCTTTTAATCAGTGGATGTTAGAAGGACTGGAGAAACGCCAAACAGCAGATTAAATCGGTGGTGTGACTACAGGTTGCGTGACTCTGAATTACAGATTCACTAATCCTTTAAACCAATTCCAGAAACCGGTCGGATTGTCCATCATCTGCTCAATCTTGAATCCAGGCGGATCTAACAAAGACGAATTGGGCTGCGATGTGGAACTCGGTTGGGTGGCGTCTGGAAGGCGCACTGGCTGCGGTGGCATCGGCGGTGGCGGTGAGGCCACGACCTTGCCGAGCAGGGCTGTGTTATAGAAAAGTTCTTTGGGAACCAAGACGTCAGGACGTCGAAGTTTAAGAACTTCTTGAGTCTCTTGCGCCGCAGCTATTATTCTTCGAATTCGTTGACCGTGATTAGTAAAGAGAACCGCTTCGCCAGTGTCCTCTGAAAACATAAAAGCTTCACCGGCACGAAGTGAAGAAGTGCCATGCTCGGCTAGATAACGTAAACGGCGCGTCCATTCGTCTTCTACAACCTCAGGCTGTCTCTCGACAATCGTTTTTCTCTCGACCGCCTTTTTAGTGGGACTTTCTCGAGGGGGCCCGGCATCAAAATCGAGCCATCCTTTGGATGCGATTTTTATTTGCCGAGCTGAAAGTTCGAATGGTTTTGCGCTGGACTCTGAATCATCGCTGTTATTGGAGACCTTGCTGACAGTGGCTTTCGTGTGTTTTGTACTGTCGAGTTTCGCTACTGTTGCATTCTTGGTCGGAGCAGGTTCGGAAAGGGAAACTTTTCGAGCGGCCGCAAGAGTTCGATTTGATCCGTGTGATTGCATCGGTTCCGAATTCGTACCGACACTCTCGGCGCTTGTCGATGAAGACCAGCCCGGCGACTGGTTTTCGTTATTTGTTTTCCCAACAGCAGTCTTTTCGGAATTTTTGTCGCTGACTAAATCGATCGTATCTTTTGGATCACCGTTGTATGCCAGTA
>CAZRMH010000218.1:1341-13464 GCA_964600935.1 uncultured Candidatus Obscuribacterales bacterium
TTTCGTTTTCGGAAAGTGGGGAGTGAAGTCGACGCCGGAGTCGTCCTCTTCAATGGCTGTGTCTGTCTTCTTATCATCGGATTGAAACTCGGCAATCAAGTTCGATGGTTTCGGTGACGAGGGCATCAACTCATCATCATCGTTTGATTCGTCAGCGGCGATCTTTTCTTTGGCAGGGGGCGCTTTGAATGGCTCAGGCCATGAGAAAATCTTGGCAATCCAATTCATCCGCTGACTTTTTTTTGCGACGTTGTTTTTGCGATATTTGCGAGCCATTAACTCACGAACTTTTCGTCTGGTTCCTGGTTTCTTTCGGCGGATTGGTTTAGCGGGATTTACCTTTGGGCTCTCGACGCTTGAGGTCGATTCGTCGTTGTCATCTGTCGCTTGCGAAATTTTACTTCTATCCGCTTGAGCGCGATGCCCTTTTGGCAGTGGCATGACATTATGGACGGACTGCAGGATCATTGGCGGCAGGCCGATATCCTTGCCTTCGTCATCTTGCTTTGCTTCCGGTTTTAACGCAGTGGTCTCCGTCTTCGGCAGTCCAAGTGATGCGCCCAACTGCTCGACTGCGTCGGAAACATTTCCTTGTTCCAATTTGATGGTGGCTAAAAGCAGTCTGGCTTTTTGAAACTGTGCTCTGATAGCGATTGCTTGTTCCAAGCGCGATACTGCCAGTTTGTGAAAGCCTTTTTCTCTGAAGATCAGGGCTTGCTCGTAATAGGCTTCGACCAGTTTCGGATCTTCACGAGTGGCTTTGAGGAAATCGACAAGCGCTCGTCCGCTATCTCCTTCGCGGCGATACTTCATTCCGTTTTCGAAGTGCACTCTTGCTAATTTAGCCCGCGCTCGAACTGTTGCAGCTGAGCCAGGCGATTTTAGTGTGCCTTCATTGGTGGTACCAGCCTTTGACTGATCTTCTGGGCTGGAATCGGATAACGGCGAACTCGCCAAGGCGCCTGCAGTCGGAGTCTCCAACGACGTCTCTGCCCTGGTTTCAACTGCGGCAAGCGAAGCCAGGATGACTAGTGTCAAAATTGTAGTTTTGGACAGATCCGGCCTCAATCTAGTTGAGTCATGATAAAACGTGACGCTCATCAAGCTATCTTAATTGAACAGCAATTGCAATAGTTTATTTAAGTATAGCGCTCACCGCCCGTGGTGTCTTCCTCCGGAGTGGCTTGCCAAGCCAATCTGCAGCTAGCTAAATTTCGACTGATCTAATCAGCCACTCTCTGCGGTGCCATCAGCGTCTGATGAAAACATGTTCGAGGTTGCGGCAGAATGTCTTAATAGAAGGCTCTACGATAGTGGAAAGGGGGCGAACAAGCACTGTTCTCATGTCTGACAGAGCGCCGCCCCATATATCCGTGAGCGGTCGGTCGCCGACAACCGCCACTGAGTCCGGTGGCAGTTGTAAAACCTGGAGTGCTTCTCGAAAGCCCCGTCTCCAGGGCTTTGCAGCGCTGCCGATTACTTCCATTGCAAGAACCTTTCTGGCGTTCTCGATATAAGCTGGTCGCCGGTTATTTGTCAGGCATACCATTTTTAACCGGCCACGAGCGCAGGCAAGCCAGTTTTCTACCTGAGGCGTCAGCTTGCCCGATTTGGGCTCCATCAAAGTGCTGTCCAGATCCAAAATTAGTCCTTTGATGCCATCGCTGCATAGCTGTTCGATATCTAGTGTGGTCAGATCACCTGGAGATGAGTAAGTTGGTTTGAGAAACATTGGATTCTTAAAGCCTTGGCCCAAAATTCGCCGGTTGTCAGTTCCAACTTATGTTACATGAATAGAACTATTTCGGCTTGGCCGGGTTAGAATGGCAAATTCGCCAGTCACTCTGTCGCTTAAGCGACTCTTGAGCCGGAATTTAATTTCGTGAGAGATCTAACAGGTAAAACCAAACCGAGTGATAAGACCGCTGCTCCGGGCAGTGAGAAGCTGCCGCTGTCGCATGTGGCGGTCATTATGGACGGCAATCGCCGCTGGGCGAACAAACATCACTTGCCTGGCGTTGTAGGGCACAAGGAAGGCGTCAAGAGCCTTAAACGTCTGGTCAAACATGTCGGCGCGTTAAAGCTCAACTACCTGACTGTCTACGCCTTCTCCAGTGAGAACTGGCAGCGTAGCGAGGACGAAGTTGGCTATTTGATGCAGTTGTTCACGGATGTCTTGGCTGACGAAGTTGAGCAGCTCGCTGAAAACAAGGTGCGTTTGCGCTTCATCGGGCAGAAGTCAACAATGCCTGACAAGCTCCGCGACCGTATGGAAGATTCCGTTAAAAGCACTGAGATGAACACAGGCTTGAGTTTACAGGTCGCAATAAATTACGGTTCGCGTCAGGAAATCACCGATGCTGCTCAACAAATGGCAATTGACGTGCGCGACGGCAAACTTCGCGCCGAAGATATCGATGAAAAACTGTTGTCAAAGTATTTATACACCAGTGAAATTCCCGACCCTGAATTGTTGATCAGAACTGGTGGAGAGATGCGGCTGTCTAATTACCTCCTGTGGCAGTCGGCTTACACTGAGTTTTATGTCACGCCCGCGCTCTGGCCTGATTTCATGCCACGGCATTTTGATGAAGCAATTCGAGAATTCACCAGACGTGAACGCCGGATGGGCGGAGATTAGTTTTTTTTTTCGCACCGGTTTCAACCCAATTGATTGGCACTAGAGCTTAACTGGGTTGGCGGGCTTTCCAAAATTGCGACAGTAGTTTAGACAACTTCTCGATTGGTTCAAATGATTTGTCAGCAATTCGTGCGTCTGTTTTCACTGAAGAATCGAACATTATTAGTCGTTCGAACGTTCTCATCGTCAAATTGTAGGGGCTTTCATAGTGCTGTGGTACAAAGTACCAAGATGCAGAATGCACTTACCAAATCATTCCGGGCGTTGTCGGGAACGTGAGCAAAACATTGACGTCAAGGGATTTGTATCTGGAAACAAACGGAGATTTTGAGAAGCCATGCTTCTCACTCATAGTCATGAAAACACTCACGGTGACGTTACTCTTATCCGTTGCATTGATTGGCTCTTTCGCGAGCCATGCTCAAAGCACTCCCAAAAGAGATGCGAAAATCGAAGAAGCGAAGACACCGAAAACGACGACTACGAGCCCAACTTCATCCACGTCGATTACAATCACAAAAGCCTCTGGTACTGCTGCCTTCGGTGCTCATCTGGAACCTATTTTAGCTTTCGTCAACGCTACTGATGAACAGCGCAAATCTATTACAGAAATTGTCGAAGAACATAAGCTCAGAATCACGGCGTTACGAAAACGGCATGATGAGCTGCGTGACGCGTTCCTTAAGTCCTTAACTTCCGGTCAGACAGGAGAGTCCGTACTGGCGACGCAGTCTGATTTTATTCGTGCCCAGAACGATTTGAACGCTCAATATCTGGCTGTGCGACTAAAAACACAGCAAGTTCTCACTCCAGAGCAGAACGAGAAATTCAAAGAATACAGGCTGAAGCAAGGCTGGAATTCAAAGTAAGTGAACAGCGTTAGGGCTGGAAATGTTATCGTTGTCGGTGCTGGTATTGCCGGTCTAGCTGCGGCTAGAGAGCTTGTCGACCGAAACTTCGATGTGATGATTTTGGAGGCGCGCGATCGGGTTGGTGGCAGAATTTGGACCGACCATTCGCTTGATGTTCCAATCGACTTGGGTGCGGCTTGGATTCACGGGAAGACAAAGAATCCAATCTACGAGCTCGCTTTGAAGAATCACATCAAAACTGCTCCATCGAGTTTTGCTAATTCTTGCTTGATGAATGATAACGGTAAGCCAGTTTCGCTAATTCAACAATTGAAGTTCGCGAGTCGAGCCAATCGAGTTTTGCCAAGGCTGAAACGTCTTGCTAAGCAGCTCGACAAGGACATCTCCGTCGACGAAGCTGTTCAGCGTTTGTTGGTGGAAACCAATATGAGTGTCCACGAAGTCAGTTTTTTGAATCGACATTTGATCGAATTCGAGGCCATGAATGCAGTCTCGCTAAAGCAACAATCTTTGTTCGCCTTGCTCGAAGGTTCCGTTGCTTTCGCTGGTGGTGACCTGCTTTTCCCAAATGGTTATGTGGAAGTTCTAGAGAGTCTAGTGCGCGGAGTCAACGTCAAATATCGCGAACTCGTCAGTTCGATTATATCGACCGACGCCAATGTTGTAGTTGAGACAAGCAAGTCGAAACACGATGCGGATGCAGTGGTAATCACCTTGCCGCTTGGGGTTATGAAAAGCGGTCGCGTTCAGTTCGAGCCGCGACTACCGGAGTCGATGCAGTCGTCTGTTAACGACATTCAAGTGGGTTTGTTCAACAAAGTTGCCATGCGCTTCTCGGAGGTTTTCTGGCCGAAGGACTGCGACATGATTGAAATGGTGCCAGTCAAAAAGAAATTAGTAGTCCAGTTCATCAATTGGTATAAGTATTCGAAAGAGCCTATCTTGATTGCTTGCATTGCTGCCGATACAGCGAAATCATGGGAGTCGGAAACCGATCAGGAAATTGTCTGGGCCGTGCAAGCGATTTTGAAGCGTTGGTTCGGAGACGCCGTAAGTGAGCCCCTCGCAACCAGTGTGACCCGGTGGGGCAAAGATCCGTTTTCCCTGGGTTCCTACTCAGTCGTGCATCCGGGCGCAACTTCCAGTCAGTTTGATGCGCTTGCTGAGCCAGTTAAGCGCATTTTTTTTGCCTGCGAGGCGACTGAGCGTTCTCATCAAGGCACCGTCCCTGGTGCGTATCTTTCGGGCATTCGTGCGGCGAAACAGGTCGCTGAATGTGTTTCCGCACGACGTTAGGCTTTACCAGCGAACCAGTCTCTGCCTGTGAGTTATAAATTAGAGGCTGGGGCTTAAACCAAAACTTTGGAGAGCGACTTGCCCTGCTCCTCGACCGAGCGAATCAGACCTTCAAGATTGATACGTTGCCCACGAGCGGTGAGAACGACAAGATAATGACCGGCGGTTTCGATGAAGTGCAAAATGCCTTGATCGGTAAGCAGAGTCATTTGTACCAGCGCGCCGCGATTCATCCGTTGAATTGAAACGTCGTTGTTCGAGAACAGAGTTGCTGAGAGCGCGCCGATTGTAGCAACTTCAATGTCGGGCGGAAGCGATGTACAGAGCACCTGCCCGTCTCGACCAACCAGCAAGCATCCGAGAATGCCATGTTTGCCGTTGAGCGAGGCTACCAGTTGTTTTACCGAATCATTAATCTCAGCCACAAATTTTCCCCCCAGTCCTTTTAGTTGAAGCGGTTCATTAAAGCGCTGCTTCTATTATTCCTCGTCTTCCTTCTCTTCATCGGTTGGCTTCTTGGCTTCCGATAAGCGTTTGAGGTTTATGACATCGACCCATGGCTCTTCCAGTGCCGTGGAGAATACCTTGCCTGTCATCTCGATTTTGTCGCCATCTTTCAGCGACGTGAGCAATTTATTTTTGACCTTGTCAGTTTCTTTTGGAATTGGCAAAGCCAGCTTCAGCTCGGACATTGGAACTTTGCTGTCCGGTTTGCGAACCAGGAAGGAGATGTGAGTCTTCTGCGGACGGTAAGCTGGTTTGTAATTTAGGGCCAGGGTGCAGAAGCTGGCGAAATCGCCCGTGAATCTGACGTTTTTACCCAGATATTCTTTTGGTTTTTCAATCAGCTGATCGATGGTGACGTTAGAAACGTTGGTCAAAACGACTTCTTTTTCTACTTCTTCTTTAGCGTCCGTTTTTGTATCGGTCTTGCCGTCACCCTTGGAATCTTTGGAATCCTTGGCGTCCTTAGAATCCTTTGGTTTGTCCGGAGTCTTGGTCGGCTTGGCGTCTTTGGTCGTCGCATCCTTCTTGGCATCGGCAGCAGGTTTAGCTGTCGACTTCTGCGCGACTACTTGCGATTCGCCGGCGGTCTGTCCCGGCTGCAGGCAGACCGTGAGGCTGAGACTGGTTGCGACGATCAAACTTATGGAAGATGCCCTTAACATGATTGAATTGAACCTATATTCTGCGGATATCGTTTTGGGGTGTTGGTGGAGACGAAGGAACCGAGTCGACTTGGTGGATTTAGATTGGACACTTTTAAGTCGAATGAGTCTAGAGTACCGAGCTAGCGGAACGGACTACAATAAGTTTCCCATATTACCAGAAGCTTATTAGCGCCGCTTCAGAGCAAGTTGTAATATTGACTCGATTAGACTTAGTAACCATGTTGCTGCCCGATTTCGGCGACTCGTTATCATGCAGTAACATCACGTTCTTTCGCGAGGGTGAGTAAACTTGACGGCGAGTGAAACAAGCGCAACCGCAACCGAAAGGGTTGTCGAAAATCTGTCGCCCATGATGCGCCAATATTGGGACATCAAGGCTCAGTATCCGGAGTCACTTGTCCTCTTCAGGGTGGGCGATTTTTATGAGCTGTTCGATACCGACGCTCAAGTCGCTGCCCGCGAGTTGGATATCACTCTTACCGGACGACCGGAGTCGTCATCTCCTAATGGACGAATGCCCATGGCGGGTGTTCCCTATCGCGCGGTCGATGCGTATCTGGCGCGACTGCTGAGCAAGGGTTACTCCGTTGCAATCTGCGAGCAAGTTGGTGTCCCCGGCGAAGTCAAAGGACCGATGGAACGGGTTGTTTCTCGGGTTCTAACGCCAGGTACGGTGCTCGAATCGCATTTGTTGCCAACTCGTGAAAATAATTATCTGGCTGCGATCGTTCGCGGTGGCACGACCTGGGGGCTCGCCTGTGTCGATGCTTCCTGCGGCGAGTTCATGGTCACGCAGCTCGACGAAGATGATTTGATTTTGGAATTGGGTCGGTTGGCTCCCAAAGAAATCATCGTTCCTCTGAAAATGCAGAAACCAGGTCCTGGGGAAGTGGTACCGAAGGAAGTGGCAGACGTTCCCGAAGCGATCGTCGGTCAATACCGCATCAGCGGAAGACCTTCGATGTTCTTCCAGTTTGAACCAGCCCATCGCCGAATTTTAGAAACCTTCGGTGTAACTACTCTGGAAGGCTTTGGCTGTCAAAACATGCCGCTTGCAGTGGGCGCTGCCGGCGCTGTAATGGAGTATTTGGAACGTACTCAAGGTGCGATGAAACCCAAGTTTGAAGGGATCTCCGCTTACGATGTTTCCGGTCACATGGTTCTCGATCCGAACACGAGAAGAAACCTGGAGCTGACGGAAACCAGTCGCGATCGGACTTTCGAAGGCAGCCTTTTGTGGACGTTGGATAAAACATCCACAGCAATGGGTGGACGACTTCTCCGTAAATGGCTACTCAGCCCGCTATTTTCTATTCCTCAAATTCAAGAACGCCAGGATGCTGTTGAAGAGCTTATCTCTGATAACAATTTGAGAAACGAATTGACCCGTATTCTGTCAGGCGTTTCCGATTTGGAACGATTAGCCGTGAGACTGTCCTCGGGAACGATCTCTCCAAAAGATCTGGTGGCAATTCGGACCTCGCTTTCCGACCTTCCGCGTCTGGGTGAAACCGTTGCTAATTTGCGCAGCGCCTGCCTTTCCAGTTTCTCCAAATTGCCCGAAGCCCTAACTGAATTGGAAGCGACAATTTCGAGAACTATTGGTGATGATCCACCCCGCGAGATAACCGAAGGTGGAATCTTCAGAGATGGATTCAATGAAGAACTTGATGAAATCCGTGGTTTGCTCGGTGGTGGCAAAGATTGGATCGATAAATTCCAATTGAATGAGCAAGAACGAACCGGGGTCAAGAGTTTGAAGGTTGGCTTCAACCGCTCGTTTGGTTACTTCATCGAAGTTACTCGCGCGAATCAAGATAATGTGCCCGAAGACTACATCCGTAAGCAGACGCTCACAAATGCTGAGCGATACATCACTCCTGAGCTGAAAGAATATGAAGCGCGCATTCTGAATGCCGAGAAAAATCAATCGGATCTCGAGTACAAAATGTTTATCGAGCTGCGGAAACAGTTGCAGTCTTTCGGTGGCGATCTGACTCGCGTTGCATTTATGCTTGCCGCCGTCGACGCCCTATTGTCACTCGCTAAGGTCGCTCACGAGCGGCGTTACATCAGACCAATCGTCGACGATTCCAGAACGCTTGATATAAAACAGGGGCGCCATCCGGTTCTCGAAACTATATTGCCGATGGGCAAATATGTCTCCAACAACACTCGCTTGGTCGGTGTCAGTGATGAGCATCAGCTCGTAGTGCTGACCGGACCAAATATGTCTGGTAAGTCAAGCTTCCTTCGCCAAACTGCTTTGATTACAATCCTCGCTCAAATCGGTTCATTCGTGCCGGCTGAAAGTGCTCGAGTTGGTATTGTAGACCGAGTGTTCACGCGGATTGGCGCGGTGGACGATTTGACCCAAGGTCAATCGACATTCCTTGTCGAGATGAGTGAAACCACTCAATGCTGTCGAACTGCAACAGATAGATCACTTATTCTGCTCGATGAAGTCGGTCGGGGAACGAGTACTTACGATGGTGTTGCGATTGCCTGGTCTGTAGCCGAATACCTCGCCAAAGAAGTTCGTGCAAGAACGATCTTCGCGACTCACTATCACGAGTTGAACGGGCTGGCGAACTTCTTCCCGCAGATCGTGAACTATCAAGTTCTAGTCAAAGAAACGAACGGGAATGTCGAGTTCATTCGATCCGTCGTTCCAGGTGGCGCGAGTCGCAGCTTCGGTGTGCAAGTCGCTAAGATGGCCGGGCTACCGATGCAAGTGATCGACCGGGCAATGTATCTAATCAATCAGATGGAAAAACGCGGTGTCGCCGGCAAAATTCTTGATGGACCGAGATTGCGAACCATACCAATGGATGAAGTCATGCAGCTCTCTTTGTTCGAAGCTAGCCAGGCCGCAAATGATTTGGAACTCTCGTCCGCCGGTGCTAAACAGGGCGGAGGAAACAATGAGTAAGATTGCAGTCAGTCGACAACTGCTAATTGGTGCCTCTCTTTGGTCGCTTTCCTTGTTTTTAACGCCACCACCAGCGATATCAGCTGATTGGGGTTATTCAAGCAGTGGAGAGCTGGACCATCGGGCGCCAGTTGAGAAACCGGTTTCTTGGCTGAAGGGCGTAAATGGCATGGGGCAGCGCTTAATAGCTCAAGCGGAAACCAAGGATGCAAAAGTCGATGATGAAACCTCCCAAAAAGAGGAGAGCGCTAGTTTAAACCAATCGTCCGAAACGGCTGCTGGTCAAACGTCTGACGATACATCAGAGAAACTGTCCAAGAAGTCTAAAAAGGACAGGTCGGACAAGTCCGGGAAAAAGTCTAAAGAAGAAAAATCCGAGAAGGACAGTAAAAGGTCTTCCAAGGCAGTTGAGAAGGATGCGACTGAAAACGAGTCCACAAGAAAAGCCAAAAAATCATCGTCAGAGGACGGCACCACTCCGCCAAGAATTCGGTCTGGACTTGATGCAAAAACATTCAAACTAATCAATCAAGGGAATTGGAAAGCCGCTGCTGCGAGGCTTGAATCACTTACTCATTCATCGAATAAACCGACTCGCAACCATGCCTGGCTTGCCTTCGCTTATATGTTTTTGAATCAGTGCGGTGATCTGAAAAGTTTGAGTGAGAAAATTGAGAAGCCAAAAGTTACGGAAGACAATGGCGCATACATTGTTGTCATCGATGCTTTCAAGCAGGTTTGTGAAGGCAAGCCCGAAGCGGCTGGCGAGATTTTGAAGTTGTTGCCAAAAGCGCACGTCAATGATTCGTTTATCAATTTCGCACTAGCGGCGGTGGCTGGCAAGCAAGGTAAGGCTAGTGCCGCAGCCGAACATTGCAAGCGGGCTGTTGAGCTAGATCCTGATTTTGCCTGGGGTTATCGCACGCTCGGTTATCTTCAATCACGATGGTTGAATCAGCCACAAGAAGCTGAAAAATCTTTTGCCGAAGCGGTTCGCTTGGAGCCGGAGCAGGGCGAGGTGCGCGAATTGCTCATCAACGAACGGCTTGCTCGCAACGATTTCGACGGTGCAATTGACCTTGCTCTCTCAGGTGTCAACGCAAACAAAAAAGACGGAAAGTCTCACTACCGTCTTTCACAAATTTATGTTCAGCAATGGCGTCTTAGAGAGGCACTTGCTGAATTAGAGCTAGCCATTGAAGCGGATCCGAGCACGGCTACTTATTATCGAACACGCGGCACGATCCGAAAGTATCAGGGCGATCTTCCTGCGGCCATCGCCGATCAGAAGAAAGCGGTTGAGCTCAGCAAAGATAAACCGTTTGAGTTAGTCGAGCTGGCCAATATGTACTCCGCCAACACCGATTCCAGCAATGCGATCGCTAGTTTGAATGAAGCATTGAAAATTGATCCAACCAATAGTGGTGCGCAGAAAGCGCTCATCGCCCTACTCGGTAAGGAAAAACGATTTGATGCACTGATCGATGCTTACAAGAATGCCATTAAGAGCCAGCCAAAAGATGGTGCGCTGCATTTCAATCTTGCAGAAACGCTGCACACTCTTGGTGAAGATGACGAAGCGATTGTCGAGTATAAAGAAGCTGCGAATTTAGATCAAAAGGATGCGCGTCCCCATAGACGCATCGGGGCTATCTATTCGGCAAAACGCGATTTTGAAAAAGCGGAAGAAGCATATCGCAGAGCCCTGAATATCAATCCGGGTTCTGTCCGAGATCTGGTGGCACTAGGTTTCTGTTACGCACAGAGAGAGAACTATTTACAGGCCGAAGCCGGCTTTGTAACTGCGCTCGCGTTGCAGCAATTGATGGGTAATGCCAGTCCGGAAGATCCGAAGCGTGAAGATGTAATTCGTAGTCTGGCCTCGCTGTTGATTGTCGAAGGACGTTACGCTGACGCACGCGCCCAGTTCGAAAGTCTTTACGGCATGACGCGCGAGACTGACAAAGGTGCAGGCGATAAGTATCTAGTTCAACAATCGCGTTTGCTCAGTGATAGACGTGATGACAGCGCTAAAGAATTGATAGCAGGGTTTAAAACCTTGCCTGAAAATACGCAAGCTGGATTCCGATACACGCTTGTTCAAACTCTTCTCAAAGCCGGAAAAGCTGATCTAGCGCTCGAAGAGATCAAAGATTTGTCGGCAGAACAACTTGCCGAAGATCCTCGTTGGCAGTCACTCAAAGCTCGGGCTCTTCGTTTAAAAGGTTCTCTTCCTGAAGCGAAAGCCGAGATCGAGGATGCAATAACTGCGGCTTCGAAACTCGGAGAAGGCAAAGAAGTTTTAGTCGCCGAAATGTTGTTGGAAAAGGCTCGCATCCTGCTCGAAGCGGGCTCTCTGAAAGAGGCCGAAGATTCTGCCAATCAAGCGCTGGCTAAATATGACAAAATCTACGCTTCATATCTTGTGCTCGGCCAAGTCAGATTGAAGCAGAACGATGCGACTGCCGCGTTGGAATTAGCGAAGAAAGCGATCGAGCAAAATCCCTATTTCACCGACGCCTACATCCTTGCAGGCGACTCGTATTTGAAACTGGGTAAGCCCAAAGATGCGCTCGAAAATTTCAAAAAAGCGACTGAAATCTATCCAGGTTTCGTCAATGCCCAGAAGGCGCTGTTACGAGGCTACAAGGCACTTTCGTTAAATGACGAAGTCGCTAAACTGCAGCAACAAATCGAGCAGATGGAAAAGGTTCAGTAGGAAATCTATCAAGTCAAGGTAGAGGACTGTATTTGAGGTTGGAGTGCAATCAACTGCGCTTGACAATCGGGGTGCGGATGGACTATTCTAAGTGCGGACATTTAGTCCAATTTCGAGTCCAACTTACTAAAAAAATAAACCAGCATTCTTGAACACACGGCGTTTGTCGTGGCTCGGCATTTGTTTGCCGGACCATTGCTTCGTCTCGGTGTTTGAGTGGATGGCACCACCTGTGGTGTTACTGATTACTGGCGCATGCGCGTCGTTGTTCTCATGCGAATCCTTGAAGAATTCGCCTGGTTGCATCGAAATCGTTATGTGCTCCGTTCAGCCGCGAACGCTGTTTAGACTCTATCCGATCGATCGAGAATTCTCGTTCGCTCGAGCCGGGTTTGACCTGCCGGTTGCGATACCATCAGTAGTACCGCATTGCTGGCATTTAATTCCTCTGCGGCATTCTGTGGAGTTATCCGTATGCGCAAAGCTTTACT
>CAZRMH010000219.1:0-13263 GCA_964600935.1 uncultured Candidatus Obscuribacterales bacterium
GTCATCAAAGCGTTTCTAGATGCCACGATCCTACTCGGCTACATCGTAGACTTACTGAAGTGAAACCAAATATGGTGCCCAGCCAAATTTGTTCGGCAAAAATTTTGTTCGCACCAGGAGGTTCGAATATAAAACGAATGTTGGAATCAATAACATAAATAAGGTCGATTCGTCTTCGATACGATTCAAACAAAAGCGAGTCAGCAAGCCACTTCCAGTCATTTAAGTAAACGAAACTAGCGGCTGGCACCAACTTCACCTTAAACAGGTTTCAACTCGACAACGAGCCCGACAGACCTGGTCCAAGCTTCGAAAACCATGCTCCTGTTTCCATTAGCGGATTCGGGACGGGAATAATTGCGATAACCTAATGATTCTCAAGAGGGTTCGAATATCCATAGTACAAATTACTAGTCGGATATACATCGGGTACATACCCCGCTTTTAAAAGCAAGGAGAGCCGGAAATGACGGGAATCTTCTATGACCTAAACAGTTATGGTCACGAGCAAGTCTCATTCTTTCACGATAAAGAAACCGGATTGAGAGCCATTATAGGCATCCACAGCACAGTGCTTGGACCATCACTTGGCGGTTGTAGAATGTGGCGGTACAACGATGAGCAAGAAGCTCTTCGTGATGTACTGAGACTCTCCCGCGGCATGACTTACAAAGCAGCCCTTGCCGGTTTAAACCTGGGCGGTGGAAAAGCAGTGATCATCGGCGATTCCCGTCAGGACAAAACCGATGATATGCTCAGAGTCTTCGGACGCGCTGTCGATTCACTCGGTGGACGCTATATAACTGCTGAAGATGTCGGCATGACAGTCAAAGACATCGACACGATTAGAACTGTAACCAGCCATGCCGTCGGCGGCAGCAACGAAGGCGGCAGCGGAGACCCTTCCGTAATGACCGCATTCGGAGTCTTCCAGGGCATGAAGGCAGCACTGAAAACCTCAGGAATGAGCGAAAGCCTCGAAGGTTTAAAAGTCGCGATTCAAGGCGTCGGCAACGTCGGCTACCATCTCGCTTCTTACCTGTCGGCTGCAGGCGCAGAGCTCATCATCACAGACATTTATCCTGACCAAGTTGAGAAAGTAGTCCAAGAATTCGGCGCTGACGTCGTTTCCCCTGACCAGATCTATTCCACAAGTTGCGACATCTTCGCACCTTGCGCGATGGGAGCCATTCTCAACCAACGCACCATCCCACAATTGAAGTGCAAAGTAATCGCCGGTTCCGCCAACAATCAGTTGGAAACAGAGAAAGACGGTTTCGACCTCTTCAATCGCGGTATCGTCTATGCTCCAGACTATGCCATCAACTCCGGTGGCTTGATCAACGTTGCAGCCGAATTGGACGGCTACAACTACAAACGAGTGATGGACAAAGTATCCAAAGTGCACGACACCATCGCCGAAGTTCTCGAACGCTCGAAACGCGAAGATATTCCGCCGCACGAAGCAGCCGATTGCCTCGCCGAACAGCGCCTTGACGAAGCCCGCAAAGAGGCTCGCAAACTGGGAAAGAGCGAGATGCGCAGCGAGTACATGACCAAACTCAACTGCGCGACAGCAGTCAACTAACATGAGCTTCAACACTCTTGAAGGTGGTCTCGTTTGCCCACAGTGCAAAGCTGACATCATCTCAGGCGTTGGGTTCAGACTAGGATCAATCGCGAGTCTCCGATATAAAATCGGGGACTCGCTTTCTTGGGAGGGCAGCTATCTTCGCCCTCCTTCGAAGCCTGGCGCCAGAGAAATTAAAACGCTCGGTTACTACAACTGCGACAACATCAAATGCAAGTCCTGGGAGGACTGCTACCCTGACGTTCAGCTGGCGGTGATAACAGTGACCGACAACAAGATTACTAGTGTGGAACCATACACTGGGCCGGAGCCGGCCAAAGAGTTTCCAATTTTGGAACCTGGCGAACTGGCCCAGTTCTAAATTTTTGATTCCAACAACGTTTATCAGGTCCGAGCATCGCCTGTGGTGGCATTCACACTCGGCCCTGACCATTTTTCAATAAAGACCGTTCTCCATCGCCGACGAGCGAAACGACGCCGAAAAGATGAGAGCAAAACGGCGCCCCCTTCTCCGAACATCAAGTTTTGCTTTCTCGAAGATGAGAAATAACAAAAGAACGGAACGAGACTGTTTATAATCAGCCCTTCAACACCCGTGTTTGTGCACCTCAAGGAGAGAAGCATGCCGAACAGCCAGCGCGAATTCCTCATGATTCCTGGACCAACACCCGTTCCCGATCGAGTGCTTGCCGCTATCGCAAAACATCCGATTGGTCACCGCAGTCCTGATTTTTCCGACATTCTCATGGAGTCGATCGCAGGTCTCAAATGGTTGGGCGGCACTGACAACGAGCCGTTGATCCTGGCATCATCCGGCACAGGCGGCATGGATGGCGCGATTGCTAATACCGTAAACCGTGGCGAAAAAGTCTTGAGTCTGGTATGTGGCGTATTCGGCGAGCGCTTCGCGAAGATAGCGGAGGCTTACGGAGCTGATGTCACGAGAATCAAATCTGAATTCGGCAAACCAATCGATCCTCAAGATGTCCGAGACGCGCTCGCTAAGGACTCTAATAAAGAAATCAAAGCGGTAACCATCACACACAATGAAACTTCCACTGGTGTGATAAACGATTTGCAAACCATCGCAGAAATCGTCAAAGAACATGGTGCACTAATTCTCGTTGATGCAGTAACAAGCTTCGGCGCAACGCCAGTTCCGATCGACGAATGGAATCTCGATGTGGTCGTAACTGGCAGCCAGAAAGCATTGATGTTGCCACCCGGTTTAGGTTTCGCATTCGTCAGCGAAAAGGCCTGGAAAGCTTCTGAGTCCTGCACGAATCCGCGTTTCTATCTCGACTTTCGCAAATACTTGAAGTCACAACGTGAACGCACAACACCTTACACGCCCAACGTTTCATTCGTTGCCGGATTGTGCGAATCGATCAAGATGATGAAGGAAGAAGGTAAAGAAGAAATTTTCAAACGCCATATCGGCATGAAAGAAACGCTTCGCAAGGGCGTCCGCGAACTCGGTTTACAACCATGCGTCGATGATGCGCACGCGTCTCCATCAATCACATCAATCTACCCGCCTGACTCCACCGATGTACCGGCAATCCGAAAAGCGCTCAAAGAGCGCTTCCGCATCACCGTGGCCGATGGACAGGAGGAATTGAAAGGTAAAATTTTCCGCATGGGACACATGGGTTATGTTTTCGAACGTGATATCGGAATGGCTCTCTATGCGCTCAAAGAAGTGATCGGTCAGCCGGCGAATACGCCAGTAAAATCAGGCGCTGCGGCCAAGTAACTTAGCGAATACATAGGCGCTAAAACGAGGTCCCGGCTAGTGCCTTTCTAAACAAATCGATCAGCGTCATCTGCCGCTGCTTTCTTCGACGGGTTGGTTTGACATCACCTCGCTGAAGCACCAGCTTTGGTTCTAACTTTCCGAAACCAAGCTGGGCTGCACACTGTCGGATTTATAGTTTTCACCAAATACATGTAGCGAAGAACCGCATGTTTAACAGGCTTGAATGAATAGGTGAGACGATTTAGACTGAGGCTGAAGTGATTAAATTGTGACGGTAGGGGGCTTGAAACCAAGGCTTTCGCGATTTTGCTGTACGTCTGACCGGATCAGTATTACAATCGTCTTTGAAAGACCACGGAATTTGAGGTCTAACTATGAAGAAGCCAAACAAGAGGGCATTATCCGCGCGACTACTGGTCGCCAAATTGACTTTGCTGTCTGGCTCTTTGCTCGGTCTCATGGCGCTCTCACAGCCAGTCGCAGAGGCTTATTACTATCCGTTTTACGGCCGCGGTTTCACTAATTTGCTGTATCCGCTCAGATATGCGGCCTATCCGCTCCTGGGTCTTACCGGACCCTACAGCGCGTTTACACCCTACACACCTTACCGAATACTGACTACAGGCAGGTTGACGGGCTATCCGTACATGTACGGACCGCAAATGCTGAAGAACTATACGAACGACGAGCCTCTCAATAGTCCACGCAAGAGAGTGAAACAGCAGCGACTGGGTCAGGAATTTGGAGTGGATCAATCCACTAATGCCCAATGGGCAGATGATGAAACGGACGCACGACTAGCGACATCGGCACCACCGGCGGCACCACCCGGGTATGCACAGCAGCCCACGCCCGGAGCATTACCGGGCAATCCACCAGGAGCGCTCGGTGTGAACGGCTATCCCGCCACCAACGCCGCGGGCGTTTCAAATGCGTATTTAGCCCATCAAGGCATCGGACAATTCAACGCTCCTCAAGCGGGTTTCAACAGCTCAGGACACGTTCTTCCAAATCCTGACGGCACACCCCCCATGGCACCACAGGTAGCATCAAAAAGTCCGGTATCATTAGCTCCCAATATCAACGATGCCGCAGCCGCAACAAACAAAGGCGCTGTTCGCGCACCACTTGCTGATGGTTTCATCAACCTCGTCAACACGAAGTTCCAGGGCAACGTGAAAACGGCATTGTTTGATCCGGAAACACGAGGTTGGGCAAAAATGTTAGGCATGGTCAGCGATGACTCGATGTTCGGAACTGATTTCAGTGACACACGGGTCGAGTTGATCCGACAGATCTTTGCTGATCAGGGTTTAGACTCGGTAAGCAAACTCAGCGCAGTGAAGATCTTGCTGAACAACTCCAGCGCTAACCGCGCTAAGTAATCAAACTCATTATCTTTGTGAAAAGGCAGTAATGGAGACAGCCTCGATGTCTGCACATCCTGGCAAAATTCCACTTCTCCAGCCTGAAAGCAAGCTTGCGACACCGATCGTCAAGAGGGATTCTGCCTGCAATTAATAAGTAAGCTGAGTTTATTCATCAACTAAAAGATTTTCTCAACCGGAAACCCAACAGTCCTGCAGTCGCTCAATTTCACGATTTTTCTCCTCGACCGCACGCCCCTTCAGCGTGTGGTTTTTGATGGACTCTAACAACAACGAAGTGGAACAACACTATGCCCGCGCCGAAAGACATCTTCATGAGTCTTCCGGCTTTGATGGCTAAACTCTCGGAAAACAAAGACTTCGTCATTCTCTCTTCCAACCGAGGAAGCAAGATGACGATAGTCTCTCCCCATGGCGGCTACATCGAACCAGGCACATCGGCTATCGCTGAGGCTGTCGCCGGGCGGACTTTCAACTTCTTTGATTTCCAGGGACTCCAGGTTGAAAAACCGTGGGAACTCCATGTCACTTCAACGAGGTTCAGTCACCCGACACTCGAACACCTGCTCTTGCGATCATCACATGCTATCTCCATTCACGGCATGGGCGACGTCGACAGATGGAACATCTGGCTCGGCGGGCTTAATGCGACATTGAAGGAGCGTGTGGCGACCGAGTTGAGACAGGCTGACTTCTCAGTTCTAACTGACACACCAAAATACCGAGGCGAGGATTCACGCAACATCGTGAACCGCGTTTCGAAACAAGGTGTTCAGCTTGAACTGCCGAGCGACCTCATCGAAGCGATGTTCGTCAAGGGAGTAACTTATCCGGGACCAGGCATCAAGCCGAGGACCACCCGATTTTTCAAGCGTTTCGTACAGGCAGTGCGAAAAGCCGCACTGGAAGAACTCAGAGCGCGCTAATGGATGACTGGTGAGACGGCGTCAACCGTACTTTCCCATAAGTCCATTAGCGCGCATCTGGTTTCAACAACAACAACAACAACAACCGAAGCGTTTGCTTTTTGGTATTACATTCGGTGCCTACTGTACCGAATAGTATAATAAATCGATAACACTGAGAGCTGTTTCGTGGCCAGCGCTGCCGGCACTCACTTTCCAATTTCTCCCCGTCATTCCTGCGGACGATGCCTGCTGGCAATCAGCCTGATAAGCTCACCACATCGAAATCCACACGATTATAATAATGGTGGACACCACCGCAATGCCAAACTCAGGATTAACAGCATGAAAAACGCCTCCAGATTCGCATTTCCTATCCTTGGTCTAGCTCTATTGAGCTTCCTGATGGTAGAGCCAGGGACAGCGAAATCTTCAAAATCCGCAGACATCAAGAGCGGTGAGAAGACTTATATGGCCAGCTGCGAAGCTTGCCACATGCAAGGCATGAATGTGATCAAACCTGGAAAGGACATAGTTGTTTCGACAAAAATTTCGTCTGTTAAAGAGTTCAAAGCGTTTCTATCGGAAAAGCATGGTTTGATGCCAGCCTTCGAATTCATTGCTGAAGACGACTCTGTTTTGCGATCGCTCCACGCCTATGTGAAAACACTCAAGAATCAAGATTGGCAGTACGAACCTGAAGGAATCGACAAAACGCCTGTTCCGTCGAAGCAGAACAAAAAGCCTGGACAAGCCAATCAAAACGCAGCTGGATAACTGAAAAAAATGCCAGGGATCTGGTCGTTGGTATAAAACGAATCAATTCAGCACGTCCCGAAGCCTGACACCGTGCTGGACCTCGGCAAGGTGGGTTTCGATCGAGAACTTTCAACCGCGATTGAAAGTTCTTTGCCGGGGCGATTAAGGCGTCTGATCGTTTATCAAAAATCAATCCGGCTAGGTATGGCGCAGCTGACAAATCATCCTTTGGGATGATGTTCGCACGGTTGACGCGTCTCGAAACCCGCGCCGAATAACGATCACTGACAACTAAAAACGATTGCTGTCGACTCGAGCCTATCCTCCTGCAGATTTTTGGGGTAGCCACCAGCTTCGTCACAGGCTATCCCCGGTTGATCTGCACAGGTGAGCAGATCTAGCGTTAGACATCTTTCCTCCGACAACTCACTCAAGGCACTACCACCGTTTTTCCAAACCTCTGAAGTCATCAAAAACCTCGCATTGTTCGCAAACCGCGACACTGAGTGGCGCAGGATTGGTGACTTTCGCCTCATTGTTATTGCCAACACCTTCCATCGTTCACGCGAACTTATGCAACCTCCACCTGGAACAGGACAAATGACCATGCAAAACCACCTCATCAGCGCTTGCTCAAACGCAATTTCAATTTCAGTAGAAGGGCTGTCCGAAAAAGGTTATTCCGACCTCATCAAGGTACGCCGCCCCGGAAAGAAATACCAGCCGGCCAACGGACAAGAGCGCGCCATCTCCGTATCTTACAAAGACCTGCTTGTCGTCACTCGCTTTCACGGCCGTGCCTTCGGACCCGTGGCGGCGGCGATTGATAAAAGCCTTTGCGGCGCACTCGAAGAAGCGGTAGAGAATTCCGGCTTTCAGTCCCGCCAGGGCGAATCAATGGTATTCGAACTCGAGTCGCGAGGTCTCGGCTCCGGCAATGCTCGCAAAATTCTGATCGTCGGACTTGGCGAACCGGTTGTATGCGGACAGTTCGTTTACTGCGGTTTGATTGGCCGCGTCATCGAGGAGTCGGTGAATCTCGAGTCGGAGCAGGTCCTGCTTTTGCTGAGCGATCTGACCACTACCGAACATCGCGTCTCGGAAGAGAGCTTCGCCAAAGTGCTCTCCTGCCGGCTCGCGCATCACATTGCCACCCAAGCCGAGCACGGACGTCTTAAAAAGATCCGGCTCGTCGTTGCTCCCGATGTGAAGGACCAGATGGAAGCCGGGTTCACGGCGAGCCAGTCGCTCTGCCGGATTTGTTCCGATCCCAGTCTCTAACTTTTCGGCTGTCCGATATCACGGACAGCACCACTACTAACAACAAAGTGAGGTTTAACTATGCCTAAGAGCAAGCAAGAGACCAGGTTTGAGTTCGAAGGTCTACCAGTTTCTTTCCTCGTGAAAACGATGTTCGGCAAAAAGCCAGAAAGCCTGGCAGCGTTCTCGACGGATCTTCTCGTGCTCGATCTACATGAGCACATGCGCGTTGGCGGCGGTCCAAAGGACTTCGATACTTTCCTCGGAGGTGCCATCGGTCGTGCAGTCGAAGAGCACAAATTCGCAGGTGCTCTCGGCGACTCCATTCTCGTTCAGCACCCATCAGAGAAAATTGGAGCTGTTCTGGTCGTGGGTGTTGGAAAAGCTGGACAGTTCAAGCGATCCACGCTGTGCGGTTTCATCCGGCTCGTGATCGAGACCGCCATGAGTGCCGGCGCGCAGAAAGTGACGCTACCCATCTTCCCAGGACGCCTGGACGAAATCAGTGTGTCTGGCACGCTCGCAGTGATTCGCTGTCGGGTCGCACAGTTCGCCGGAGCCCCCGGTGGATTGGGCAGTCTCAAGGAAATCGAGTTTCTATGCACACCTCAGGCTCGGCGCCTAATCGTCGGAGGCCTCACGGTCTCACAGCAGCTTTGCCAAACGTGCAGTCATCCCAAAATCGCCTGAAAACTTCAAGGAGCAATACCATGTCCAAGAAAAACACCACGCCCAAGAAAAACAGCACTCTGCAGTCCATCCGGGTCGCGACTATCAAGCTGCAGCTGAAGGCGCTCAGCAGCCAGGTTGACGCAATCAAGAAGCTCGACTGCGAGCACCACGAAGGTATCGATCTGGGCGCTGACCCGGAGAGCTTCAACATCCTAAACTTCTCGCGACGCCTGGCTTCGAGGGCCGAATCGATCGTGAAAAAGGCTGCTGAGCGCGATGCCAAGGGAGTCGCCTCGCTCCTCGAAAAGATGAAAGACGACGTCACCTATTTGAGCGAGAATGCTGGCTCGTTCGAGCGGCACGCCAAGACGCGCGCCGAAGAGCATCTCAAGGAGATCGTGCCGGGCGGCGCCGACGTCGCAAACAGCCCTGCCGACTCCAGCAACGTCGCCAACTCCAGCTACGTGCAAGCCGGTCTGAGCTGTTTCCGGGCAGAAACCAACCAATATCGCACGTTCGAAATTCAGGTACTGGCTCTGGTTTACATGGCGCTCGAGATCGCCCACTTCGCTGCGGATGAGGTCGGCGTCGAGCCGATAAAGGTGCCTGCGAAGACGTCTGCTTAACCGTTTGTGCCGCCTGGGAGCGGGAGGCTTAGCCTTCCGCTCCTCTTTCTCTGTGCAATCGAATAGGAAGAAGGAGAAACGTATGTCGATTCCTAAACTCTGTCCTTACTGCCAAAACAACAGCACCTGCCGACCATCTGTGCCGATTGAAGTGCACAGTCATGCCGAGGTTGAGTCGGCCGTCCACGATGTCAGTGAACTCGAAGTAGCGCTCACAGGAGCGAGCGACAAGAAAGCCTTCTGTTCCGTTGTCGGCAATGCCATCGATGAGGCAACACAACGAGGCGCGGCGCGGCTCGTCCTGGTCGTCGGACGAGATCTCTCGAACGCGGATGCCACTCTTCTTGCATCGGTAATCAATTGCCGAGCTATCCTCAAGACCAATCACGAGCTCAGCTCTTCGCAATGCCTGCAATCGATTCGGATCGTTTGCGACAGCGAGCAGGTCGAGCATGTGAACAAGGGGCTGGCGAAACAGCATCCACTCTGTCTTGGCTGCTTTGAAAAACACGGTTGATGAAGAACCTGTGATTAACAGGGTTTGCAGATTCGATGCAAACCACAACCCAAAGGAATTCCCATGATCTACTGTACAATTTTGACTGGCCCAGAGCGGGAACCGGCGGAGACTTTCATCCAGGCAACCGCTCGCTTCGTCTGCTTGCCAGATCAGTCCAATTCGGTGCTTGCCGTTTCCGTGGACCGATCTGCGTTCATGCAGGTAATGATCGACGAGGAAATCATTCTCGCTGTCGAAGTAACGCCGGAGGCGAAACACTTCGATCTCCAAACGCTTCTGACACAAAAGAAGAAGAAAAACTCCCACCTTCAGGGGCTTCTCAAGGCTCTCCACCTGCAGGCGGAAGAGGACATTGTCCCGGCAGCCCGCACATTCACTGTGATGTTCCGCGATGGCGGCGAGAATGATCGAATCGTCGCGACTTACGAGTTTCACTTGCTCGAGGCCCATGCGTTCGATACAAGCCACCGCGCGTACTTCAGCCTCGTTGAAGGAATGAAAACACCGCCTAAGTTCACCACGGACGCTCGCAGCGCGGACACAGCACAGGACTGCTGGCATTGCGGCACGGCTATCAAATCGGGCTGCGGAACCTGCACAAACTGCGGAAAAGCCCAGAGCAATGGCGACAATGTCGACATGCCTCAGTAAAGTCACCGCTATCGATTCCAGTCAGGTGCCAACGCTCGATTAGCCAACCGACACCACTGGCGGTTAACGTTGGTGGAATTGAAAAAACGTTTTCGATGCGGTCAGGTTCCGAAACCAAGTCTGGTTCAGGACCTGACCGCATTTTTATTTTTCAGATTTCTTCTGCTCGAGATACTAGGAGAAATAGTATAATAAAACAGTAACAAAAAATGGCACCGCGGCGATATGCAGAACGACACCACATATGATGGCAGCCTGGAACACCCAAAAGCGAAAAGCAGTTTTTCAAGCATAAAAGCGGAACGGACTTAACAGCACCAGCTTTGCGCAGAACTCTCGGGCGGCATGGACCGCGGCAAAGGACATCTGGACGATCCAGATGTCCTTTGCCGCACCAACGAACCATGGCTATCAGTGACGGTTCTTCTGCTGACGGCGTTGCAACTTGTACGACTTCGCCTTCTGAGTCCTCCTCTTCACGCGCAGAGCCTCGAGAGCGAGACTCTCTTCTTCGAGGTCATCGTCCTCGCCTTCATCGGCGAAGTAGTAATCCTCATCGTCCCAGTAATAGCCGTAGCCTCGACACAGTGGACAGTCGCACTGGTACTCGCGTTCGTCGTAGTTATCGTAGGCATCATCCACCACCAGCCCGGCACGAAACGCCACCAGCAACTGGTAGTGCTCCTTACCGGCGAGCCGCGCCTTCGCCCTCAGCCACTCGACTTCGTCTTCAGCGCGATCTAAGGCAAACAGCGCCGAGTAGTAGCAGCGGTCGTTGTACAGCTCGTCTTCGGCCCAGTCGGCGAAGCTGAGCAAGCGGCTCTCGCTCTCCTGCCAATCGGCATCCTTCGCCACACCGCAGCGCTCGGCACGCGCGTCGGCCAACGCCTCCACGCGGTCGCGGTACAGCTGGTTGTGCGCCGCGATCGCCGCAGCGAACCGCGACTGGGCGATGGACAGGTTCAAGCGAGCCTCGGCAAGCAGCTCGTCAAAAACGCGCTTGGTCGCCAGGGCATCTTGCAAATCCAGGGTGGTCGCGGTGAATTCCATTTGCATAGTGACTCCACGGGTAGTGACAGCAGTCGAAGAAATAGTCCGGACAAGGCGCCCGCACCAACGATTCCGAATGTAGATTTACACAGCCTATCGCTGATGACGCTGCCATCGGAACGTCACAAAGACGATCATTGGGCAGCGGTATCGCAAGTGGTGCCTGGTTTTTAATCTACAAAAGGTTCTGTCTAAACAAAGGACTTTTAGGTCTGTCAATTCATACTAGAAAAGGTGAACCTCTGAAAACCACTTTGATAACGAAAACTCAAAATGTCCTGCCGCTGCGCAGCAAGAGGCAGTCGATGGTCATCAATTCAGCCAGCACAAAGGCTTTGAGCCCATCTAACCAGTTCATTTTGAAGTCTAACAGGCGAACCAAACAGTGGATTTAACAAAGCCCCCAACCCAAACCAATATTCGCTTCGCAAACTCGTAGTTGTGATCTTGTCAAACCGCCCGGTGTCGTCTCGAACGAAATCGGTAGCAATGATCAGGGTCGAACGGTTGCTCGAGACAATAGTTTGCCGAAAGACAAAAATGTAAACGCTCAGAATGAAACTCCTTCCCACAAATCGACTGCGATTTGAGGAATCTGGAAAAGAGATTATTGACTACCTGCCGCGTCCAGTTGATAGCGCGTCTATCAGTGGTCGACTTGGAGTTTGCACAACGGACTCTAACGTCTAAGACTGCGTTCTTACAGGAACATCGCGAGGAACCACCGTTTTGATTTGTCGGGGTCCACCGATAACCATCCTTTGATTTCCTTCTCATGTGGCTCTGCGTCGTAGTAATGGAAGATTCCGGAACTCTAGAGTTGAGATCAAATTCTCGCAACCCATAGTGAACAGTCGGTAAAACACAAGAACGCGCGCGGCAGAAGCATCGTATGTCAAATTCATTCTTCACGAGTGGATCGACCTGCGCGCGCAATCCAGTGGAACCGATTATTCGTCTAGAGCCACGCGAGAAAGAAGTCTCGACCAATCCCAGAAGCTTAAGGAGCTCTAAAATGACCACTCAGAACAAACCTAAAACCACGACCACTCCAGTCAATGCAACAGCCGCCGGTACAATCTCCATCAGTGCTGGACACATGGGAAACATCAAGAAATTCGTTTTGGAAGGCAACGGTTGGACTGTTGCAGATGTGCTCAAGTATGCAGAACTTGACGCCACCGGATACGACATCCGTGTCTCCGGGAAACCGGCGAAACTCGACACTCCCGTCACCGATGGGCAGTCGGTCATGCTGTTCCGCGCTGTGCAAGGCAACTGAACTGCCGCTGGCATGTAAGTAAAACTCACTCGGCAGCCTCAGCAATGAGGCTGCCTTTCACGGCCTAACAACTATAGTTTTTGAAAGCTAAACAATGAGTGAAATGAGTGAAATAATCCTTGTTTTTGGGATTCTGCTTGCTGTTGCGATCACGCCTTTTGTCCACTATCTCGTGCTCGCCCATCGCAAATTTCAGAAAGGAAATATTTTTGTGCGCTGGTTAACGGCGCAGCAGTTGGAGCATCTGAACCGTTCATCAATTCCGTTCACCTCCACAAGCCTCGAGCCCGGAGACAATGGAATTGTCTTTTCAGCAAAGCATTTTCGATTAGTGAAACGCGTACTCCGGGCGCAAGTAATCGATACGCTCCCAGTACGTAGCGACCCGCAGATTCACGAGGTCGTTTTGGCATTTGAACCGAGCGCAGACACTGGTTCTCACGGTTTCAAAACTGTCGTTGCTCACCATCGTAGATGGTCCAACCCCTATGAATGGTGGCAGTGCCGCAAACTCACCAGACTCGTCGACCGAGTGCTCATGCCGCTGGTGAAAAAGAATATTGTCATTCACCGATTTATTCGAAACGACACCTCTCCGATAACCGACGGTCAATTTCACTTGCACCTCTGTGCAACGCCTGGGTCACGAAACGAACACTGCACTGTGCCAGAAATATTGCTGGGAGTTTTCTTCGGTCAAGACGCCAGAGCATACCCACCGTCGGGGCAGGGAGTGCCGATAATGGTACCCCAATCGAATTTCGCTATCGGCGAGCTGGTCGGCGACAATCTTTACTTGC
>CAZRMH010000220.1:0-13250 GCA_964600935.1 uncultured Candidatus Obscuribacterales bacterium
GGCACCATCTGGATGCCAAAGACTTCCGGACAGGTAGACTAACTGAAATTCACAACAATAATTTCGCAGAGGATGTGAATCTACGGACCCGCTAGCGCACGTTTGATTTCGTCATCGGTGATTCCGTGTTCTCGCATCTTGGGAAGAAACTCGTCTAGCATTTCGCTGTTCGCCTCATGATCATTGGCTTTTCGCATGTTCTTCACGATGGAAGCAATCATTGCAATCCAGTACTGTCGTTCGGGTTTGCCAATTTGTTTTTTGATAGATTCGAAAGTGTATTCCGAGTAGCCATTCTTCTCGAGTTCGAGAAGAAACGCGTCCGGCGTGGCTTGAGTTGGATCGAGCAACTTCGGCCAACCGCCATGGTTCTTGGCGAGCTCGTCTAACGCGCCGTCGAACAAATTATAAGTGGTCAATTGCTTGCCCAAAGACGCCTCTGCGAAGACTTATTCAAACTATCTTAGCTGCTGGTCAGTTGAAGCGGCAAGTTTATCGTTCATGAAGCTGCAAAACCGGCAGCATACAGATGCCTAATTCGAACTAAAAAAACTGTCCTCGCCACTATGAAACAATACTGCAGAAGACTTTGGAAAACACGACGATGACAAATGATTGGAAAAACGACCTCGCGAAAATCCTTAAAGATGTGACAGGCAAACCTGTTGCCATGGAGGGTCACGTTGATTTCGGTCGCCAAATTCAGGATTCAATTATCTCTGTTATCGTGGATGGCTGGGACGACGAGGGGTTAGCGATATCAACTGATCCCAGACAATTGCTTATGGAAATTCGTGAGAAGCTGCCAAAAACTGGTTTTGTCGCTTATATCGGAACGACGAATTGGCTCATCGAGGATGCGCCAGATGGCGTGGAACTCTGCATCGCCCGCGGTGAATCGCAATTTGATATTCTTCGACTAGCGTTTGGCTACTATTTTGAAATCGGCGAAGACGACGACGAAAGCCGTGAAACGATTGAGAGCTTAATCGAACTGGAGAAAGATTATCCTTTCGATATCCAGCACGTGGAGACGGACACAATAACAATGCACTTCGCGCAACCGATCGCCAATTATCAGGACCTCGCCGAGAGACTGATGGAAATCTGTCCAGACCTTACTCAATGCGAAATCAATACCGTCGAAGACTTGAAGGTTTACTTAGAACAAGGCAGCGAGGTAGCGCTCTGGTTTGATTAGCGTTTCCGTATAATCAGCAGAGAATCTTGGCTCCAATTTTGTTCAATACCAGCGTCGGCCAAAGTCGCTTTACTCAAACAACAAGTACGGCGCTGCGCCAAGCCGCGCCATTTAATCGCGTAATTGCACAGGCAATCAAGCAATACAAAAAGCAAAATTGTAGAATGAAACGATATTTAAATTTGTGTCCTGGAGGTTCAGCATGTCTTCTGGAAACACTCTCTTACTATCGAAATATCAACGTGGAAAACGCACAAAGCCTCGGAAGAGTTTCCCTACTTCCTTAGGTGTTATTGCCGGCATGCCTGGCGAATCGAACGATCGTGGCATTCTGCATCTCGATGAGCATAGGCAGTCGCGGGTCATTCGTTTTAATCCGGATTCGCTACCGCTCGGCGCGTCAGAGCGTGAGAATTCAGCGATTCAAATCGAGGAACTAATCAGAAAAACGGGCTTAAATCTTCAGCTTGTCGTCATCAGTCAGAAGATGTTTGTTGAAGAAGCGCTCCAGAAGTACGAACTCCTGCGCAACAAAAGCAACGAATATCTGAAATGGTTGGTGACCCTGTTGTATTCGGCCCACGAAGAGGTTCCGTAATTTTAATTGCGGGCTCCGACGAAGAAGATCGACGACAAGCACAAATACTGTTGACACTGCGGATGGTAATTTCAAATTATTCGTTCTTACAACTGAACTCTCAATCTAATGTCAGACATATGGTCAGCGCATTAGGTCCACAGCTCGCAGGAGACATAAATGGTGATAGCCTCGAGGACATCAGTCTTCTACGCAGCACCGGTTTCGATAAGGAGCTTGCGTTTCGGTGTATCAATACCGCTCATCCACAAAAACAATCGTCTCTTAAAAATTTCGGGACTGCATGCCAGTTGTTTGCGGAGTCAACGGACTCTAGAGTACCGGTTATTTCAATTCCCGATCTGTCCGCATTCGGCGCTCCTGGCGGGAAGAGAGAACTCAGCGCGATTCTGGAACTCGCAAAAGAAGGAAACGCGATCGTAATTGTGAACTCAAGCACCGCATTTCTTCGCGAAGCAAACGACCTGGCAAAGGCTGTTTTAGCAAACAGCACCATTAGATTTTTACTGGCACAGGACGAATCAGATCAAGCTTATGCCAAAGAGCATCTGTTCCCCGCGACAGTCGATTCTTATGTATTCTCAATGCTGGAACGCATGAGAACTAAGATTCATACCGGCTGTATGCTGGTCACTCCAAAATCCAAAGGCGTGATGAGATTCATAATGAACCCGATGGAACACTGGATGTGGACAGAGACAACCGAAGCCGAGGAGGCGAGAACATCCATGTGGGAAGAAGTCGCCCGCAAAAATTCGAAGCTCTCGAAAACTGACATCGCGCGCCAGGCAATCTACTACCTCGGTCTAAAGACAGACTGTTAGCACGGCTAATCGAAATTGAATTTAAACTACCTCTTTCGCAACTGAGTTAGAAGGCGAATAGATGGACGTGCCGAGTTGCACAAAAACCTTAGCAGGCAGTTTACTTAGCGTGAACAGACGGCTCAGTCGGTAATCTCGGTCTTCTGCGCTGCATACTTTGCAAGCGCTTGTTCGAAGACGTCGCGGAGCGGGACATCATGCCGTTCAGCATAGGTTGCGCAGTCTGAATATTCAGGCTGAACGTTGACGACGTTGCCGTTCAAATCACGACCGATCTTGATTCGAATTGACCAGTCAGAAAGTTTTACTTCGGCAAACTCTCGTTCAGCGATCAGACGCTCTACAAAGTATGTTCGAACTCCCAGTGTGGATGTTTCTCTTAGCAATAGAGTTTCTATTTTGCGCCGATCCTCAGGCTTTGTAAGCACAGTTATGAGATGTCCACTTCGACCTTTTTTCATGGTCGCTGGAACAATTGCTATGTCGAGGGCGCCCTCCGTAAGCGCCTTCTCGAGAGCATAAGCGATTATGTTCGGAGGGCAGTCATCAATTGTAGCTTCGATGACGGTAATGATTTCCGCGCGAAACTGAGTTCCGCTGTCGTCGAAAACGAGCGCTGAATCTTGATTGCCCACGGAAGCAGTGAAAAGCTTTGTGCCCACTTGAGGTACTTCACTGCACTGCCCGACGAACATACGCACGGCATTCGGATGCGATTTCGGATTCAACGAACCAGCACCATATCCGACACTATCAATTTTTTGAAAAGCTGGTATTGTTCCCCAGCTGTTCGCGATCGACGTAAGAATCGCAGCACCCGTTGGGGTGAGGCATTCGTAGTTGATGTTCAAAGCAGTCGTCGGTGCGTTGGCGCTTTGAACGAGATACGCAACAGCTGGCGCCGGTACCGGATAGATTCCATGGTCAGTCTTAACAGTGCCACCACCCATAGTGAGTGGCGAGACGACCGCTTTCTCGATTCCTAACATGTCGTATCCGATGGCAAAACCAACGACATCGATGATTGCATCGAGTGCGCCGACTTCATGAAAGTGAACGTCATCTGGAGAGACATTGTGCACCCGAGATTCGGCGACGGCTAAGTTTTGAAAAATTGCCAAACTCAGCATCTTCGCATTCATCGAAATTGTCGAGTTCTCGATTATCTGCACAATCTCTTTCACACTTCGGCCATGCGCATGTGCATGGTCATCATGTTGATGGTCAGCTGAGTGATTGTGTGCGTCGGGATGTCCTTCTTTACGAAGGTGCGAGTGTTCGTGATCTTGATGGTGCCCGTGTTTGTGATCATGCGGATGCGAGTGGTCATGATGCGGCTCGTGCTCATGTTCGTGTTCATGATGCTCGCTCGAATGACTATGTTTTTGCTCGACGAAATCTTCAAAGTTACTTACCGAGCTATCGAAGCACTTAACGGTCAGTTTCTTGGAGGCAATCAAACATCGAATAACATTCTCGACTTCGATTTCAAAACTTCCAGCTGGCACTGCAATTTTTTTCAGCTCACGAATCCATTGATCGACATCGAGCCCGTTAGCCAAAAGCGAGGCACAGAGCATGTCTCCGGCGGCACCAAATTGGCAATCGAAGTATGCAACTCTCAACGTCCCGTCCTCTTTGGCATTTCGACAATACCAAGATCGGTATCAACAATGACCTTGGCAGTCACGCTCGCATCCTTCGAAACGTGGGGATAGCGGTTGTTTAGCAAAACGAATTTTTTATCGCCTGGAGTGAGCGTCATATGAAAGTTACCGTTTCGTTCAGTCATAACCGCGCCACCGCCATAAATTCGTTCTTTTAAATCTGAACGATGGTGGCGGCTGTATGCCTTGACCACGATACCTTTCAGCGGTTTCCCTTCACACATCACTTGCCCTTTGACCGGGTAACCACGCCGCAAGGTAACAATATAATTTCGACCTTCATCTCCGGGAACATCATCATAAAGAGCCGAAGACAATCCGGATTTTTTCGGGGCGGAAACCTCAAGGAAACAGGTTCCGCATGATTCGTGAGAAATCTCAAAATTGCCATCACCGTCAGTACGGGTTGACTCAGAAACCTTATCGTCATTACTCCAAAGGTCTACTTTAACGCCGGCAAGAGTTTTCAATTTATGGTCCCGAACCTGCCCACTGATGACCTTTTCCAGCGCCCGCGCCGGCGACTGAATCGCGAGAAGCGCAAGACTCAGGAAAAAGATTTGAGGGAAAGCTCGATTAGCAGTTCGCAATGACATCTGACAATTCTTGAAAAGTCGAGGACAATAAAGGAATCCTCTAAAGAGTATCAGACCCGGCGACCATCATGCCTATACAGATCGGTTCACTGACAGTACCAGGACGAGTTTACGTGCCCCCAATGGCTGGGGTCACCGATATCGTCTATCGCAGTATTGTGCGAAAAGTGGACAGGGGCTGTTTGATGGCAACAGAGATGGTTTCCAGCAAGAGCCTGATGTTTCAACCAGAAAGCCGAATCATGGACATCTCTCCTGATGAACATCCCATCGGCATTCAGATCTTTGGACACGAGCCTGAGGTTATGGCGAAGGCTGCAAAAATTGCCCAGTCCAAGGGTGCAGACTTTATTGATATAAACATGGGTTGCCCGGTTCCGAAGATAACAAACGGAAAAGATGGCTGCGCGCTGATGCGCGAGCCCGACCTTGCTCGCGAAATCGTTATAGCGATTAAAGAATCGGTCAAGATCCCTGTCACAGTCAAGTTCCGCTTGGGTTGGGATGAGGGTTCAAAAACCTGCGTCGAATTCGGCGAAATGATCGAAGGCGCAGGAGCCTCTGCTGTGACTGTTCACGGGCGTACAAGAGCACAACGTTATGCAGGAAACGCCGATTGGAGCATGATTGCTCTTGTCAAAAAGGCACTATCGATCCCAGTCTTCGGAAACGGTGACGTTTTTGAACCAGAAGATGCATTGCGTCTGCTCGAACAAACAGGCTGTGATGGTGTAGCTGTAGCCCGCGGAACGCTAGGAAATCCGTGGTTGATTCCGCGCATCACTAAATATTTGGATACTGGAATTCTAGACCCAGCGCCAGATTCGGTGGATAAGTTGATTCTCGCGATGCACCACTGCATCGGTCTGATGGCGTACAAAGGCATTCGCGTGGGCACCAGCGAATCGCGCCGCCACCTGATTAACTACACCAAAGGAATCCCCAAAAGCGCGCCCTATCGCAATCGGCTGACGCAGATAAACAGCGCACGAGACGTAGTTGAAATCCTCACCGAGCTCGTCGAGCAGGAAGGCGGGACTGAAGGGAAGTACCGCTTCCTCAAAGCCGTTGAGAAGTACGACCTCGACAACGTCGGCAAATTGATGGAAGAAAGCAAACTGTCAAGAAGCGACGCAGCAATCAAAGAAGCCCGTCAATTGGCTACCGCAGCGCTTTAATTATACGTCCGAAAAACTCAACCGATATCGGTTGAGATTTAGCACCAACTCGAAAAGCCAGCCCTGTAAGCATTTAGGCCGGTTTCAAAAATTTCGCGAATAGACAGTTTTAGTGATGATACAGAATGATGATTTCGACTAGTGCGAACATCCAGGCGAATGGAACAGCGATGGCGAATGCGGTTTCAAGACCCCAGTCAATGCTTGCACCGTCGCGCCAGTCGCAAAACCAGAGCACGCCGTTGATTACGGGGGTCATACACCATCCCATAATCCCTGACAACAGGGCAAACATCAAAACAAAGGACCACATGTCCATTTTTGGTGCTGTTATCTCCCAAGTCTGCAGCTGTAACAGCCCTGAGTTTAAGGCCAATGCTGGGCTTTGACAATTGGGGATTGTCCCACTGTCATCGAGCTTAAAGGCTTTTTATAGAGAACTAGTAGATGTGGTAGCCGGAGGTGGAGATCAAGATCGTGCCATCGCCCTCAGCAGCAACCATCTGGAGCGCCTGAATAACGGCGTTCGTGGTCTTGTGCTGTTCGCGTGTTTCATTCTTGATTTGCTTGGCGCGTTGAGCTACTTTCAAAACTAGCTCATAGCGATTCGTTGTTTCATCCAAAAGCTGATCGAGAATGTTGGTCGTGCTCATTTGCCTCACCCAGAATATTATATCCGTAGCCTTTCAGCATACACGATAGATTCTAAATTACGTATTGCGTCAGGCAAATTGTCATTTATAACTTCATAATCAAACAGATGGCGCTGCTTGATCTCGCTCTCAGCCTTCTTCAAACGCTCTCTGATTTTCTCTTCGGTTTCGGTCGCTCGCGTGCGGAGCCGCTCTGCTAGCGCCTCAAACGATGGCGGTGAGAGAAAAATCAAGACGGCATCTTCGCGTTTCTCGCGGATCTGCATTGCGCCTTGAACTTCGATTTCAAGAATTACATCGATGCCACTATCGAGTTTATCGGCTACCCAGCGGGCTGGCGTTCCATAGTAATGTCCGGCGAATTCGGCGTACTCGAGAAACTCACCGCGATTTTTCATTTCGAAAAATTCTTCTTCGGTGCGGTAGAAGTAGTGGACGCCTTCACCTTCACCTTCGCGGCGTTTGCGCGTAGTGACGGAGACCGACTTGGCAAGTTGATCGACGTGCTCGAGGGTTTTGCCCACTACCGTCCCCTTGCCGACTCCTGACGGTCCGGTCACCACAAGCAAAGTCCCGGTCCGACCTGGATTTCGCTCTCTACAGTCAGCCGACACAAAAGTAACTCCGGGGTTTAGCACACTATTGTTCTTGGTTTCCATTTGACCTCACCATCATCAATCAGCACGGAACACACCAGGCGCGGTCGTCCAATTATGCCTGTTTTGATAGGCACATGCAACGAGCGGGCATGGGCATTTCCACAAGGCAGTCGAGCGGCAATTTTCCAATTTCAATGCAAAACGCCAAGGTGTGCCAAAAGTCCGAATTCAGAAAGCGCCTCCCAGGTTCGGACAGCTCAGACGCTGGGGCTCATCCGAGTGATTAACCCGATTTGCGATAGTGAATAAACTGTTTAAGCTCTCGAGATTCATATAAACTGGCGACAAATTTGTTAGATTTGTCCCACACAAAAAGACGTTAAGACCATGCAACCATTTGACGCACTATCAATAAGAGCGGTGCTCCAAGAAGCAAAGCCGCTGATGCTCAACCGGAAGGTTGATAAAGTGTTTCAGCTTGGCAGGGACGAAGTTCTCATTTCTTTGCGTTCCAAAGGCGGCATGATTAGCTTGTTTTTGTCAGCGCAATCGGTTTACGGAAGAATGTGCCTGGTGCGGACGCCTGGCAGCTCCGAGTCCAGCGAGAACACGTCCACGGAAAAAACGTCGAAAGATCGCAACGTCCTCGACCGCTACCAGGCTAAGCACGGAACCAACTCGCCGCCAAATTTTTGCCTGGTGTTGCGCAGACATCTCACGGGCGCGACCCTGGTCGGAATTGAACAGCTGCCTGGCGAGCGCATCATCGATTTCGTGTTTTCGACCATCGATGAAGTCGGCACCACTTCACTTAAGGTTCTAACCGCGGAAATCATGGGCAGACACAGCAACCTGGTCTTTTGGGACAAGGCAACTGAAAAGATTTTGGTGCCATCTCATCCCGTCACCAGGGAGATGAGCAGGCAGCGAGAAGTACTGCCGGGATTGAAGTACGAACGCCCTCCCGGTCAAGACCGCGGAAGTATTTTTGCTGTGCCGGAAGACGAGCTACGAAATAAATTGCAAGCGCTTCGTACGGCATTTATGAACCAGAGCGATTCTAACGCTTTGCCTAAACCAAACGAAATTGGCGCCAAAAGCCATGTTGAGAAAGGAGAACGAACTGAAGTCAAAACTTCTGGTAGCGTGATCATGCTCGCACCAGATACCGCCGACGGTGCCAACGTTTTACCCGCAACTTACGAGCAGTGGCTGCTATCAGCATTTACTGGACTTGGAAAACACCTGAGCGAGGAAGTAATCCTAGGCTGTGGCATCGATAACATGCTGGCAAACTCAATTACTGACCCTTCGACCATCGATAAAATCGTCAATCAGATAAAACTGTTACAGTCTCCAGTACAGTACAAGCCGGCTATTAAAGCCGATCTAAGTCGATATTCAGTACTCGGTTGGTATCCCGACTACGCAAACGAAGAAGTTTGGAAAAAACATACTTCTGTCAACGATATGATCGAAGAATACTTCCGAGCGCTCGAAGCGAGAGAACACTTTATTCAACTGCGCGAAAAAATCAAAGCAGAAGTAAACGCTGAATCATCAAGACTGGAGACAAGAAAGCAAGTTGCCCTAGCACATGTGAGCGCACAGAGCGAACTCGATCGATACAAAAGGTCAGGAGACAATATTCTTTCAAATCTGCATCTTGTGAAGCCAGGACAGACATCACTCACTGTCAACGATTGGGCTCTAGAGGGTGGTCCGGAAATTACAATCGAGTTAAATCCAAATCTGTCCGCAGTTCAGAACGCTCAAAATTTCTATCGACAGTATGCGAAACTACGCTCCAGGCAAGGCGCAGCACAAAGCACATTCGACGAAGTTACGAAGCGACTCGATTATTTGACCCAGATTCGGAGTTCGGCGGATTCCGCAAAAGACATAACCGAACTACATAAGATCAAGGAACTTCTGAGCGGCCGCAAGCCGCAACACAGCCCGGGCGGTAAACCCGATGCTAAACACTCGCAAAATAAAGGTTCAAACAAACCTGGTGGCGCTCCAGGCGGCAAACCCAAGATGATGAATCTTAAATCCTCCGACGGCTGGACCATATTTGTTGGACGCAACCGAAACGAGAATGACCACCTGGTCAATAAAGTGGCAAATCCTCTCGATCTCTGGTTCCATGTGTTAGGCCAAGGTGGCGCGCACGTCCTAGTCCGCGTGCCGTCGAATAAACAAGAACCACCCAAAACAACAATCCTGGAGGCAGCACAAATAGCTGCACGCTTATCTAAAGCCGGTTCAGGAGCTAAAGTCCGAGTGGTTTACACCCAAATCAAACATGTGAAAAAGATCGATGGTAATGCACCAGGATTAGTTCGTTATGAGCACGAAAAAACGGTGGAGATTGACACTGCCCAACCGATGCCAAAACTGATGAAAAATCTGTTCAGCTAAAAATACGATTCAACAATTACATTTTTCGGAACAATCCAACCACAACGCCCTGAATTTGCAAATCATTAGAACGATCGATAAAGATCGGTTCCATTTGCGAATTTCCTGGTTGTAGACGGTAGCGTCCGTTTTCCTTAAAGAAGCGCTTCAACGTCGCGGTGCCATCGTCGAGCAGTGCCACCACAATTTCACCATTCAAAGGCGAAGGACTCGGTTTGACTATCACGAAGTCGCCACTAAAAATACCGTCATCGATCATGGAATCGCCCTTAACCTCGAGGGCGTAACATCCCCTCTCAGCGTAATCACTCTCGATTCTCAAATATTCAGGCGTCTCTACAGCATCGATTGGCGAACCAGCTGCAATTCGTCCAGCTAGCGGTACACCAAGAGCAGGTTCGACAAATTCAGGAACAGCAGAATTATCGGAGCCCGGCTGGTTTTCCGTAGCATATTTGGTTTTGTTTTCCGAAGTGATGAACTTCAAACCATCATCAACCACACGCATTGAACGATTGAGCTTTGGCTCCCAATGCACCAGTCCCTTCTTTTTAAGAGCGACTACGTGCTGATGAACAGTCATTCGATTCTTCAATCCTAATGAGGTCGCCAACTCCTGAAGAGTGGGAGGATATCCATTCTGATCCGTCAGTTCTACTATCGCGTTTAACACATCGTGCTGACGCGTGGGAAGTTCCTGAATGGTCATTATTGCCCCTCACCTGACTGCACTCTCGACACCGCAACCCCAACAGAGGTGACCCTTCTCACGGACCACCCATACGTAAGTATAGTATCGATTAATTGGGTTGTCTACCCTTTTTCGACAAATTAGCTCAGAGATTTCTAAACTTGAAATATCAGTCGTTGTCTGCACCACGCTCGGTGCACGAAAGATGCGCGAACCGCGGAGGTTTCCCGCAGTTGCAAACTCTAGAGAGACCATGCCGACCAAACCGAATCAGAATGACACCACCACCGGTACCAATTCGTCGACGGTATCAACTAGAGAAGTAGTGATCTCTATGCATCATGGTATCAAGACCAGTATCACAAAAAACAAACTGTGGATCCACGCAGAATAGGCATTCTGCCTGAAGTTTTTTATCGCAATCATGTCAGATTCTGACTCGGTTCGGATAGATAAAGATGCGCCACAGCAAAAGGTTTTGATATTGAGGTGCATTCGTTAATTGACGTTCTACAAGTGGAATAAGAAATTAGCGTCTATATAGATTCAATCAGTAGACAGCGTTTGATGGAGCTTGGCAATGGCAGATACAACCGATGAGATTAAAAAAGGGTCGACTCCAGCTGGAGCTACCGGAGCGGATCTTGCACTCTCACGCGACGCAGAAGTGACTATACCCACGACAACTCCGGGGACAACCCAAACAACCGTAGCCCCGTCAAACGGTCATGAACAGCCGGCAGCCACTTTGATTGAAAAGCTCGTTGAAGAAGAGGAATTGGCGGAAACCGACGATTTGAGCGGCTCCGAAGAAACTGGCTTCAACCTATATAGCGGCGTCGATGAGGAAGTTAGTCCAGTTTCTCAATCACCTAAAAAATCCGAAGAAGAAGCGTTTATGGACGCTATGAACATGCTGGTGACCGGTCAACCGAAACCAGAAACAAACCCCGGCAATGCGGTTCCAGCGGCTGACGTAACTCTAGAGCCAGCAACGCCGGCTGACGGTCCAAAGTTACCTGAGAATCCCGCGAATGGCGGACCAAAGCCTGCCGCCCAGCCAGGTGTCGCTGTCGAAAGAACTGCGACTCCCGGAGCGGAAGAGATAAAACCGGAGGCACCTGGAGAGGCAAAAACTGTTGTTGTCCCAGGTGGAGGCGAAAAAATCGCAAGTGTTACCGAAAAGGTCACACCTCCTGTTGCCGAAAAGGTCACCCCTCCTGTTGAGAAGGTCGAATCAAAACCGGTTGTTGAGCAAATCAAAGAAACCGACGAGACGATCATTAATCGCGCAAAAGTCAAAGCTATTCAGCCAGATCTCGATCGATTACTTGCCAATTTGCCCACACCTGAAGTTCAAGAAGTGGACATGGCAGAACTTCGAAAGAAGGTCGACAATAAACAGTTTGACAAACTGACAGTGGCGGAACTCCGGGCTGCAGTGAAACTCGAAGCTGAAGAACCAGGTTTTGGACAACGCTCTGGTTTTAGATGCACCGAAGAAGCTTCAATTTTATCCAACCAATGGCTGAACACGGTCGTTGTTGATTCTCACGCCTTGCTGACTAAAGCACGACTCAGCCGTGGTCCTGGCGATCCAATTTCGCTTAGCACGGTCGGCACCGATCCGTTGAAACCCAAAGAGGGGTTTGCCCACAGACCGGAGACATTCGACGCGCTTTTTTCAGATGGCGTACTAAATCTAGCCAAGCTCAAGGACATGCAAAAGTCCGGGCAGATAGAAAGCACTTTAATTTTTGAACCAAAGGGCATTCCTTCTGTTTCAGACATGAACAAAATGTCTAACAGTCTTGACTGGCTCAACAACAATCATGCGAGGCTCAAAGAAGGGCATGACCTAATTTACGCCAACGGTTACCACCATGTCTTGACCGATATCCTCGGAATCAAAGATAAACCCGGATGGCAACCGCCAAAAGACGTGACAAAACTGGAAGCGTATAGCGCCAAGATGGCGGCGAATCTCAATTTGATGTTTCGCGTGCGCAACTATGCAGAATCAATTCAATCACTCAACAACATCGGCGGTGATTTTAAATCTCAGGCTCTGGAAAAACTGAAAGGTCTTGGTCAAATTGAGTGGGATGCCGACGGCCGCAGGATCACTAAACTCAATCTAAAATTGCCAGATTCGCTGGAATCGACTGTAGAAAATGAAGTGATTCTGCAAAAATTGCGTGATTGGTTGGCCGAAAGCAGCGGACCAGTTGATGCGGCTCTTGCAGAATATGAACGAGCGAATCCTATCAGATACGGAGACGTCCCGCAGAAAGGCACTATTGGCACCGATGGCAGTGGCAAAGTGGTTTACACCAAAGATGCTGAAGGCAATATTCTGACGCTCGTAGCGGGCGGAAAAGTCTACAACAAAAACATCTACGGCTCTCTTGTAGATGCAGAGAGTAAGCCAATCTCGAAAGAAGATGTAGACAAAGCGGTAGCCAGTGCCAAGACTGTCGAAAATTTTGATTATCTTACCCAAACATTTAAATTACGGAATTCAGAAAAAACCGTAGACGTCACCACGACCAAGGATTATCGCAAGGATCATTTCCTCAACCAGCAAAATCTGCTCGGACTTCCACGCGGTGAAATAACCGAAAATAGATCGATCATCCCGTGGCAACATGCACTTGTTCAGACGCAAAACGGACGATCAGAATTCGTCCGCGGCGATCGACTCGGTGAGTTCCAAGCGATACAAGGTTTCTTCCATTATGGTGCTAAAGTTGCCGCAATCGCTCTGACGTCGGGATGATAGCAAGTGGTGGCATCGGAATTAAAGCCGCAGTAACGGC
>CAZRMH010000221.1:0-13241 GCA_964600935.1 uncultured Candidatus Obscuribacterales bacterium
GAGAGAGAGAGAGAGAGACAGAAAGAAACAACTTCAGTATTTTACCCGCAGTATCGAGGGCGAAAATCTGACAAGATCATATGCAGCAAACTACGCGCGTTTTTATTTATTGTAGAATTTGGGCTTTCAGTTAGATCTGCAACGCGACATGGTTGCTGTGCATTGTTTGCGCAAGCGCTGGCGCTAGATTTGTTGAGCTATTGGTCTCAGTTTCAGTTGCTGCTATTTGAGGTTGCATGAGTTGCATGAACTGGTTGATTCTTGTTTCAGTTTCGGCTTCGTTGATGTTGCTGAATGACAGGAGATACTCATTTGTCGGAGGATCAATCAACGCATAGTTTTTTCTGGTCGAACAGATTTCGATGCCGATTTTTTCGGCTGCCGACTCAATCTGTTCGGCGCTGAGAGATTCTTTGAATCTGACAATAATATGAGTCCCGCCGGTTTGTTGTTCGAAACTGACAGGGCGTCCGGGAAGTTTTGTCAGTGCGTAAATCATACTTGCTCTTCTGACGGCGTAGGCTTTGCGGCATCTGTGCAGATGTCTCTCATAGTGACCTCTTCGAATGAAGTCTGCGAGGGCGAGTTGCTCCACTATGGAAATGTCTGCATGCAGCGAATTAAGAGCCGCCCGAAATGAAGGAATCAACGAATCAGGAATGACCATGAAACTAAGTTTCACCAGCGGATAGAGTGATTTCCAAAAGTTGTACCTGTAGATTACCCTGCCCGATGAATCAAGAGAGAACATTGATGGTTGAGGTTCTTGTCCGTATCGAAATTCGCTATCGTAGTCGTCTTCAACGATCAATGACTCCTTCGAGGCCAGCCACTGTAAGAGCCTGTGACGGCGAAAACGTGTCATCATGCGACCGGTTGTATCCTGGCGGGATGGTGTCATGTAAATTAAACGAGGAGTCCTTTCTAAACCACCGAGAGCCTCCATGCTGAGGCCTTCCTGATCTACAGGTATTGGACATACTCGCGCACCATTCAGTTCCAGACTCGTTCGAATACTTGCAAGCCCGGGATCCTCGGTCACTACCAGGTCGTCTTCGCTCAGTGTCACGCGGCACAATAGGTCGACGCCACCCTCAGTTGTGGGGAAGAGGACAATCTGTTCGGCGCTGCAATGAATGCCTCTAGTTCGGAACAGCAGCGCTTGCAATTGCTTGCGAAGCGCCATCAGACCAAATGAATCTCGTTGGGACGCTGAATCAACATTGCCGATCTCACGCACAGCGTCATAGAGACAATCCTGAAAACGGGTGGTGGGCAGCTGACTCTCCGGAGTTGCTCCAAAAACCCTTGAAGCTTTCATGAATTCACCTGATTCGTAGATGTCTGCCAAGCGTTGACCGTAGACTGACAGCTGAATTGGTTCTGCGTCCCGCGCTCTGCCTCGCATTAAATTGGTTGGACTACTGGGACTATTGACATAAGTTTTTCCACGATCGTGTGTCTTTATATAACCCTGACATGATAGCTCTTGATAGCAGCGTCGAGCGGTGAGTCTTGACACTGACATGCAATCAGCAAGCTCACGGCTCGAAGGCAACACTTGCCCATGAGATAACGCGCCTTTCGAAATAGCCTCGATGATAGCCTCGGCCATCTGTTTGTATACAGGCAGATCCGAGTCTGCATCTAACAACAAATTCAATTGCATGATTAACCTCTGCGCATTTTCTGTAGTTCAATTTGAGGATGGAGATCACTTGATCGCAAAAGCCTTTTGCCTGCTGAACTTCGCGCCATATCCTCGATAATCAGCTTATGGTCCGGTTAGTGACATTTCCATGTCCGACGGCGCTAGCATTAGGCAATCCACTTCAGCAGTTTCTGGGCTGTTTTTTTTTGCTTCTCGCCAGTTTCGCTGGTCGCAGGTTGTCTAGTTGGCAGTAGCGCAACCAGAGATCAATTACTTTTGTGATTTTGATCCACCGCTCAACGACAGACCGTATGCCGAGATGCAGATATACAGCCGGTATCGCTGATGGTTTAAAGATTCAATCTTGAGATGTTAGTTTCAACTGCACATCTATTTTCTCTTTATGCCTCAGGAATTAAACACACGGTCTATCGCCTCAACCCTCATCACCACAAATCCTCTGAGTCTGATCGAACCGGAAGTGTTTTTCCGACAGTATAAAACCGGAGGCTTTTCAGTCACGGTTTGCCACCTACCAACTTTGGAGTGAACCAATGATTATCGAGAGTCTCCCAAAGGTCAACTTTTTTTCAAGAACCAAGCGCCTAGCCGAGATCCTCCTTGTTCTCTTCGGTTTTCTGAGAATCTTCGCAGCTTTGCGCATGGACTCATCCACAAGTGATGAGGAGACGCAGCGACAATTGGCGCGCTGGACGAAAAACCGATTCATCACGCTTGGTCCCACGTTCATCAAGCTGGGGCAACAGATCAGCGCGCGGTCCGACTTGTTTCCCTCTGTGTGGGTCGAAGAATTTTCCACACTGCAGGATAAGGTAGAACCATTCAGCGCCGAACAGGCGATCCAGATCATCGAAGAGGAGCTCGGAAAGCCGATCAACGAAGTTTTTGTTACGTTCAACCGCGATCCTCTCTCTACCGCCAGCATCGGGCAAGTGCACCGCGCGCAGTGCCTGGATGGACATGCTATCGTTGAGAATGTGGTGAAGGTGCAGCGCCCGGGAGTGGCTGAGCTGGTCAAGCTTGACCTCTCTGTCTTGCGCTCGATTGTGCAGCATCTCGTTTTGTTTCCGCGACTGACGACCGATCTCTTCGGTTTTCTGCGCCAGATGGAAAAGACTTTCGAGACCGAACTCGACTACAGACTGGAGGCAGCCAATACCGCGCAGTTTCTGAAAATCCATCGCGACGATTCCGGAATCCTGATTGCGCCGGTCGACCACGACCGAAGTTCCAAGCGCGTTTTGACCATGCGGTATCTTTCCGGTACCAAGGTCTCGCAATTCGCGGGCACGGATGAGGAAGTTGTGGAAGTGGCCAGGATCCTGATTGCAGCTTTCTTGAAGCAGTTTGTTGTTGAAGGCGTGTTTCATGCCGATCCGCATCCCGGCAACATCGCCGTGAGCGATCAGGGCAGGGTCGGAGTGATAATGTACGACTTCGGCATGGTCGGACGTTTAAGTCCTAAAATTCGGGATGCACTCTTGCGGATTGCCATACTCGCCTTCACCCAAGACGCTGACGGTCTTATAGCTGAGTGCGTCAAAGCTGGTATTCTCAACAAGAGGGTGCTGGGAGATCCAGACGTACGGAACGTTATTGCGCGCTTCATCGCCAACCTCGACAACGTGTCGGCGGAGAGCATCGGACTTTTGATGCAACAACTTTCGAATGCTTCTGAATCAGGCGGCATAGAGTTCCCTAGCGAACTAATTCTGGTAGGACGGTCACTGATTGCGATTGAAGGACTGCTGAAGGAGCTGCAAACTCTCTATCCGGGGCTTGATCTTGCTAGCTTGATTCAATCTGAAATGCTGCCCCTGATCACCAAGGTTTCGGGCGAGCCGTCAGACGTGCTGGAGAGGCTCGGTTTTGATGCAGACAGAGTTAAACGCGCTCTGCTTGTGCTATTTAGAGCATCCGGGCGTTTATTCGCTCAGATTGAGAAAGGCACTCTGAAGATCTCGGTGAAAGATGACGAAACCGCCGCAGCGATACGCAAACTGCGTTTCGGCTTCAAGAGCGTTTCGGCCTCAGTGTTTTCCGCCGTCTTTTTCAACCAGGGAATTCGTGTTGTCGACGAAGTTCTCCTAGAGCTCGATGGCGAGTACCGACTCGTCCTGCAAGGAGCGCTTGGGTTGTCACTTCTGGCGCTTGCCGTCGTCTGGCTGGAGCGCTGGTATAAGAACCAGAACAGAATGGATCGAATTGATTACTAGTCCGCGTCTAAATCTAATTGTAGTTTACACGTTGAAGAGAGAGGAGCTGAGAGCTTGCAGAGCTTTCGGTTCCTCATCCTTACAGTGACGCTGACCCAGTTTAAGGCTAACCAAAACCAGCTAGCACAACTTGTTTATCAAAGACATGGAACCGTCACAAAAGGTTCTTCAGAATGAGACCCAGTTTCACGTGGGAGGAGTCGATATGTCGCAACCAGTAGATCAAGTCGCAGTAGGACGAAGAGCTCATGAGATGATGACTCTGCTGAAGCAGGAAATTAAAGGCGACCAAGCCAGCTCCGAGGACTTTCAGCGAAGATTGAACTATCTCGAAGCTTGCGGAGTCAAGGTCGGTACGCCACTGCCTGAAGTGTTAAAAAAAATGCGGTCTTTGTACTTGGAAAATCAGCAAAAGTTTGACTCGGGCCGGAGTCACGACGAATGGCTCCCAGCCGTGACGATTGAGGATTCTAGAGTGATTACGGCCAGACCAAATTACATGGCTGGCAGAAACCTCGGAGAATTGCTTTTCCAGCCTCTGACAGACGGAAACATACACAAGGTCGGGGTGCCTGCCACTGTCTACCGCAAGGATGAATGCGTCAATCTTCAAGGACAGCCATCCGGCGGCGATCGTTTCTCAACATTCCCGCAAGACAAACAACCAAGAAGCAAATCTCTTGCGCCTCGCGGCTGAGCCGAATAGACGCACATACTGAATCCCCTATCCGCGCGCCTGCGGTGGGGCTGGTGTAATTCCAGTGCTGGTTGGGCGAGGAACGCTCCCAACTGGGGAATACACTATCTGGGTTGATTCGCATTTCGATGCGCAGATCAATTCGGATTTTAATCCCAAAATCAACACCCTCTCGTGACTTCGGTCTAGATTTCTCCTGACTGAAGGTGTTTTGCACAGGAGCGTTTGCTTCTGTCTAGGACATTGATTTTCAGAGACAGAATAACTCTCTGGCTCTCAATCTGACCATTACCAATTTCAACCAGATGGAATTCGATCTTTCCGATCTCCTCCCCGTCAACTTCGACGACCAGGAGCTCGCTCAAATCGCTCGACTGCTTCCGGGAAATTACAACTGCCTGGAACAGGCTGAACGTGACAGCCTTTCTTCCATTTTTCGCGCCCCAGTTCACATGCACATCGTACCGGCGCACATCGACGGAATCAGCCAGTACGGCTACGCCTTCTATCTCGAGCAAACCAGGGTCGGTTACGCACCCTATCGGCAGCGGGTTTACCTGGTCGCGCGCGATAAGTCGGGTCGTGCCATCAATCGGGTCTTCGACATCAAAGAACCGTCCGGCTTCATCGGCGCCTTGAACAATCGCGAGCTGCTTGCCGGGCTGACTGCTGAACTTCTTCTTGAGGCGAAGGGCTGCGATGTCATCTGGACCCGTGTCGGGCACAACCACTACCGAGGCATCGCCGGAGAAGGCGGGAGCTGTCGCACCAGCTATGGTGGCGCAACCCACATCACGGTCTACATCGAGATGACCGAGGGCATGCTCAAGACACTCGATCAGGGTTTCGACGACGGCGGTGTTCTCATCTTCGGACCGACCTCCGATATGGGACCCTATGAATTTCTCAAACAGGTTAGCCAACCGGAGAGTGTCAATGTCTGACGCAGATCTTCGCAATCACGAACTGACCGTCCCTACTTCCTGGAGCAGCCAGACTCGAGTCGTCCAGCCACCTTCTCTTGCCGATCTGGCAACCAGGGCGGATGGCAGGGACTCGTTTGTCTACTTCGAAGGGACCGTCGATGCCTTCGCTTTCGGCGAAAATGCATTGCCGCTGTTTCGACTGGTTGGATTCAACGTTCGTCGTCGGGTCGAGCATTCAGGCGTTCTGTACATGACCAGTCGAGAGATTGCCTTCTATCTCGACCCCGTATCGGGTGAATTGCTCGAGACCTGGATCAATCCCAAGACCGGTCAAGTAAACCGGGTTTTGCCGGTGCTCAATGATCCGGTCAACATCAAGCTCTCGGCTGGCGCCGCAACGGACTTCGGTCCTTGCTGGTCATATCGCATGGAAGTGTATCCCTGTTATCCGCTCCCTGGACAGGAGAAGCGCTACACCAGCGGTGAACACTTCAGCCTGTTCCTCGACAAGCAACACTGGCTTCAGGGGCGTTCGGACCTGGTTGTCTACAGTTGGTCCCGCACCGGTCCCTGGCTTCAGTGGATGGAGATGGGCGACACACCGGGTTTTCTTCAATATCACGCACATGGACGCTGCCTTGGGCAGGTCGGCGAGCTGCCTGAATGGCTCGTGAAATTGGTGCGTGAAAATTACCCGACTTTTCTCAGTTCACCGTCGGAATTCGAGCCTTCCGCCAGGAACAGCTCTTCGTTCAATCGCTGAGGTTGCTTCCTGGAGCCGTTTGGAATGCTCTTGAACCCAAGGCTCTCGGGGAGCCTAGACGCTTGATTCAGCCAGAGGCAGCGAACGATCATAAAATCTTGTTTCGCTGCCATTGGCAAATTTCTCAGAACAGTCAACCGAGTGGAAGATCGATAGCTTCTAGCAAATCGCTCTGTCTATTCAAATTCGCTATTACGACACCATGGAAAATCGCAGGTTCGGCAACATTGATCTTACGCCCAGCGTGACGCGGAGGCCGCGCGGCATCCGAGGTGACAAGACCAGCAGCTTGATTGTCGTTGAAGGAACGGGCGATACGAAGCTCGTTTTCCCGCCCAAGCCGCTGATTCTCGCCGAAGCAATCAAGCAAGCAACCGTTCTTGCAAACAAGCTTGTCGCCCAAGCTCGCAAGCAGAACAGAGCGGCTCTGCGCAAACAACAAAGCAAACAGCGGGGAAAACAGACTCCAACAGAGTCAGGCGCAGGCACCGCATCTGGTGCCACGTCGCGCCAGTCCGAGCCCACGCCCGCACCAAAAGCGAATCCGTTCTGTGTTTCACCCAGTGAAGCAGATGGAGATCCCACAATGTGGGTGGTAGCTCAGGGTGTATTGGATGTGCTCAATGCCAGGAGGTGGGAATTCTATGTAGCTCGCTTCGATGACATTTCTGGAGCGTACAATTCGGCACGGCTGAGCATCAAAGACGGCAGAATGGACGAAATCCTGCTGTGGGTGGTCGAGAGTCTGGACTCTCACGTCGCTCAGCTCAGAGGGATCTACTCCTACGTCTTGCCTCGTGCTGTAACTGCGCTGGAGGCTGCACACCCGGAGCTTCCCGGTGAAGCGCTGGCTTATTGTGTGGCAGAGGCGCTGGATGAGATGTTCTTGAACATCAACCAAGTGGTGTCACTTTACGCCAGTGCGTTCCGTCAGGAGATGGACGGTCTCTATCCTGTCCTGGACGGGCTGAGGGTTTTTCTGCAATCAACCTACAGCCTGTTTGAAACCGGTGATCCAACCGGCTGCAAAGAATGCGTGCCTGCGCTGAGCAGCCGCGTCTTCAGGGCAGGATCACGTTTTCTCCTGCTTTGCGGTAATGACGGTCCTGCCACCATATCTGGTGGACAGGAACTGCTCAAAGGTCCTATCGGAGTTCACCTTGGTCTGGTCAATCTCAACGAACTGCCGATGTTGTTGTTCGAACTGCCCGTCTTTGGGCATGAGAATTACCACAACATTTACTGGGACGTTGACGGACTTCCGGAGGAGACCGAAGAGAAGGTCGTGAGGAATCTCCAGCGCTGGAACGATGAGGGGAAATTCAATTTCTCTTGCGAGCATGTGATGGTCGGTAAACAGCGTGTTCCGATCTTGCCTTTGCTCGCCTCAATCATTGTCCAGCAGTTGCCCGAGATCGTTGCCGATTTGCCCGGTGGCGTTAGTTTCACCGGCGGTGCCTACTGGAAGTCTATCTTTCAGCTCTTTGTTGCCCTGAATTCCGGCCGCAAGGGTGTGTTGAATACAAAGGAGGGATTACGGACCGGCTCTGTTTTTGAACTCGCGGCCAAACAGGACGGTAGCGTTCAGCTTGTTTTCGAGACTCACACGCCTGATCACGCGCGTGCGCTCCTGATCGCAGACGCCTACGACACCATCGGTTTTCCCGACGATGCGGCAGAGTGTCGCCAGTATGCCAATCAAGCCAACGGCTGGCAATGTCCTGAATTCATGGAGTGGGTCGACTCCAATAGCCAGGTCGGTTGGACTATCAAGGTTCGCACATCCGATTTCGTACAGTTGTTCAGACCCGTGATTGAGGCTGTCCTCTTCGAGAAGATGGACAGTCTGGGTGGTCTCAGTAACACGGACATCGTCAACTGGACCGATGGTCGTGAAACAAAAGTGCAGATCCTGGTCAAGCTCTTGCTCGATCTCTTTTTCACGGGTAAAGCTACATTCCCCGATGATTTGGGTGACGTCTATCCGCACTACCTCGGAGCGGCGTTGACGAATGTTCTCTGGGAGCTGGCTGGCAAGGGCTGGAAACCGATCGAGATTTTCGAGCGCTTGAATCAGCCAGCATTGGCACTCCTGCTCGATCTGGCGGCGAGGGCCGAAGCGAAAGCTGCGGCTAAAGCACAAGCAAGCGCTGCCGACGACAAGGGAGAACAGTCTCCGAAGGGCTAACTCATCGATCGTTAGCTAATTTGGGCCGCGACACCCCCCTCGGTGCCGCGGCTCTCTTCTGGCATTCCAATACAGCCTCTGGGCTCTTCGATCTTGTTAGTATTGAGTAGCACTTCCAGGCTTGAGTCGCTAATCAGTTAAATACCGTGACTCCTCCAAGGGTTACTGGCTGAATGCGCTTTGCGCAGGAGTCTTCACTGCGTCGACATCGCCGGAGTCGAGCACGGCAAGGAGGGCGGCACTGGCTGGGGGGTTGGCACGCTCGGGGCTCTTGCCAGAAGCTGGCGACCAGGACCAGAGGTACTCTTGGTGCTGAGTGCGCCAAAACACCGCAGGCAGTGCCGCTTTCTTACGCTAGGCTCGACACAACGGATTAATTCTACTACGCAAACACGTAGATCAACAAAAGAAGAAAGACACCGCTAGCGGTGCCTCGGTTGGGTTTCATGTATTACCCAGTATCATCTTCGGCTGAATCAGGCTGTTTGCAGTACTTAACGTCGAGCCAGGTCGGGCAAAAATCACAATCGTGATCAGACATCTTTCCGCCGAAGGAGCGTGCCACTAGCTTGGACCAGATCACCATGGAGATGAACTCGATACTGGGCTCGCTGAGTGGTATCACCTCAGGCAGAAGTGCCGTGAGTGTAATATTGAGCACTGATGCAGAGATAAAAATGATGGCACTGAGAATAGCGAGACGACAGCGCTTCGCTGCAAGTTTTGCTATCGTGCAAAAGTGGAAAGCTTGGCGGATGTCATTGCTCCAGGCGAAACGCGCCACTGCCAGTGGTAGCATGAGCGCGAATACCCATAGTCCTGGTAGAAGCACTACCAATGCCGAGATGATAAGGGGAAACCCAATGGTAGACAGTTGGATTTGGTTCAGAGATGCGACCGCAAAAGCCACCCCTAGCGGCGCAGCGGCCATAACCGCATAGACCATCATGATGGCATTCATGCATATTCCCAACCACATCAAATCAGGCAAAAGTCCGAGGCTCCAGGGCGGAATGCGTGTCCACTCGTTTTCCTGGGCAAACAGGGTCCGGAGTTCTTCTCGCATCACGTGGACATAGTAGCCAGAAACCGGGGTCTCGAAAAGCAGTGCCAGCGGAATGCCGATATACGGAACTGGGGTTCCCAAAAGAACAGCGAGGAGAAGGAAGTACCCGCAAATGAAACTGATGGAGTAACCGGTGAGGTCGCGATGGTGTTGTTTGTTCATGGCTGTGTGGTTGGTGACCGCGAATAAGATTGGAGCAGAAAAACTTCGGAGGGCGCCGAGGCTCCCTCCGTTTTCGCTTCATGCGGCTGCGGGCGCAGTTCGCGCCTCGTTTTCGCGGCTCGCATAGGCGATGGTTTTGGCAAGCTCGGCACTAGCCAATGGAGTGTTCAGGTGAGCCATTCGCAGGATGGTCAGACCTTCGAAAGGTCTATCCATGGACAGTTGCGATCTCATACGCCTCCAGGCTGATCGTTCTTGCAGATTTGGACCGAGAGCGTTTTCGCCCTTGATTGGAAGGCCCTGGCGAGCCGCCTCGGCTCCGACCCATTTGACCAGAGAGTGGGCAACCGAATCGGCGCCCCGCTCTTGCCCCTCACCGTCAGCCATTTCCAGGCAGGTGAAGTGCAGAACCAGACGGTTGTTTCGGCCCGCGAACTCGGAGAACATTTTGATGAGCGGACGATAGCCTCGACCGGACTCGTCACTCAACCAGTCGTTGTTATCGCTAGTGCGAATCAGTCCGGCTGCCAGTTCAGCCAGACGACTACCGACTATCAACTCACCACCGTCGACTTCCGGAGACCATTTACTCGTTCGGGTACGGATGTGTTCCGTTACCATCCTGGCAAGATGGTCACCATATTCGGTAGCACGTTCTCTTTCGGGCTTCTCTTTCTTACCTGTGTTGCTGATGATTTCGGCGACTTCAATAGCCAGATTCCGGCTGATTACCCGCCTGTCGAACTCCCAATGGCCGGTGAGCCAGTGGATACCCGGCAACTTCACGCCGATGTCGATCCCTCTCATCGGGGAATCTTCAGCGGCGAAGACGGAAAAAGCCCCCTTAAGGACGTCGCGACCGTGATTGCGAAGACACTCAGAGTAATAATCGAACAGGTCACGCCCATAACGAGTATTGAGATGTTCAGCACGATGGAAGAACTCGCAGGGATTGGACGGAGGTCCGATCGGCTGACCTTGAGCGATTTGCGTCCCCCAGGCGATGTCGATACCGGCTGCGTCGCGATATCTGTTGGTGGCAAACTGGTGAAAAGCACTGACGGCTCGGCTAGAATAGCACTGGAGAGCGCCTCGAGTCGGGTAGTCGGTGTTTTTATCATGCGAGTTGTAAGACGGATATCGCAGTTCCCCTGCAGGTCCCAGGCTGACATTGATCTCCACGATATGTTGCGCCCGATCGGCGAAGTGTTCGCAGAATGCCTTCCAGCGCCTGATGCGCAGTGGCATCATCAACTGATCTGCCCAGAATCCGACGTACTCGGGACAGGCATTGCCTTGCTCACTGACAAACATGAAGTCACGGGCAGTTGAGCCCGGCACCATGCTCACAAGGTAGTCCCAGACCCACTGTGCCACAGGGATGAAAACATCGTCTCCGACATTCCCTCCACACTGATGCTCGCTGTCGATCGGAGCCCACTTGAAGCCGAATTCAATCAGTGTGTCGAGCAGCCAGTCGTAAATAGCCCATTCGAACTTGCCGGGTTGAGGCTCGACGAGCGCAGCCCACAGGTCGGTAGCAATCGCTCCGTTGAAGCCGTTTTTCTTCAGCAAACTGAGATCGCGTCGGAATCGTTCCCTTGCTTGAATTGTGGCGACGCTCGTCGAGGACTTTGGGTCTCCCACGAGAAGCGGCGCCATCACGTTGATCGTGATGTGTTTTTTCTTTTTCATTGGCTGAAATAGGTGAAAACGCTGCTCTTGTAGGAGTGGCGAGTTGACTTTGGTTTTAGAAGCGCTGGGACGTTCACGGTCGCGCGCTTGGCTGCAGTGACGTCTTGTCCCACAGACAACAGCTCAGGGAGCCCAGCTCAGAGCCGAGACAGAACCGCGCTCCATGGGCAAGTGCCCGCGTGCCTCCGGCGGCACATACACCTCAGATGAAGACTTCGATGGCTGGCTGAAAAATCGGCTTCAGTCTAGATCTCCAAGGGTGAATAAAGGGACTACTCAATATCCCGAAAGCATGGTAGAAAAAGCAATGCTCAAGGACTCTCTCAAGTAGTCGAAATCATACGATCTGGTTGAATTCCAGTAACTATCTCAGCCATTGAGATAGCGAAACTGAGGGAAGAATACCTACCTGGGATTAAACTGGTTTGCGATTGACCAGTCACCACAGACAGTGCCATCGATGAACGGTAGATCATCCGGTGATGCTCACTTCATTTTTGAACGACTCGCTCTAACTGTTTCTTCATTTCCTCTGCAAAAATGGCGGCGTCAGCGTCCTTTAGGTGAACCCCGTCGGATGTCTGCCAGTCCCGTTGCGGACCGGACCATTCGATCCATGGATAGAGTGCTCTAGGGAAAAAGTTTTCACACAATTCCATCTGTTCGAGTTCGCGTTCGCTGTCAAACAAGGTCGAAGATAACGGCACTCGAACGAAGCAGACTTTGGTGCCATGCTTTTCTAAATCCAGAACGTCAGCTTGCAACTTTATGAGATTCGACACAAATGCGCGTTTAGTTTTCTCAACCATCCGGGCTGGTCGCTTCTGTTCTGATTTAGAAGTCATATCAGTTGTGTTTGCCGGCAACTTCGCGATCGCAGTGACGCGTTGATTGGCGGAGCGCCCTTTCGGTCCAGCGGTGCTATCGCCTTTTCCCTGCTTCAAAACTGCCAGTAAAATGCTTGATGGTTGATACGCTGTCCGCACAATTGGGCTATATCTCGAGAACCAACGCTTGTACTCGGGCACTTCTGAGAGAAAATCATATCGTTCTTGCTTGGAGAGCATAAAACTGAGTTCAATCACTGCCACTCGCGGATACTTTCCTGTGTGCTGAATTATGGCGGCACCGTCTAGCGCTGAGAATGCCTTGATGCATAAATTCTGGCAACCTGTGTCGACGCTTTGGGTTACTATCCTGTTCAAAACTGAGCTTCCTAGTGCGATTCGTTCGATCGGCTCCTCTTTAAATTCATAGTCTTCGACAGCCAGAAGATTGAGTTTAAATGGTGTGTCTGCGATTCCTGGTTTCACGGTCAAACCAACTATCAGCAGGTGATAGGCGAGCACCATCATCAGTGACATAATCACTGCCCAAATCGCAATGTTTTGGGTTTTAAAACTGGAAGTACATAAACGCATGATGGGGACCTGGGTTGAAGAAAATCAGGAAGATCATTATTGCCAGAATGGAGGCTTTGAAAAAATTGTGCTCTACAAATGCTAATCGCTTGGATGCCTTTTCTTTATTCCACTGATAGAGATGCAGAAGTAAAACTGGAATCGAATAGAACGATAGAAGTATCAATCTGCTCAGATCCAATGACAAAGATGGATCAGAAAACAAATGTTGAATGAAGCGCACCATCTGATCGGTATCACGAATTAAAAAGGTGACCCAGGCAAAAGTGACGAACCAAAAGGTTAGAAACCTTTTGCTGCACGATATAAGAGAACTGTCTGTAAGCTTGATCCCTGCCGCCAGTATATGTTCAATCATCAGACCGAAGCCATGAATCGCTCCCCATAGAACAAAATTCCAATGGGCACCATGCCAAAGTCCGCCCAGGATCATTA
>CAZRMH010000222.1:0-13241 GCA_964600935.1 uncultured Candidatus Obscuribacterales bacterium
CGTTATCTCCAGAGGTCCTTTCACCTCAACGCGATCTATATGATCGCGCATCTCAAACAGATGAACTCGCAAACTCGACGGATGCGCCAGAGCCCCCTTGCATAAAAGAGAGAAGACAAAAAACAGGAGTAGAGTTCTGCTGATCAATTAAAGAATCGCTCTTTTCTTTACTTGTTTAGGCAATCCGATGCTTCAGCGATTAGGGCCATTCGACGGACAAAAGTTTTTTATTAGCTTGCGGCACGGCACTGTCGTGGCTCGTTCCGACTGGAGCATATAAACAAAACGCATGTTTCGGATTATCGTATGGAAAAAATCCGGTTATCCATGATTCGAATTTTTTACCTCGAGCAACGGTGCCGGTCTTCGCTGCTATCTTCAACTTATGCTCCGGATCGAGCGCGGCAGCAGTTCCAATCTGACAGGCCAGCACCATTCCGTCTTTTATGTGCCGAAGGGTTGATTCCTTCAATTTAACAGAAAATGGTTTCACACTGTGATCGTTTGAATCCCACATGCCTGCGTTTTTCAGAGCAGGAACATCACCGTCGTTGGCAAAAATGGCTGCCAATCTCAAGAGTTGAAGGGCATTCGGCTGCAAATCATCGGCGAGACCTAACGCATACATAGCTGCGGTAAACTTTGGCTTATCCGGGAAGGCACCGCATTTGAAACCAGTAACTGGAGTGTCGAATCCAAACTTTCGGGCGTATTCGATTATTGCTGCCGGTCCAGTTTTCTTCATGGCTCTAGCGAAAAATACATTGCACGATCGGGCGATTGCTTGCTCGATAGTCAGGACACCATGCGCATCTCCGCAGTGGAATGTGTCAGGACCGACAGTCACCGAGCCGCGACACTCCTCGGTTTCATTGGGATTGAATAAGCCTTCCTCTAACAGACATGCTGCTGTAACCAGCTTCATTACAGAGCCAGGACGAGTGTGCGGCACTTTCAACCCTGACGGAAAGCCGACATTACCGTTTTTCAAATCCCCCCAGAAAAACAGTCCACCTGACGGAACTACATTTGCAGAAGGCCCAGCGGCTTCAGCCGGCTCAGTTTGGGCCACTTCAAACGCACTGCCGAGTCCGAACATGGACTTCAAGAAGCGGCGACGCTCAGGGTTTTCAGGTTGTTCGGATGACTTTTCCTTAGCCGTCATGTCCTCTCCCGATCCAAGTTTTACAATCTATTCACACGCATTCAACCTGCGGTTTCCAACAGTTTAGCGAGTCGCACTCATAATACTCTCAAGGACTCAGTAACTATTTCAGGTTCGTTCCGCTTATCGGCTCGCGCCTTGCCTTCCCAACTCTGGAAAGCGCCAAATGCAAACACTATTAGTATGCTTGACCATCCTAGCTTGTTTCGCCGCGACCGGTAATTGGTCGCAATATTGTAATGGAAACATCATGGATACTCTCATTCCGCCGCCGGCAGTGCAACTTTATCTTCAAGATCAAATTGCCGAGAGCCAACCCACAGGAACTGCGATCGTCAGATCGATGCAAATCAAGCCAAGCGAAAGCTCTTCGGTTTCAGATTCAAAACTGTTTATTGCCAATACGCCCCAGGGTTTGGTTCAAAGCGATTTAAAACGAACAGTCTCTATCGCACCCAAACATTCAGACAGCCGGAAAGCTAGCTCAAAACCTGTAAAACCTACCAATGACGAGAAAATCGAAGCGACCCTACCGCAGATTTCCAAAATCACAATTTTGCATCACTTCGGTGCCGACGAGAATGAAAGTTTCAAAGGTCTGTCACTCGAAAAATTGGCAGCGAAATTTGTCGTAAAACGCGAACATGAGCGCGATGCTGGATTATTCATTACCCTGATTAAAAACGGCGGCACCCGCGCCTGCTGGGGCTCGGTCAATTCCAGCCAGCGGAATCTCGTCCAGGCGACCGTCTATACAACCGAGGACGCGCTCGGCAAGGACTACAGATATTCAAAAATAAAGAAGAGCGAAATTAATCAACTTATACCTCAAGTGACAGTAGTAAAGAAGATCATTCCTATAAACTCCATAGTGACGATGCAGCCCTTGAAACAAGGACTCATGGTGCGAGCCGGAGGAAAGGGTGCCGTGCTTTTACCTGGAGAAGCAAGTGATCCACACTACCAACTTGTGAAGACCAAACTGAAAGCCGGAATCCCAATGTCGCAACCCTGCCAACTCTACAGAATCGAAGCCGATGTTTACAGATAAAACCAACCAAAATTCAGGTCCACGCAATCTTTTCCTCTCGTGGGAAATCATGCTGCTCTACTGCCTCTTCGCAGCAGTAGTAGTTCTGCTCTTACAGCAACCAACCGGTGGAGTTAGCGGTCAGATCGCTCTGGAAGAAGGCAAGTTCGGTTTAAAAACATATGGCATTCGGCAGAACAAAGTTTACGCGGTCGCGACCGGACCGCGGGAGGGAACGACGATTGCGCGAGGTGCCTGGGTCAATCAGGATGGCACATTCAAAATCGAGCAGTTGCCGATCGGTGAATATCAAATCAAAGTGAGAGCGCCTGGTTTTGAAACTGAAAACGTCGAAAATGTTTTCATTACGCAAGGCAAAATCGCTCCGCTTAAGGAAACGATTTCTATGCATGTGCTCGAACCGTCTGTGAGCATCGCAAGTAACGTTCGCGTTTTCACGACCAAAGAAAATCCGAGTTTCTGGATCACCGCCACTGGTGCTGTTGAATCGACTATCAAAATCTACAAAAAGCCTTTTTTGGAAACGGCAACGTCCAAGCCATTTGTCGACAAGGAAGTGCACATCTCGACTGACTTGAGTTTGTATCCATCATACAGTTCGAAATTCGTCTCACCGTTTCCGGCGACAGAGACGCCGTTCAAAGTCGTCAAACGCGCGTTGTCGCCGAACTTCGAAGACTCGGCGAGAGCTGATTTCAAACTCGATAATGATTTGCCGCCGGGCGATTATTTCGTAGTGGCAGAATGCGCCGATCTAACCAAGACAAAAAACACTCAAGCAATCTGGTGGTTCACCGTCAGTGATATTGGGCTCATAGCAAAGCATTCGCCCGAGGGAACTCTGGTGAGAGCGATTGATTTAAATACCATGCAAGGCGTCAGCGGCGTCAATTTGCAAATGATTCCGAAAGACGCAACACCGAAAGATGTCTTTGCCAAAGGCGTTACAGGAGCCGATGGTATCACTTTCATAAAAACAGCACCCGGAGCAAATTATGACTCGACCTTGCTTGCCGACAAACAAGGGCATCACGCCTACGCATCGGGCGGCTACTGGTATGGTGGCGAAGGCGATGATTACACGACCTACTTCTATACAGACAGACCAATCTATCGATTAGGACAAACCGTTTGCTTCAAAGGTATCGCGAGGGAACTTGAGAAAAACGGATTTCAAAACATCGGTGCCGAAGAAGAAATCGATGTCGTAATTGAAGATCCAAGCAACGTTCAACTCTACAGCGGAAAAATCAAAACATCGAAATTCGGCACATTCCATGGACAATTCGAAATTCCGGCGGAAGGCAAAACCGGAGCCTACTCCTGCAAATTGACATATGCGTCCACTGGTAAAACCGCATACGAATATTTTGAGGTCGATCAGTATCGAAAACCAGAATACAAGATCGATATTAAGCCTTCGACAGCCCGCATAACGGCTGGTTCTAAAGCGACTGCAATTTTGTCCGCCACGTATTTCTTCGGTGGTCCGGTTGCCAATGCAAAAGTAAAATACAACATCTACTCATCGCCCGATTGGAGTGCGCGATACAGACTCCAACCGCGCCCAGACTACTACAGCTATTTCGATGATTGGTCTAACGGCGAAGAAGATTCGTACGATTACGGCGGCAGCTTTGTCGGCGAGGGTGTCGCTCAAACAGATGAAAACGGGCAAGCGACAATCACCTTCGATACCAAGAAGATCGAACCGAACATGAGTAATTACAACTACTACTATGAGTACGGCGACAAACGCTACAAAATCGAAGCCGAAGTGACGGACATCAGCCAACTGACCGTAACCGGCTCAGGAAGCGTTGCGGTGACGGCTGGCGACTATGCTCTGTTCGTCACCTCCGACAATTACGTCGTGAAGTCCGGCGAAGGCGTGCAAGCTAACATCGAAGCCAGAGATTACGATGGCAAGCCAGTTGCCAATCAGAAAGTCCACGTAAAGGTCTCTCGCTGGCCATATGACGCTACGGTATCTGGTCGCAATCGCGAAGTGGTTGTCACCGAGGGTGATGTCACGACGGACGCTGAAGGTAAGGTCAAATTCAGCTCGACAGCGGGCAAACAATGGCCGACTGACAGCTTTTACATAACCGCCAGCGCAAAAGACAGTCACGGCGATACGATTGTCGATTCCACGAGCATCTGGGTGGCGAGCGATGACTACCCTTATGTGAGCAGCTCGACATCAAACAAAGAAGCTTTCAAAATATCGCTCAACAAGAAGGTCTTCAAAACCGGCGAAACTGCACGCGTTATGATTTCCGGACCATTCACCGGAAAGGAAGGTTATGACGCCCTCGTGACTGTCGAAGGAACGACCATTTACAGTCACCGAATCGTTCCACTTAAGGCGGCTGCAAACCTCGTGGAGATTCCAATCAGCAAGGAGTACGCACCGAACGTGTTCGTATCGGTTGCTATGGTCGCGAAGAAGAAACAGTTCTACACGACAAGCGAAATGGTCATGGTTTCACCTAAAGACCACTTCTTGAATCTGGCCATTTCTTCAGACAAACAAAAATACAAAGCTGGTGAAACTGCGAATTATACGATCAAAGCCACCTACGAAGATGGGCGGCCAGCAGCAAACACAGAGCTATCTCTCGGAGTCGTCGATGAAAGTATCTACTCTATAAGAGCAGAAAACGCTCCTGATATTCGCAAGACGTTCTATTCGCAACGTCAGAACAAAGTGAACACATTCTGCTCGTTCCCAGAAACCTACTCCGGTGGTCCGGATAAAACGGCCGACGATCCGAAATTGCGCAAGAACTTCAAGGACACCGCAATCTGGATTCCGCAACTCGTCACTGACGCAAATGGTGTGGCGACGGCGAAAGTTCCACTACCAGACAACTTGACCACATGGCGAGCCACCGTTCGCGGCGTCACTATGGGTTGCGATGTCGGCGCCGCTACACAGAGCATCATGGTCACGCAAGACATTATTGCCCGCCTTGCACTGCCTCGTTTTTACACTGAAGGCGACGACGGCGAGATATCAGCAGTGGTGCACAACTATTCTGACGTTCCTCAAAATATTCATCTGACTCTCACTGTGTCGGATCAATTTAAAACGTCGGTTGCCCTGGCGCAAAATCTCTCAATTGAAAAAGACAAAGCCGCGAAATTCACCTGGCCGGTTTCAATCGCGAAACCAGGCGTGGGCACGATTCGCTTGAAAGCAGTCGGTCAAACCGGCGGCGATTATTTGGAACGAAAACTGCCAGTCAACGCTCTGGGTATTCCGTTGTTTAATGTCGACTCGGGCGTTCTAACCGATGCAATTCCGAGCGTTCAGATTTCACACACCGATGTTGGTTCCGTCTTCTCACCGAAGATGACAGTCAACCTGGCAGGCTCCGTAATCGGACAGGTGCAGGGCACCTTCGATGGTTTAATCGACTATCCATATGGATGTACCGAGCAGACAATGAGTCGTTTCATGCCATCGATCATCGCGATGCAATTGAATAAGAAATTGCATGTTCCGCTTCTTCCTGAATCGCTCAAACGATTTGAGAAGGTCAAAGTCATGGGTATGGCAAAACTATCAGAGCACCAACATTCCGACGGCGGATGGGGCTGGTGGAAGGACGATACAAGCGATCCTTACATGACCTCCCTGGTTCTCGAAGGACTCAATCTTTTGAAGGACACCGGTTACACGGTCGACAAGACTATGCCGGAACGTGGACTGAAATGGTTGACCGACAACACGACGGCACTTGAAAAACAATTGTCAGATCCGAAGCTGGTGAACGACTACAATGCTGAAACTCGACGCTGCGATATGGCGCGCCTGGTCTACACCTTGAGCGTTTATAAAACGAAGCCGACCAAATCGGTTCTGGCTTGGCTCAAGGCCGAAATTCCCAAATTCACACCAGAACCGTTAGCCTATACGGCAATGGCGTTGAAGAATCTTGGCGATGACGCAGGAGCGCAGCAAGCGGCAACACGTTTACTGGCCCTCGCCAATAAGACGGAAACAACCGTCGATTGGGAGCACACCGAAGCGATGATGAAGCGCTTAAAACTAGTCGGCGCGACTGATTACAGCTATCGATACACCGGTGAGGAGACAACGGCACTGGCACTGAGAGCGATGCTCGCTGTCTATCCTGACAAGGAAGAATTGCTAGAGCAAATCAAACACTGGATGATGTTGCACAGAGATCAAAACGGTTGGTGCAATACCAAGACAACTAGTGAAGTTCTCCTCGCTCTTCTCAAAGATGCGTTGTTATCTGCCAGCACCAGCGGCGATACCGTCTCCGCGAAGATCCTCATGGATAACATTCTCTCCACAGAACTTACTTTTAACGGCGGCGACTTGTTCGCTAAAGAGAAGTCGTTCTCACTGGCGTCTTTCCTTCCAACCAAGAATAGCGTTCAGATCCAGAAGGTCGGACAGGGTAAGCTGTATTACAACACTCTGCTCCAATACACCAAGGCGTTGAAACCGGGCGAACCTCTGCCGGTGAAAAACTCACCTGCCGGATTGACCATGACGAGATCCTTTATGCGCTTAGAGACCGCCCCAGCTGGTCCTGACGGTGTTCTAAAAGTGGTGACCAAGCCCTTTAACGGCGGCACGATTAAAGCCGGTGAAACAATCTTGATGAAAGTCCTGGTCGATTGCCCGATGTCGTTGCCATACGTAATCGTCGAGTGTCCTCTGCCGAGCGGTGCCGAAGTCGTCCAGAGCAACGGCGCTTCAAATGCAGTGGATACCAGCGAAAACAGCACAGAATCAATCTCGGGCGATTGGGGACGTTACTGGTGGTCACACCAGGATGTTCTCGACGACAAGATTGTTTTCTTCGGAACAACAATTCCTGCAGGCAAAAAAGAATTCCACACTCTTCTGAGAATGGAGTTGCCAGGCAAAGTCAACTGCAATCCAGTAACCCTGGAAGGCATGTACACCAAGCTGATCCGCGGTTACACACCTTCGGAACAATTGAACATCAAATAGTTCGTGACGGACGAAATCAAATGAAGATCGACAAATCATATTTGATTCTTCTCTTGCCAGCGGCCCTTGCAATCGGCTTCTGGCAAGAGCGTCCGTTTCAAGCCCGGCTTGCTGAAGCACACAGCAAAATCACACATCTCAACAGACAATCGAAAACAAACATCGGCGTCGCCTGCAAAAAGATCAACGATCACGTAATTCGACCTGGCGAGACATTCTCGTTCAACCGAACGGTCGGACCGAGAACGTTTGAACGCGGCTTCGTGCCAGCCCCTACCTATATCGGCAACAACACATCCAGCACCGAAGGCGGTGGCGTCTGCCTGGTCTCATCTTTGGTTTACAAAGCTGCTCTTGAATCCGGACTTTCAGTTTTAGAACGAGAGCCACATTCGAGAACAATCTCCACAGTTTTGCCAGGTCTCGACGCGACCGTTTGGTATGGTCGCAGTGACTTGAAGTTGAAAAACAACGGCACCGAACCAATCAAAATTCATTGCACTGCGGACTTTTACAACGTCGCAGTCGAGTTTCTCGGACCTCAAAACAACACACCAGCCCGAATCGTTAGACAAGAAAAACCAGCGTCACCGACACAGGTTGCGGTTACAGTTTTCTTGCAAAAGGGCGACCAGCTTCAACAAATTTCCAGCGACCTTTACGACAGAACCGTTCGCCGATAAAGTCTGCAATATGCCATGTTTGACTCTGAGGTGGGAATAATAAATCCTACGGACTCGAGGCTGTTGTTTTGCAGAAAAAAGCGCTGAAAGTGCAAGAAGGAAAAGCCGTAAAGCTAAAGCAAACGTGCATTCTCTGCAATCAACCGATGCGCGATTTGCCAGAGAGTACTGCGGCTTCCTGGCTTTGGAAACCGGTAAGCTGCAAATGTGGAAAGACTGCGCCGCCTCAGCCCGCCCTCGAAGATGGAATTAAAACCAATCAAACTCAACCGTTACCGGCGCCCGACTTCGGCGACCAGTACGAAGTACTCGATACTGTTGGTCAGGGCGGTATGGGCGAAATCTTCAAGGTGCGTGACAAAAACACAGGCGAAACACTCGCCATCAAAGTCTTACCAAAAGAAGTTTATAACGAACCGGAAGCGCGAAAACGTTTCGAATCAGAAGCTGCGGTCGTCAGTAAGCTCGACCACCCAAACATAGTCACAGTCTACGGTAGCGGTGAAACATCGGACGGGCGACCGTACTTGGTCATGAGCCTGCTGCCCGGCGAAAACCTATCGAGCTATTTGAAGAAGCATGGCAGATTGAGTTCTCAAAACGCCATCGAAGTTTTCATCGAAATCGCAGAAGCACTTTGCTATGCACACGACTCTGGTGTAATTCATAGAGATTTGAAACCCAGTAATGTTATGGTCACTGGTCTCAATCCCGATGATGAGATTGCTCCCAGCGCTAAACTGGTTGACTTTGGCATCGCCAAAGTGATGAACTCCGCGACCGCAAGAGACACCCAAGATTTAACCAAAACCGGCGCAATCTTCGGCAGCCCCGTCTACATGAGCCCCGAGCAATGCCTCGGGTTTCGGCTCGATCAACGTTCCGATTTGTATTCTTTCGGATGTCTGATGTACGAAGCAATTACCGGCGCACCATCGGTAGTGGCAGACAATCCCGTTAGAGCCGTGGTATGCCAGCTTAATGACAAACCGGTATCATGGACGAAAACGGCTGATGGCAAACCTCTTCAAGGCTTAGAAGCAATCGTTTTTAAGTGTTTAGAGAAAGACAAAGAGGATCGTTATCAATCAGCTCAAGAACTTCTCAAGGACTTAAAACTATTCAAAGCTGGAAAACAACCGGCAAAGTTCGAGCGTGCAACGAAACAAAAGGCGGTTCTATCGGCATGGCAAGCGCTTGGAGTGACATCCGGACTGTTTTCGCTCTACATTTACTGTTTGGTCATCAACGGTTTTGCGTTCATGTCGATACTCACAGCCGCCGCGATCCCCGGCGCAATTTTCGCACTAGTGACACATTTGAAAAAATACGGGATGCAGGGAAGCGATTGGAATCGTTGGATGTTGCTGACCAAAATCTCATTCACAGCACTCTGTCTCAGCGGGTTGGTCGTGTGCCTGGGAATGTTTCCAGGCGGGAACATAGACTACCTTCCCACATTCATGCTCTACGCATACTGCGGTGTTTTTCTGATCCACAATCTGATGTGCACCACTGTTCCCGCATTTCTTCTTGGACCTCTATTATTTCAAGACAGCAAAGCCAGTAGTTGGGCCAAAACCGGCAAACAGGCAGCACTTATACTTATTCCTCTGCTAATACTCGCCACCATTGAATTTCCTCCACTTCACCGTAACCTCGCAGGAACATTGACCTCTCAGACTCACCTAGTTAGCGAGAAGCCGACAAAACTAACATCAGCACTCGCTCACACCGCTTCGGCAATGGGTTCCAAATCCTATGAGACCACGCGTATGTTAGTCCATAGCATGCTCGATGAAGGCAAAGGAAAAGAAGCTTTGGCGTTAGTCAACAAGAAGTTTGTCGGAATCGATCAAGCTAAACCTGCACCATTCTTGCCTCCGTCTCTGATTGACAATTCAAAACTCAATCTCTATTCGCTCCGCTCAAAAATCAACGAGTCTCTCGGCAATACTGAAGAAGCACTCGCTGACATAGATAGAGCTATTGAGTCTGAACCAACAAGCTGGAAAGTTTACGAACTCTGGGAACAGAAAGGCGATATTTATATGAAGCGCGGCGACGTAAAATCCGCAATCGCGTGTTATTCAGAGTCAATAGATCGAAGTGGATATTTCAATAACGCACAAATCAAACTGGCGAGGGCCCATTTAAAAAGTGGCGACTGGCAGCAGGCAATTGTTGATTACAGCACTCGGTTGCGAAGTTCTAAATATTACGAAACCTTCTTGGAGAGAGCCATAATTTATGACATTCATGGAATGAAGGACTTAGCTAAGAATGACTACCAATCAGTGCTTGATCAGTCAGATCCGGAAACTCTAGACAAACGAATGCACGATCGGGGGTTTTGGAAACTCATGCGAATTCTCTTTAACGCCAACCCTCACGATGGCACTGGTAAGACCAACCTGGCCAGAAGCTACGCCTACTCCAAACTCGGAGATAAAGAGCTCGCAGCAAGGGAATTAGAAAAGGCCCAAAAGTCCGGTGGCTCGAAAAATGATTTACTCAAGGAATTTACGGAACAAACTGGAATCAATCTGAACTTTTAGTATCAGAAGGCATCGAAATGAAATCGCAGCCCACGAAAACAGCGGCAAAGACAAAGCTTACGGAACGATGTGATCGTTGCCATAAGAATAGAAGTAAAACGGGAACTTTGCTATCTCAATTGTTCTCAGGAGCAACGTGCGATTGTGTTGAAAGTGGAACAACTTCCGTTTCAAACGATCGGCAAACTGCAGCAAATTCTATCGAACTCCCTGATCTCGGCGATCAATTCGAAGCGCTCGAATTTCTAGGGCAGGGTGGAATGGGCACAGTATTCAAAGCTCGAAATCGAGCCGATCAAAGCATTTACGCGGTCAAAGTGATGCGCGCAGAACTGTCGGATGACTTAGAAGCAATTAAACGTTTTGAACAAGAGATAAATGCCGTTTCAAAACTCGATCATGTCAACTTGATCGCTGTTCACTCTCACGGCCGCACCAGGGACGGTGCCACGTTTTTAATCATGGACTACGCCGACGGTGTCAGCTTAGCCGAACATATCCGCGAAGCTGGACCGCTGCCCGACAAGGAAGGTTTGGACATCTTCATTGATTTAGCCGAGGCACTATCGAATGCTCATACCAACGGTGTGATTCACCGCGATATAAAACCTGGAAATGTTTTGATGGCTGAAAGTCCGTCAGGAATCAAAACGGCAAAGCTCGCTGATTTTGGCATCGCTAAGCTCATGCCTACCGAATCTACAGTCGGACGCGAAACCCAGGATCTAACAAAAACCGGTGACATTTTTGGCACTCCGAACTATATGAGTCCAGAACAATGTCTTGGTTTTAAACTCGATCAGCGTTCCGACATATACTCACTCGGTTGCTTAATGTATGAGGTGCTCACCGGCAATGCACCTTATGCCGGCGAGAATCCGATTCAAACTGTAATTAAACAAATTAACGATGCACCTGCTCAGTGGAGTATCGATAAAGGTAACGAGCTTCGAGCTGGATTGGAATTTATAGTTTTCCGTTGCCTTGAAAAAACCCCGGAGGAGCGTTATCAAAACACTGCAGAGTTAATTGCCGACCTAAGCAAACTGAAGCGCGGCGAAGCGGTAGGAAAAAGAAAACGAGAAAGCGAACCCAAAGCGAACTTATCTCGTCGTCAAATCGTAAACTTGGTGGGTCTGGCAGTTGCATGCCTCATGTATTTCCAATCATTGACTCTGGGAATGCCGGGAATGCAAGCTCTCATGCTAGTCGTAATGCCGTCCGTCCTGACCCTGCTCTACACCCGGCGGAAAAAATTGTTGCTTCCGCAGCCCGAGAATCGCCAATGGGTGACGCTTCGACTAATGGTTGCTGTACTCATGGGTCTGGTCACTGGCGCGTGTTACCTCGCAAGTAATGGAACGTTTGAATTCCTGCCTCCTTTTTTGCAACCGCTACTGTTGCTGTTCTTCGTGTCGCAATTCATCGCATTTTCTCTGCTTTCAGCAACGTGTATCGGAGAATTTTTCTCGGGTCACGAACATCGCGTGGCACTATCAGAAGTGGCAAAGAAAATGCTGTTTTTTTCAATACCTGGTTTACTCCTCTCCGCTATTTCGTTGACGTTAGCATTCGAATCAGCGGCTAGAGAAATAACATCTCCGTTGTTGAGCGTGTCTAAGTCGACTGCGTACAAACCTCCTGCGCCTCGTCTGGCAGAGACTCTCCTGCGAGCATCGATGGCAATCAATAGTAATTCAGATGCACCGTACGAAGCTCTGGGTAAACTACTGACAGAACGCCAACAATACGATGAAGCGGAGCGGTGGCTGAAAATCGGCATCAAGAAAAATCCGGAAAGAGATGGTTCACTAATCCAGTTGGCGCTCTGTCACAATGCCGCCGGAAAATCCGATCAAGCTTTGCAAGAGTTATCGCAAAGGATTGATGCGGAAGAACAAGTTGAGCGCAACTGGCGAGAGTCCGAACTGTACAAAGTAAGAGGCAAGATTCACTCGGATCGCGGCGAATACAAACTTGCTAAAGAAGATTATAGTGCCGCAATTTTAAGCTCGTGGAGGTCAACTGATCTGCTCGTTGAGCGCGCCGCGTTATGCTGGCGGGATGGTGACAAGGAAGGCGCGATTAAAGATCTCACCCAGGCCATTAAGAAGTGCAGTCCCTACGATGGACCGGACAATGTTTATATTAAGCGCGGGATTATATATGAGAAGATGAAAAATTTAACCGCGGCCAGAGCAGATTTCGCCGAAGCTGAACGACTGATTGCCAAAGACGCAACGAAATTTGACGAGGGACTAATGTGGCAGCACAAGCTCCATCTCCAGAGCAGCGATTCAGCTCGTTATGACCTGATAAAGCGCAGTTTTCTGAGTGCGAAAAACGGCGACGCAGCCAAATCCACCGAATATCTGAAGCTGGCAGAAGAAACCGGATCAAAGAAGAACGAATTCCTCGCCGATTTCGGTAAACAATTCGGAATTTCGATTGACTGGTGAGCCCCTCTGCAGTTTTCTGCCACGACTGCATTTGCCAACGAGTTTATTCTGCCTTGCTCGCCTTCTCGGCTTCCGCCTGGGCAGCCGCTTCTTTCTCTTCTTGATGCGGAAGAATGTCGACCTTCTTCGCTTCTTCAGCGCGAACAGCAGCATCGACTTCTTCTTTGGTCGGCTCGCTCTTCGTAGTTTGTCGCGAGATAAACGATGCGATCGCCAGCACAACCGAAGAAGCCACGGCCAAGCCGATCAGAACCGTTAGGCGTTCGCTGCTCACCGAAACGACCATCGTTGTCGGTGCTACGACGGAAGAAGATGCCCGCCGCGAA